>DATKUA010000058.1:0-28167 GCA_035530855.1 Acidobacteriota bacterium | reverse complement strand
AAACGGATCAATGTATTCATTTACTGGATGAGTTCCAAGCACGGCACTCAGAGCTTCAACGGCTTCTCCAAGCCGTGGAAGATGAGCACGGCTCTCGGAGTTTACTGCAATGCCACCGGCGGCTTTCAATCCGGTATGGTTGACGCCAACCTGGTGAGCAATATCGCGGCTTCCGCGCTCCCGGATTACACCGTGCCGATTGTCATGGTTCACGACCCGTTCAACGCCATGCGGGCCAACGCTGTCTTCGGCTTCGGGCGTGTCCTCATGTCAGCCGAAGATTTCAGGGGAGGAGCCGTGCTCACCCATGAGCTGGGACACAGTATTGGTAACCTCGCGGACGAGTACACCTACAATCCGGGCGCCACCTATACGGGCGCCGAACCGTCAATGGTCAACATCACCATCGAAACCGATCCGGCCAAGGTGAAATGGGCAAACCTGATCAAGGGCAACCCTCCGGTGCCGACTCCTTTCGGTTACGACGGCTACGGTATCTTCGAGGGCGCCGCTCCAGCCTCGTTTAGCATTTACCGTCCCACGGCGAAATCGCTCATGCGCGACACTAATTATCCCTTTTTCAAGGTCAACGAGGCACAGCTGAGCAACGTTCTTCAACAATTCAAGAAGTAGGAAAGGCGAGGGTATAAAATCTCAAAGACTGCGGTAAACGTATCTCTCCAGCAGATCTGCGGGCACTTGCCTGAACGATTCTCTCAGAGACCAGCGCTTCGCCGCCGCCTCCGACAGTAATATTCCGAGCTCCTCGCCACCGCGGCTCAACAACGTCTGCAGCACCGCTTCCCAGGGGGCCATCGACGACACCTCGAGCCCGCGAAATCCCTCCAACGACTTGCGGAGGAGCTTGATCCGGCGCCGCAGCTCGCGTTCCGCCGGCAGAGGTTCTTCACCAAACGGGGTGCCCGGCTTGGGAACAAAGAAATTGACACTCAGGCTGAGCGCCGTCCGCTTGCCGACCGCTTCCAATATCCGCTTCGCCAACGCGGCTATGGCCTCGATATCCGTATCGGTTTCACCGGGTAATCCGATGATGAAGTAAAGCTTCAGCCTCTCCATGCCGCTCTCGGCTATGCGGGCGGCAGCCTCCAGCACGAGCTCGTTGGAGAAGCGCTTGCCGATCTCTTTCCTGAGCGAGTCCGAACCCGTTTCCGGCGCGATGGAGACGCTCTTGGTCCCGCTCTCGGCCATGAAAGCCAGCAGCCCAGGCTCGACCTCGTCGACGCGCAACGATGAGGTGGTTATCCGCTTGCCACGCTCGCGCAATCCGCTGATCAGGTCCTTGAAACCTGGGTGGTCGTAATGGCTGGTGGCGATCAGGCCGATCCTGTCCAGCTCAGGAGGAAGCTCATCGACTGCGGCGAGAATCTGCTCGATATCGTGTTGCCTCAGCGGCCTGCAAGCCCACCCGGCCCAGCAGAAGCGGCAGCCCATGCTGCAGCCGCGGCCGATCTCGATTAACACGGTCTCGCCAAACTCAGCCTCGGCTGCGGCTATGTCGGAGAAGGCGATGTCGGCCGGCGTCAACCGCGGAGGCCGGACACGGCGCCCGGCATGGCTCGCATGCAACGCCGGGACGTATACCCCATCGATCTTGGCAAGGCTCGCCAGCAGGGCGGCCCGCTCTCCCCTATCCCTGCCGACCACCTCTATCAACTGCGGCAACGTCCGCTCGGACTCGCCGAGCGCGAATGCGTCGACAAAATCCGACACGGGCAAGGGATTAATCGAAACCGCCGCGCCCCCGGCAATCACCAGCGGATGGCCCTGGTGCCGCTCCTCCCTGCGCGGCGGAATGTTCGCCGACTGCAGCATCCCCACCATGTTGAGAAAGTCATTCTCGAACGGCACGCTGAAGGCCAGGACATCGAAACCGCCTGCAGGCCGCCGCGATTCCCAGCCGACGAGGCCGCCGCCCGCCTTGAGCTCGCGCTCCACGCCCGGCTGCGGGAGAAAAGTGCGCTCCACCCGGCAACCATTTTCCTGGAAGATTCGCCGGACGACCTGGAAACCCAGGCTTGCCATCCCTACCCGATAGCTGTTGGGATACGCCAGGCAGACCGATAAAGCTCCACTGCCCGCGGCAGGAGTGCGCAGGTGGCGCTCCTGCTTCAATAATTCGCGGATTCGCTGGTAGTAGTGGTTCGAAGTCATCGCTCCATGATAGCAGGGAGCGATGTCCGGCGCGCTGGCTAATCTGCCGCTTTGCGCCGGCGGTATGCGGGCGGGTCTAGCCTCTCCAGCTCGGAGAAGTCTTTCCCGGCGAAGTTGCTCTGCAGGAAATCGTCGGGCACTTCATTGTTCGCGCCTTTGCGGTAGAAGGTGCCGCTGCCGCCCGCCGAGGCCTCCGCTCCCGCCTCGCCGCCCCGGCTCATGCCTTGCTGACGCGCGGCAAGAGGGGTGACGTTGTCGCTCTCGCCCAAGCGGGCGCGGCCCTCTCCCGAGAAGCCGGTGGCGATCACCGTCAGCTTCATCTTGCCTTCCATCGCTTCGTCGATCACCGAGCCGAAGATGATGTGGGCCTCGTCATCGGCGGCCTCATAGATCATGTGAGCCGCGGTGTTGACTTCGTGCAGCGAAAGGTCGGGGCCGCCGGTGACGTTTATCAGCACGCCGCGCGCGCCCTCGATCGAGGTCTCCTCCAGCAGCGGGCTGGAGATCGCGCGCTGAGCCGCCTCCACGGCGCGGTTGTTGCCCTCGGCTATGCCGGTGCCCATCAGCGCCATTCCCATGCCGCTCATGATTTCCCTCACGTCGGCAAAGTCGAGGTTGATGATGCCCGGTATGGTTATCAGGTCGCTGATGCCCTGCACGCCCTGGCGCAGGACGTCGTCGGCGAGGACAAAGGCGTCGAGAAAACGGGTGTCCTTGTCGACCGTATGCAGCAGGCGCTCATTGGGGATGGCGAGGACTGTATCGACGCACTCGTGCAGCTCGCGCAGGCCCCGCTCGGCTTGCATGATGCGCACCCGCCCTTCGAAGACGAACGGCTTGGTGACCACCGCAACCGTCAGAGCGCCAAGCTCCGCCGCCAGGCTGGCCACGATCGGCGCGGCGCCCGTCCCGGTGCCGCCGCCCAGGCCGGCGGTCACGAACACCATGTCGGCGCCCTCGAGAGCCTCCATGATCTTGTCGGTGTCTTCGAGCGCCGCCTGCCGGCCTTTGTCCGGATTGGAGCCGCAGCCAAGGCCCTTGGTCAGCTTCGAGCCGATCTGCAGCTTCACCGGCGCGGTGTTCATCTTCAGATCCTGAAGATCGGTGTTGATGGAGATGAACTGGACACCACGCACATCACTCGAAATCATCCGGTTGACGGCGTTGCCGCCGCCGCCGCCGATGCCGATTACCTTGATCACCGGCACCACGGCGTCTTCCTCGGTAAAGTAGATGGGCAGCGTTTCGCGCCTGGCTTCGACCTGGTCACTCATTACACATCCCTCGGCTCTATACCCGGCCATGGAAAGCGATGGCAGACTCTATAACAACACCATACAGATTATAGTGTTTAGAATCAAGCAATTATACTACATTTTGATTTTTTTCACAACAAGGCGTTAGCGCGGTCTTTGCACCTGCGCTAAGTGATTGAAAGGATTGAAATAAACCAACTGGGAGCAATCAGTGGACGATTGATTTCGGCGCGTAATAGCCCTTCTTAACGAATCTGCATGCCGCGATCCAGCAGTGCGCTCCGCACATCACGCCGGGCGCGGTGACCGAATTGCAGCCGGTTTCGCAGTGGTCGCCGAGAATCGCTCCGAGCTTGCCCATGCCGGTCTCGACCACCTCGTCGCCGAAGCGCAACCGGATCTGCGGGAACCTCTCATTCAGCTTGTCATTCTCGCGTCGCAATTGCAGATTGGCCAGCTTGGTCCCGGCGCCGAGATTGACGTAGGAGCCGAGAATCGAGTCGCCGACGTAGGCGAAATGGCCGGCTTCGGCGTGGTTCATGAATACGGAGTTCTTCACCTCGGTATCGTGGCCGATGGTGCAGCGCTCCCCGGTGAGCACGTCGCCGCGCAAATAGGCCCCGTGGCGGACTTCCGTCCCGCTGCCGATGATCGCCGGCGACTTGATCAGCACCCCGGGCTCGAGCACTACTCCGGCGCCGATGACCACCCCCGTACCCTCGACCACCATGGCCTCGGCCACCTCCACCACCCGGGTGACATAAATGATCGTCTCCTCGGCGCGCATCCGGCGACGCTGCAGGCTGAGCCCGTCCAGCCGGCCCGTCGGAAGTGCGGTGCGCGCCCGGGCGATGGCCTCCTTCAGGTAACCGCCGATGGCGGCGACCGCCTGCCAGGGCGCCGTTATCCCATCGAACAGCTTCTTATGCTCGAACTCGTCGAGAAGGGGGAAGTATGTCGAAAGGTCTGTTACCTCGGACTTCATGGGCGAAACCTCCGGTCGTTTTATACCACAAGGGGGTCCGGCCGGAAATACTGTCCGCAAGATAAAAAGAGGTGGACCCCGGCGTGGGGCGCCGGGGTCCGGTGGTGTACAGGGGTGGAAGGGGGACTTATAAGAGCTTCTTCAACGCGTCCTCGATCATCTGCTTGGGGACCGCCCCTATCACCCGGTCCGCAAGCTCTCCGCCCTTGAAGAGGAGGAGCGTGGGAATGCTGTGGATGCCGTAGCGGCTGGCGATCTCGCCGTGGCTGTCCACGTCCAGTTTGCCGAATTTGGCCTGACCCACGTACTCGTTGCTGAGTTCCTCGAAGATGGGAGCGATCGCGCGGCAGGGGCCGCACCAGGCAGCCCAAAAATCTACTATTACGGGAATGTCGGACTTGACGACTTCCTCATCCCAGTTGGCTACGGTCAATTCAACGAGAATTCCAGCCATCTGTTCACCTCAATTCGATGTTGTCATCAGTTATCTGGTTCCGCTCTCGTCCTAACCTACTACGCAGGGTTTTTTTAAAACATTCCAGATCGGGTGATTCATTGAGGAGAGGCACACTCTCCTCTCCCTCATCCCGTCCCCCTTTGTGCCGGGACAGTCCGCCGACCCGGAACCTCAATAGCATAACTGGTGCCGAGGCCGCCGCCAAGTGGCTGTTTTGCATTGGTGGTGTATGAGGATTGACAAGGCGGCACGCCGGGAGCTAGCCTCTGCCGAGATCGGGGGCTGCCGACACGGTGAAATAGTGAAAAAATCGGAAATCTTCCGCCTCAGCCTGGTCCGCTTCGCCACGTCTTTCCTCGTGATCCTGCTGGTGGGCGTGCTCAACCGGATCATGATCGTCGAATTCGCGATCAGCAAGGTGCTGGTCGGCGTTATTCTCAGCCTTCAACATCTCGTCACCCCCGTCGCCCTGTATTTCGGCTTCCGCAGCGACGAGCGCCCCCTGCGCGGCAGGCGGCGTGTCCCCTATATCCTTATCGGCATGGCGCTTTGCTGCCTTCCCCTGCCGCTCCTGCCCGACGCTGCGCTGGGCCTCGCAAACAGCGGTGGATTCACCCTCTTCGCTCTGGTCGCAATCGCTTCGCTGCTGATGATCGGCGTGGGAGTGGCGCTCTCCTCGATGGCCCTGCACGCGTTGATCGTGGACCGCTGCCCTCCGGAGCAGCGCGGCGGCGCGCTGACCTCGGTCTGGATTATCACTCTTGTCGGCTTCATTGTCGCAGCCCCCTTTTACGCATGGCTCCTGCCCGAATACGACCAGGAAGTGATGCGCTTCATCTTTCTGGGCACCGCGATTGGCACATTCGCGCTGACACTGATCGGAGTCTGGGGGCAGGAAAAGCGGCCGGCAAGGAGCCGGGAGAAGGCGGCACCGGCCTATGCCGCCGTGCCGAACAACCGAAGTTTCTCAGGAGTCTTCGGCGCCCTCTGGCACAACGGCCAGGCCCGCTTGCTGTTCGCCTTTCTCGCGCTGGCCGATTTCTTCTTCTTCATGCAGGAATACGTGCTCGAGGCTTACGGACAGGAGGTCTTTGAGCTGTCCGTCGCTCACACGACGAGTTTTAATCTCTACTGGGGCGCCGGGGTTCTGATCAGCATGATAGCGCTTAATTCGCTGTTCAACATCGTCCCCGCCTTGAGCGAAAAGCGGGTGCTGGCTGCGGGATGCATGATCTGCAGCCTCTCTTTCGGTTTGCTGGCCTTCTCATCGGTCAGGGCGCTTGAGGCGGTGATCCTGCTGGCGGTGTTCATCATGGGATTCGGCAAAGGGGTGTTCAACGTCGGCATGGCAAGGATGATGGTCCGCGCCGCGCGGCCCGACATCAGCGGCTTGGTTATGGCTCTCTGGGCGGTGGTCGGCGGTGTCGCTATCGGTCTCGGCGAGCTCGGCGGGGGTGTGATTGTCGACATCGGAATCAGGGCCACAGCCAGCACACCCATAGGATATGGTATCCTTTTCACATTACAGTCGATAGGAATCCTCCTATGCCTGGCATTGATGGCAGCCATCAATCTGCGTCGCTTTCACGACGATCTCGACCTGCGCCTGCCGGAGCCGCAAGGGCAGAGTGCCACCCGGTGAGGCGCGTTGTTTTAGGCATCCTGTTTTCCGCCGTGGTCGCCGTGCTGGCCTCCTGCACCGGCTCATCGAGTTCGGCCGGACCGGTCGCCCTGACCTACACCTACGTCACGGGAGATCCCACGCCGGAGATCCTGGAGGCGCTCAGCCCGATCGAACAGCTCGAGGGAATCGAGGTTCGGGCGTTGACGGTGCCCTCCGAGGTCATCCCGGAAGTGCTTCTGCGCGAGCCCTATGTGCTCAGCCTCTCCACCGGATCCTCGGCAATCGACGTCTACCTGCTCGACGCCCCCTGGGTAAAAAGCTACTCCGCCACCGGATGGCTGGCGCCGATCTCCGGCGGGCGGAAAGAAGACGACGGCCAAGAGATCGACCTCTCGCCGTTCCGCTCCGAACTGCTCGAAGTCACCAGCATCAGGGATGAAAAAGGCGATCGCGTTGTTCTCGCCCTGCCGTTCCAGACAAAGGGGAATATCCTTTTCTATCGCAAGGACCTGTTGGAGGACGCCGGCTTCGAGCCGCCGCAGACGTGGGCCGAGTTGTTCAGCCAATGCGAGAGCATCCTGGCCGAAAAAGGCGAGGGCGGCGAAGCATGGGACGAGCGCCTGCGCTACGGCTTTCTCTTCCACGGCAAGCTGTTCATCAACGACTTCTACCCGATCATGTGGGGATTCGGCGGCGGCATATTCGATGAAAACGAGGAATTGGCCGTCGACAGCGCGGAGAACGTGCGCGCCCTGGCGATGATCGGTAAGATGCTGGGCGGCATCAGCCCCCCCTCAAGCGAGATGCAGAGGCTTGGTCTGTTCGACGACTACTCCGCCCCCGACCGGCTGTTCGCTTCGGGAGCTGCGATCTTCATGGTCAACTGGAACACCCGCCTGCGAGACCTCGAGTCGGGCCTCCCGGGGCAGACGATTGCCGTCGACCAGGTCGGCGTAGCCCCGATTCCCGGCGAGGAGGCGGGGCAAAGCTATTCCAACATCGGCTCCTTCTGCTGGGGCATCAACTATTACAGCCACCACCGCGACGCGGCGCGCCGCTTTATCGAGGTGATTACCAGCTACGAAGCGCAGCGCTGGGCCGCTCTCAACCGAGGGGAACTGCCGTCGCGCTGGGATGTGTTGCGCGACCCGGAAGTGCAACGCCGCGCCCCGTCGATGCTCGAGATCGCCAAGGTCTTCGAGAAGGTTCGGCTGCGCGCGAGGCCGTTCCAGCGCGAAATTAATGACATACTGGACTTCGCTCTGATAGAGACAATTAAAGGCGGATTCGATCCGCTACAGGCGCTTGAATATGCCCGGCGGGAGATCGAGAGAGAACTCAGCCTCCGCCGCTGAGCACGGCGGAGCGGGGAAGAGTGCCGGCGGCGGTCATGGCCGCAGCCTGCGCTCAAAATTCTTTGCCAGCGGTATAATACTGCTGCTGACCATTGTCACCACGCTGATGTTCTTCCTCCCCTTCATGAATTACGAATTGGACAACCAAATCCAACGCCAGGATCAGTTCAACCGCGATAACATCCGCCTGGAGGCGTTGACGATTTCGCGATTGCTGGTGTTCGACCTCAGCCGGGTGCGGGAGTTGTGGGAAATACTCTACGAGCCGGCCGATCAAGAGAGCGTCAACACCATTATTCCGGCATTGCGCACCTACCTCTGGGAAAAGGTGACCTTCAACTCGATCATCAGGGATATCGAGCTGCTCGACGACTCGGGATACGTCAACCTGCGGCCGTTCGGCGCGGGACCGAAGGGCGAAATCGACGACCCGGAAACCAATATCGAGAACCACATGGACATCACGGTGCCGGCCTACGTCGAGAGCGAGGACGCCGGCATCGTCACTGTCTTCATGCCCTTATATATCGAGGGCACCCGCTGGGGCGTGGTCAAAATCTCGGTCGGCATCCAGGAAATCCGCTCACAACTTGAAATGCAGGCGAGAGAGCAGGATCGCTTCCGCTGGCTCTCGGGTATCTTCTTCATCGGCACGCTCGCCTTCAGCAGCCTCGTCGGGGTCGCGGTGCTGGGGCTCCTGGCGCGCAGGATCACCGAACCGCTGAAACAGCTGGCGCGCAACGCCGAGCTGTTTGCCAGGGAAGGCGATGTGGGCCGCTTGCAGAAAATCGAGGCGGAGGACGACGAGGTCGGCCTTCTGGCCGAGAGCTTCACGCGCATGGCCGGCGACATCAGCCGCCTCCTGAGCGAGAAGGACGAGGCCTACGTTCAGCTCAAGGCGAGCCAGGAACAGCTGCGCCAGAGCGAAAAGCTGGCGACGCTCGGACAGCTTTCGGGAGGCATCGCCCACGAGATCAACAACGCCCTCTCGCCGATCCGCCTGCGCTCCGAAGAGGTGCTGATGACTATCAGCGAGGGTGGAAAGGCCGAGCCCGACGACCTCAAGGTCATCCTCAAAGGCATCGAGCAGTGCACCGCCATCGTGCAAAAGCTGCGCGATTTCGCCTCGCCCAGCCTCGGCGACCGCTCACCCGTGAATCTCAACTATATCTTGCAGGAGACCATTGCACTCGTGCGGCGGCAGATCGAGAAGCGCGGCATCCGCATCCAAACGAATTTCGGCGAATTGCCTGACATCAGCGCCAGCTCAGGCGAACTGGAACAGGTGTTCATGAATCTACTGCTAAACGCAAAGGATGCGATAATGGCCTCCGGTAAAAGCGGCGGCGAGATCGGCCTCACCACCAGCGTCGGCGAAGGTGCGGTAAACGTAGAAGTACGCGACGACGGAGCCGGCATGGATGAAAAGACGAGAGCGCGCGTCTTCGAGCCGTTTTTCACCACCAAGCCCGTCGGCGAGGGCACCGGACTGGGCATGAGCGTTTCCTTCGGGATAATCCAGAGCCACGGCGCGGAAATAAATGTCGAGAGCAGCCCGGGGAGGGGGACGGCCGTAAAGGTCCGCTTCCCGCTTCCGCCCACGGGTCCGGTTGAGCCGGGCGAGCGGGAATGAGCGAGAAAGCGAATAGCAGCCCGGCGGCCGCTGCCGAGCGCCTTCTGGTGGTGGAGGACGACGAGTACCTGCGCGAGGAGATCATGCGGGTTCTTGAGCGGCGCACAGCGTACCGGGCCGATTCCGCCTCGAGCGGCGAAGAAGCGCTGGAGAAAGCCGAAGCCGTTCGCTACGACCTGTTGATCACGGACGTGAGGATGCCGGGTATCGACGGCATTGAGCTGCTGGAAAGGCTGAAGCGCAAGCAGCCGGGGCTGATCGGCATCGTGATCACCGCCTTCGCCGACGAGGAAGCCACCATCAGGGCGTTGAAGATCGGCGCCAGCGATTACATCCGCAAGCCGTTCTCGATTCGCGACCTGATCGGCGCCATCGAGCGCCAGGTCACCGTGCTGCGGCTGCGCCGGGAGGCGGAGCGCTCCCGCCGCCTGCTGGAAAGCCTGGTGCGCAGCGTCGACGCCGGCGTGATTGCTGTCGACGGCGAAGGCTGCGTCGCCGAAATCAACGATGCGGCACTGGAAATCCTGCAACTGCCCCGTGAACGCGCGGTCGGGCGCGAGATCTCGGGCCTATTCCGATTCGAGGGCGGCGAAGCAGCCGTCGAGTTGCTCCAGGAGTTGGAATCGAAGCGTGCGAAAACGCTCGAGCGGGAGCTGACTTTGCACCAGGCCGGGCTGCCGATCACCTACCGCATCGCGGCCACCGCCATCCGCGAATCCGATGACCGCCGCCTCGGCACGGTGCTCCTTCTCAACGACGTCTCGCAGGTGATCCAAGCGGAGAAACTGCGAGCCTGGAAAGATCTCGCCCGCACCGTCGCGCACGAGATCAAGAATCCGCTCACACCGATCAAGCTCTCCGCCCAGCAACTTCTCTCGGCGATGGAGGCCGGGCCGGAGACCGTGCAGGCGCAGCTTGAAACCGCCTTGGCCAATATCATCAAAAACGCCGACCGCCTCGACACCCTTGCCCGCGAATTCAGCCGCTTCGGGCGGCTGCCCAAACCCGACATGGCTCCGCTGGCAGTTAACGATGTTTTGAAAGAAGCGCTCGCTTCGTTCCACGGGGCCGCCGAGCAGAACGGCGTCGAGCTGATCGCAAACCTGGCCGACGACCTGCCGGGTGTCAGCGGCGACCGCGAATCGCTCCTGCGTATGGCCGCCAACCTGATCTCCAACGCCGTCGATGCAATGCCCGAGGGCGGCAGGCTGGCCGTCTCCTCCGCGCTCGCCGAGAACGGGACGGTTCACATCTCCTTCGCCGACACGGGCACGGGCATTGACGAGGAGGTGCGCGACCGCCTCTTCCTTCCCTATATAACCAGCAAGCCCGGAGGGACCGGCTTGGGACTGGTCGTGGTCAAAGAGGTGGTTGCCGCGCACGACGGCTCGATCGCCCTGGATTCCTCGCCCGGCAAGGGCACGACGATTACTATATCTCTACCCGCACTTCGTTGAGCCGGGGTTGCTTGATAAATCCGGAAGCTAGAGTTCCCTGAACAGCAGGAAGCGGTGCAGCATCGCCACGGCGTGTGCTGCGATCGCCTCTTGCCGCCCTGTGGCATCCATCCCCTCGTTGGTCTTGGCCTTTATCGAAACCTGCGCTTCGCCGATCTGCAAGGCCGAGGAGACGTTCTCCCGCATTGCGGGAATGTGCTGCGCCAGCTTGGGCCGCTCGGCGATGACCGTGACATCGACGTTGCCGATCTTCCACGCCTCATCGCGCAGCCGCTTGCCGACATCGCGCAGCAGGCCGATGCTGTCGGCGTCCTCGTACTGCGGATCGGTGTCGGGGAAAAGGGTTCCGATGTCGCCGAGCCCCGCGGCACCCAGCAGGGCGTCGATGACGGCGTGGGCGATCACGTCGGCGTCTGAATGGCCTCCCAGGCCGAACTCGTGCTCGATCTCGACTCCCGCGAGCAACAGCCTACGCCCTTTTCCCAGGGGATGGATATCGTAACCGTGACCAACGCGGATATTCATCGTTGCGTGCCTTCGCGCAGGAGAAATCGCGCCAACGCCAGGTCCTCAGCCGTTGTGATCTTGAAGTTGCTGCGGCGGCCGGCCACCGCCGTCACCTTGAAGCCCAACAGTTCGGCCGCTCCGGCGTCGTCGGTGAGCTCTATCCCCCGCTCATCGGCCAGGGCCAGTCCGCGGCGAAGAATACCGGCGACCATCGCCTGGGGGGTTTGCGCCTGCATGTACCGCTCCCGCGGCGGTGTGGAGCTTATCATGCCGTTGGCGCCTATTTCCTTGATCGTATCCTCCGACTGCACAGCAGCGATGGCGGCACGGTTGAACCGGGCCAGACGGGCAACCTCCAATATCAGCGCGGGTGAGACGAACGGGCGCGCAGCATCATGCACCAGAACAAGATCGTCGTCGTCCAACTTCAGGCTTTCGAGCGCCGCCAGCACAGTGTCCTGCCGCCGGTTTCCGCCACCACAAAAGACGAATTCCATGGGCAGGTCGTAGTGGGCGATCTCATCCTGCCGTTGCTGCTGCTCCTCAGGCAGAACCGCCAAGGCAACCTTTTGCAGTCCCGGCAGGCCGATGAACTTGCGTAGCGTGCGCACCACCATCGGCTCGCCTTCCAGGTCGAGCCACGGCTTGGGCACGGGCATACCCGTACGGACGCCGACGCCGGCGGCGGGAATTATCACGGAGAAAGTGAGGTCTTCATCCATCGGCATGTCTCGCGGAAAGGAACCAGTGGATGGTAGCCCTCCAGCCCGACAACTGTCAATTCACTCTGACAGCAAAAGAAAAGTCAGGTTTCCACGCCCCGGCGCACCTCGTTGCAGAGCTTGTGCGCGGCGCGGATCGGCTCCGGCAGGCGGAAGCGGTCGACAGCAGCCATAATGATGCCGACGGCCGATTGCAGGTCGCAAAGATGACCTCGCGAAACAAAAACCGGTTTCACGCCCTCACGCGTCCGCAACACCGCGCCGATCAATTCCCCGCCGTCAGTCAGCGGTACCCACTCACCCTTTCCTGCCGGCGGATCTCCGTGTTCGCCGACAAGTCGCGTCTTGGCGCAACCGATCGTCGGCAGACCCAGCCAGAGCCCGAGGTGTGCAGCGAGGCCGAGACGCCTGGGGTGTGCGTAACCCTGGCCGTCGAAGATCACAACGTCGGGAGCGCGCGCCAGTTTTGCCATCGCCGCGAGCACGGCAGGACCCTCGCGAAAGCTGAGCAGACCCGGGATGTATGGGGCGGGAGCCTCGATCGATGCCGTCGCGCGCTCCACCGCCTCCCAGCTACCAGGCCTCAAAACCACCGCCGCGGCATGGATAACGGGTGAGCGGCGCGAAGAGGACACATCGACGCCGCCGATCAACTCCACTGTGCCGGGATCGACAGGGCGCTCGACGAGCCTGTCGCGGAGCTGGCGCTGCAGCCTTACCGCCTCGCCGTAGCCGATATCCCAGCGGTGCAGAGCGGTGTCTTCCATCGCAAACACAGTTTCTTTGCCAAAGCGCTGCGAAGACTTACGCGAGAGGCATGTTGTCCTGGTACTTGTAAGCGCTGCCGGTGTTGTAAAGCACCACCTCTTCATCCCGCGTCACGCGGCCGTCGTCGAGCAGCTTGCGCAAAGCCGACAGGGTGGCGCCCCCTTCCGGCGCGGGCAGCACGCCTTCCTTGCGGGCGATCTCCCAGGAATCGGCGAGCATCGCTTCGTCGCTGACCGCCACTGCCGTGCCGCCGCTCTCGCGGATAGCTCGCAGGATGAGGAAGTCGGCCACCGCTCCGGGCACGCGCAGGCCGCTGGCGATCGTGTGGGCGTTCTCCCACAGACGAGCGTGCTCGCTACCCTCCTCCATTGCCCTGATGATCGGCGCGCAGCCCTCGCTCTGGACGCTTACCATCCGCGGCCGCTTCGAATCGATCCAGCCCATCTGCTCCATCTCGTCGAACGCCTTCCACATGCCGACGAGACCGGTGCCGCCGCCGGTGGGGTAGATGATCACATCCGGCAGACGCCACCCCAGCTGCTCGGCCAGCTCATAACCCATCGTCTTCTTGCCCTCGACGCGGTAAGGCTCCTTGAATGTGCTGAGGTCGAACCAGCCTTCCCTCTCCTTGCGCTCGGCAACTATCTTGCCGCAGTCGGTGATCAGACCGTCGATCAGGTGAACCTCCGCTCCCAGGCCCTTGCACTCGAACACGAAGTCGGAGGGGGTGTCTTGAGGCATGTAGACGACCGCCTTCATCCCCGCGGCGGCGGCGTAAGCGCTCATCGCCCCGGCGGCGTTGCCGGCAGAGGGAATCACCACCGCCTCGACTCCCAGTTCCCGGGCGCGATTGACAGCCATGACAAGCCCGCGCGCCTTGAACGAGCCGGTCGGGTTGAGCCCCTCCTCCTTGATCAGCAGCCGCTCCATGCCGAGAGAACCGCCCAGCCTGCTTGCGTGCAGCAGCGGCGTGAAGCCCTCGCCGAGGCTGATAATGTTTTGCAGGTTCGTCACCGGCAGCAGCGGTCCGTAACGCCAGAGGCTCGGCGGGCCGGCCGCCACATCCACCTTCGTAAAATCCTTCCGGGCCGCGGCAAGATCATAGCGGGGGAACAACGGTGCTCCCGCGGGCGAAAGGTTATGCAGTATCGCGGGATCGAAACTCTCCCCCGTCTTGGTGCACTCCAGATGCGTCATGTATGTCATTTGTTTTCCTCCCCTGTGGCAGGGCTCCATTAAACCGCGCTGGGAACGCTCAGGCAAGCGCCTTCAGCGCGCGTTCCGTCATGGCTTGGGCGACGACGGGAAGCCGAAGATCAGGCCGAGGATGATCACCAGCGCTGCCAGCGCGACGGCCACATAGAGCCAGAACCGCTTGTCCTCAAACCAGCGGGTAGGAGCCGTGACCTCAGCTGCGGGACGGCCCATCAACAGAGGATGCAGGTCGTCGAGCAACGAATCGGCGCTGGCGTGGCGTTCGGTGGGGTTTGCGGACAGTGCTTTGCGGAGGGTTTCGTCGAGTTTGCCAGGCAGTTTTTCATCGAAAGCGGTCAGGGGTTGATAGTCGACACCGCCGAAGCCGTCCCGTTGCGGGAGGCGGCCGCTAAGAATCTGATAGATCATCAGCGCGACACGAAAAACGTCGCTGCGCTGATCGGGTTCCTCCCCGCGCCGCTCCTCAGGCGACTGGAAATCCGCCTCGTCACTTACCGGCAGTCTCACCGGATCGGCCTTGGCAAAACCCTCGCTGTCGACCAACACACGCCCGGAATGAAAACCAAGGAACTTCAATCCGGCCTTGGCGGCTTCGCTGGAGGCAAGACAAAGCTGGCAGGCAATGCCGAGCGCCTGGTCGTAGCCAAGACGCCTCTCGCGCTTGAGCCAGTCGCTCACGCTCCAACCGGCAATCAGCTCACGGACGACAAAGGCCTGGCCGCCATGGCGGTCGACATTGAAGGTCTGATGAATATTCTCGTGCCTGATCGCCTCCAGCCCTGCGACCCGCGCCTCGAGGCCACGAATATCGGGGAAAAGGACCAATTCGGCATCGGGACCGCCCTCGCGCCGGACGCGATAGCGGGGCCATTCGCCGCCCTCGAGCACCGCAATAATGCGCCACCCGCCGATTGTGCTGCCCGTCTTTAGATCAGTAACGGCCAAGATTCCGCCCTCACTGGATGTCGTACTGCCGCATTTTGTTGTAGAGGCCTGCGCGGGAAATGCCGAGGATTCTCGCCGCCTTCGTGCGGTTGCCGCCCGCCCGCTCCAACGCCTGGATTATCGTCTCTTTCTCTGCGCCCGCCATCTGGCTCGAAAGGGTATCGCTGATCGCGGCGCCCCCGTGTTCTTCGACGATCTCGGGCGGCAAGAGCTCGAGCCCGATTTGATTACTGGTACTGATCAGCACCAGCCGTTCGATCATGTTCTCCAGCTCGCGCACGTTGCCGGGCCAGTCGTAAGCGATCAGTTTGTTGAGCACGGCGGGGTCCAGCTCACACTGCTTGACCTTGTTGACACGACAGATCTTCTCTAGAAAGTGGTCGATGAGCAGCGGGATATCCTCGCGGCGCTCGCGCAACGGCGGGATCTTCAGCGGGATGACCGATAGGCGGTAGAACAGGTCGTTGCGGAAGCGCCCCTCGTTCACCGCGCGACGCAGGTCTTCCTTGGTGGCGGTGATCACGCGCACGTCGACCTTGATAGTCTCCGTGCTGCCCACGGGCTTGATCTCCCGCTCCTGCAGCGCGCGCAGCAGCTTGGCCTGCAACGGCTGCGGCAGGTTGCCGATCTCGTCGAGAAAGAGAGTGCCGCCGTCGGCTTCGGCGAAGAGACCGCGCTTGGCTGAATCGGCTCCAGTGAAGGCCCCTTTGGTGTGGCCGAAAAGCTCGCTCTCGATCAGGTTCTCGGGAATGACTCCGCAATCGACGGCGACGAACGGCCTGTCCTCGCGCTTAGAGTTGTAGTGGATAGCCTTGGCGAAGAGTTCCTTGCCGGTGCCGCTCTCGCCCGAAATCAGCACGGTGCTGTTGGTGGCCGCGATACGCTCGACGAGGTCGAAGAGGGTGCTCATCGACTTGCTCTTGCCGATGATGTTGTCGAAGCCGTAGCGCTGGTTGACTTCGCGGCGCAACTGCCTCACCTGGCGGTTGAGATCGCTGTGGCGCAGCCCCTTCTCCACCAGCAGCAACAACTCCTCGTTCCGGAACGGCTTGGTGATGTAATCGAAGGCGCCAAGCTTCATCGCTTCCACGGCGCTCTCGATGCTCCCGTACGCCGTAATCAGCAGGAAGGGCGCCTGTGGCTGACCGTGGGAGGCGATCTTGAGCAGGTCGATGCCGGTGCCGTCGCCGAGGGCAAGGTCCGAGATGACCAAGTCGAATACCTGCTCTCCGAGCAGCGCGGTCCCCTGCTCCACGCTGCCGCCACCCACCACGTCGTAGCCGGCGCGCCCGAGGATACGTTTCAGCAGCGCGACCATGTTCGGCTCGTCATCGATTACGAGAATTCTCGCTTTCACCACACTTCCTCCGCCGGCAAAATCAAGACACTATTTTTCCGGTTCCGCCGGCAGGGTTATTTTAACTGTAGTTCCCCTGCCGACTTTGCTGACGATGTTTACGCTGCCGCCGTGCGCGTCAATTAGCCGGTGGACGATGAACAGTCCCAGCCCGGTACCGCCGCTCTCCTTGCGGGTGCTGAAAAACGGATCGAATATTTTATCCATCTGATCCTCGGGAATCCCGCGGCCGTTATCCCTTATCGTGACCACTAAACTGCCGGCACGGCCCTTGCCCTCACGCTCAAGCCCGACTCTGAGAACTCCTTTTTTCTTGTTCTCCATGGCGTTGATGGAGTTCTGAAAAACGTTCATGAAAACCTGCTGCAACTGCTGCTCGTCACCGAGGAAGGGTGGGACCTCGGAATACTCCGTCTTCAGTTCGATGTTGCAGTCACGCATCTGAAGGGCGTAGAGCTTGAGCGTTCTGTCGAGCAGCGAGGGCATATCGACCGGCTCGTGCTTTGTCTCGCTCGCGCGCGCCAGGTTAAGCAAATCCTTGACAATGCGCGCACAGCGCTCGGTCTCCTGCTCAATCACCCTCAGGGATTCCTGATCGGCATCGCTCTCCGGCTTGTTGGTCTGCAGGTCCTGGGTGAACCCGAGTACGATGCCGAGGGGATTGTTGATCTCGTGGGCTACTCCGGCCGCGATCTGGCCCATCGACGCCAGCCGTTCGCTGCGCAGCAGTTGCTGCTCGAGCTCATTACGGGCGGTCACGTCGCGCACGATTCCCTCAATGCCGCGCTGCCCTACTTCGCCGTCGGTGAAGTTAACGCTCAGATCGGCGTCGAAGGTCGTGCCGTCGGCGCGCTCCAAAATTGCCGCGAAGTTGGTGACATACCCGAATTCGTGGAGCCGCTCGAGCAGTTTCTCACGCTCCTTGGAGTCGAGAATCATCTCCTGGAACTTCTTGCCTTGCAGGTGGTTGTCGTCGCCCACCGGTGCTCCGAACATCGCCTGCGCCGCAGCGTTGAGGAATACGATGTTGCCTTTGGGATCGGTCTGAAAGATGCCGTCGCGGACCGAATCGAAAAGTCTGCTGAGGCGGCTCTCGATCAACTGCAACTCCTCGTTGAGCCGCATGCGTTGAAGCGCCACGGTAATCTCGGTTGCCAACTGCATCAGCAGATTGCGGGTGTTCTGATCGATGCTCTGAGCCTCGTAGCCCGCGAGACAGATTGCGCCGATAGCCGCGTCGTCGGAAAGCAACGGCAGCACGCAGGCTGAAAGCAGTCCTTCCGAGGCCATCCAGGCTTCGTCGTTGAACTGGCTGTCCTTTCGCAGGTTGTCGAGAAGCATCAATTCGCGGCGTTGCAACGACTCTTCCGCCAGGCTGGCTCCCTCTTGCAACGGCGGCGCAAGCCCGGGCGCACCCTGCTCCGAGTGCCAGGCCAGCAACCGAAAGCTCCCGCGAGAGGGCTTCCCGCAATCGTTGTCCGCTTCGGTTTCGACGCGCAGAACAAGATAGGAATAGGCCACCGGCAAGAGCGCTCCCGCCTCCTTTGAAATCAGGGCGAAGACGTCTTCCATCGGGAGATTCGAGGCGATCGCAATCATCACCCGGTTCAGGATGCCGATCTCCTTTACCCTGCGGTCGAGATCCTCGTTTGTGCTCACAAGTTCCCGGGTGCGCTGCCGCAGTTTGAGGCGCAGGTCCTCGAAAGAGGATGCCAGCAGGCCCACCTCGTCGGCCGCCTCGACATTGACCGGTTCTTCGTAGCGCCCCTCACCCAGGGTGGATACGTAGCTGACGAGCTGCTTGAGCTTGGTGGTCACCCTGCCGGAGAAGAAAACAGAGATTATGCTGAAGACGATGAAAGCCCCCAACGCCGTGAGGTTGAGGGCGTTGGAAATGCTCTCCAGCAGCCTCCTGGTTTCGGCATTGGAGAACTGAATCAGCACCAACGCCACTGTCTCTCCGGTGGCCGACGGCAGCCTTTGAATTCGCGAGAGGTAGGTCTCGCCCCCGAGCTTAATGTCGTAGGTCCGGTCTCTGTCAGGCTCCTCGGGCAGGACGAAAGGAATCGACTCACCCTCACCGTCGGCGTAGGTTGACATCAGCAGTTCGCCGCCGGTAATGATACTGAGATGGTCGCAGCCGCAGGCGGAGCGAATGTCGCCCAAAGCGGAGCTGCCCATCGAGGAGCCGACGGTCAGGAGGCCGAGAATCTCCAACTCGAAGCGAATCGGCACGCCCACCGTCAGTATCAGGCGATTGCCATCGAGCACCACCTCGGTCAGCCCGCCCTGCCATTGCTGCTCCGGCAGCTCAAAGGAGCGCAGAGGCAACTCCGTTCCGTACTCCATCGGGTTATCCACCGTCTGGAAAACCCAGCCGTATTTGGTGCTCTCGACCATCAACATTTCGGGCTCGCGGTGGCTGAGCTGCATCTGCAGCAGATAATCGAGGTAGTTCGGCTCGGTCCAGTCGACAGCGCGTGGCAGCGTATCCGACTCAGCCAGGTTACGTGCCGTCGTCAGGATTTGCTCCTTCCTCGACGAGAGCCATTCCCAGAAGTTACCGACGGACATCTCCGCGCGTTTCTCAAGCTGCTCCCGTAGTCCGCTGGCCACCATCGTGTTCGTGACCAGATGGGAAGTAAGCAAGAGGATGGCCACGATAGCCAGCGTGAAGATAAGCACCTTGGCACGCAAGTTTAACCGAATCATCGCTTTGCACCGAACCGGGGGCAGGTATCCCGATGCGCATATTACAGAGCGGCGGCGCTTGGTGCAAGCCGGCTGTTTCGAGAGAGAGCCCCGCCCCCCGGGCACAACCTCGTTAATTACAACAAGTTAGCGGTTGAATAATGCACGTCCTCGAATTAGAATAGGCGACACGGGTCTATATAATTACTTAATCACCAAGGAACTCAGTCAAGGGGCAGGAGAAAACCCAAATGAGCGATCCTGGAGGCCTCACAGGGCCTGAGAAACCGATGGCGCAGCAGGATTCGGGGGTGACTGAGGCGCCGGTGCTTACCCTTTTGAGCGCTGTTGTCTTTCCGAACATGATTGCCAGCGTTCAGGTAGGACGCGACAAGAACATAGCCCTGATCGATGGGGTGCAGAAGGGCGAGTTAATCGGCTTGATTCTGCAAAAGAATCAGGAGGTGCTCGATCCGCGCGCGTCCGACCTCTTCCGCATCGGCATCACCGGCCGGATCCTCAACAAGATGAGGCTGTCTGAAAATCTCTACCAGGTCTTCGTGCAGGGACTCGACAGAATCATGCTGGAAACTTTCCTCGATTGGGAGCCCTTCATCACAGCGCGCTTGAGAGTGCTGCGCAGCACCGGCCCATCCGAGAAGGCACTGAAACCGCTCTGCGACCGGATCCTCTCCAGTCTCGAGCACTTCATCTCCCTCGCTCCGCGCGTGCCGGCCGAGGTGTTCGACATCATCAGGATGAATGCCGATTCCGGGGGGCGCCTCGCCGACCTGATTGCCACGCACATTCCCTTCGAGTTGCGCGACCGCCAGCAGATACTCGAAGCGCTCGACGCTGAACACCGGCTGGAAATAATCCTGGAGATGGTCGAGCGAGAGATCGAGAACATCCGGGTGATCAACGACGTCACCGACATCGCCAAGGAGGAGTTGGATGCGCAGCATCGCCGCCAGTTCCTGCGCCGCCAGCTCAAGACGATTCAGAAGGAGCTCGGTGAGGACCCCGACCAGAAGCGCATCGAGGAGTTGCGTGAGAGGATCGAGGCGGTGTCGATGCCTCCGGCGGCCGCCGCGCAAGCGCAGAAGGAACTCTCCCGCCTGGAAGGAATGTTACCCTCCTCCTCCGAATACAGCGTTGCGCTCTCCTACCTCGACTGGATCCTCGAGATGCCCTGGGAGACGATGACCGAGGACAACACGAACTTCGAGCGCGCCCGCGATATCCTCGACCGCCACCACTTCGGGCTGGAAGACGTGAAAGAACGGATCCTCGAGTTCCTCGCCGTGCGCTACCTGCGGCGCGACGTGCGCGGGCCGATCCTCTGCTTCAGCGGTCCTCCGGGCGTGGGCAAGACCTCGCTGGGCAAAGCGATAGCCGAATCGCTGGGGCGGGCATTCGCCCGCATGAGCGTCGGCGGCATGCGTGACGAGAGCGAGATCCGCGGCCACCGCCGCACATATGTCGGCGCGATGCCGGGGCGCATCGTCCAGAACCTGCGCCAGGCCGGCATGAGCAATCCCGTTTTCATGATCGACGAGATCGACAAGATGGGTTCCGACTTCCGCGGCGATCCCTCGTCGGCGCTACTCGAGGTACTCGATCCGGAGCAAAACATTGCGTTCTACGACCAGTATCTTGACCTCCCGATCAACCTCTCGCGCGTCTTCTTCATCGCCACGGCAAACGTGCTGGCCAACATCCCCGCACCGCTGCGCGACCGGATGGAAGTCATCGAACTGCCCGGCTACATCGAGCAGGAGAAGGTGGAGATAGCCCGGCGCCACCTGCTGCCGCGCCAGTTGGAGTCGACGGGGCTGACCGCCGAAGATCTGCAGTTCAGTAACGCAGCGCTGCTGCGGATCGTGCGCAACTACACGCGCGAGGCCGGCGTGCGCAACCTCGAACGTCAACTTTCGAACGTCTGCCGCAAGACGGCCAAGCGCATCGTCTCGGGAAATACCGGTAAATTGCACGTTACAGTAAAGCAGTTGCGCTCGCTGCTGGGGCCGCGTTCCTTCGAGCGCGAAGGCGCAGCGGCCGAGGATGCGGTGGGCGTTGCCACCGCGCTGGCCTGGACCCAGTTCGGCGGCGAAATCCTCTTTGTCGAGGCCCTGGACTCGCCAGGACCCGGCGGCTTGAAGCTGACGGGCCAGATCGGCGAGGTTATGCGCGAGAGCGCGGAAGCCGCAGTCACTTACGTCAAGGCACACGCCGGAGAGCTGGGCATCGATCCCAAGTCGTTCAGCGAGCGCAGCATCCACGTCCACCTGCCCGCCGGCGCAGTGCAGAAGGACGGTCCCAGCGCCGGGTTGGCGTTGGTTATCGCGATCGCAAGCCTGATGACTGGTCGCCCCGCCGACCATACTGTGGCGATGACCGGCGAAATCACCCTGACCGGCAAGGTGCTGGCGATCGGCGGCCTGAAGGACAAGGCGATCGCCGCACACCGCGCGGGCATCAGTAAAATCATCGTCCCGCAGCGCAACATGGAAGAGCTAGAGCAACTCCCCGACGAGGTGCGCAAAGGGCTGGAGTTTCTACCCGTTCAGAGGATCTCGGAGGCCATCGCCATTGCACTGAAGGACTGAGAAATCGACGCCTGCAATCTCCGCAGGAAGGGCCGGTTGCGCGTCCCGCTCAGACTGATGCCTCCCGCCTGCAAATATTCAGGTGGATTTTATCCGCTCAGATCGATGTCACTGCCAGCAAGCAGGTTTTGAGATAACGCCCCTCGGGGAAAGCCGGGCTTACGGGGTGGTCAAACGGCTGGTAGGACGCTCCGAGCTGTACGACACTTACACCTGAGTCCGTCGCCGCCTGGCCTAGCGTGCGCTGGAATTCCTCCATGGTCACCAACCCCGAGCAGGAGGAAGTCAGCAGCAACCCCCCCTTGCGCAGCAACCGCAGCGCGTTGGCGTTGAGGTAGCGATAGCCGCGTAACGCCGCGGACAGGGCGCCCCGGTGCTTGGCAAACGCCGGCGGATCGAGGATCACCAGGTCGTGGCGCCTCCCCTGCGCAAGGTGTTCTTTCATCAATGCCGCCGCGTTGCCTTGCTCCAGTTCCTGGTTCTCCATCGTCAGGCTGTTGATCTCCACGTTGGCGCGCGCCAGGGCGAGGGCGCCCTCGTCGCTGTCGACGCTGATTACGCTCTTCGCCCCGCCCAATGCGGCGGCGACAGAGGTGGCGCAAGAATAGCTGAAGAGATTGAGCACATCGCGCCCCGCGGCCACCCGGCGGACCAGTGCCCGGTTTTCGCGCTGGTCCAGGTAAAAGCCGGTCTTCTGGCCGTCGGCGATGTCGACCGCCAGCTTCATGCCGTTCTCTTTGATCCAGATGGTGGCCGGAGGCGTCTCGCCGCGCAGCGGACCGACCGTGTCGGTCGCAAGACCCTCATAGGAGCGCACACCCAGATCGCTGCGTTCGTAAATGCCGCGTGGCGCAAGGCTTTCCTCCAGCCCATCGAGAAGCAGGTCTTTCAGCCGTTCGGCACCAAGCGTGTGGCACTGCACCACGAGGAAGCTGTCGTAGCGGTCCACTACAAATCCGGGCAAGCCGTCGGCCTCGGCGTGGATCAGCCTCAGCGCATCGGTCTCTTCCGAATCGTAGAACGGCGCACGGCGGGCCATCGCCGCCTCAAGGCGGTCGCGGAAGAAGCCGGCGTCGATCGCCTGCTCCGGATTGCGGCTGAGAATGCGGACCGCGATCTGGCTCTTCGGGTTGTAATACCCGACGGCTATTGTTCGGCCCTTATTATCCCGCACACGCACGACGTCGCCCGGCTGCGGCGAACCTTTCAACTCTTTGATCGCCCTTGAAAAAACCCAAGGATGGCCTTGCCGCAGCGGCCTTTCGACGCCCGATTTCAGTAAGACTTCCGGTATTGGCATGGCCGCGCAGTATACCATAGGCGGCCGCTGCTACATTGACTAGGGTCAAACCCAAACCTAGATTGTAACTAAATGCGAAAAACTATAATCCCTCTTTTCATCACCCTTATGGTTGCTGCGGCGTCGCTTTCGGCGATGATGATTTTCGCCCGGCCGCAGGACGATTACGCGGCGCAACGCCTGCGGATGGTGGAGGAGCAGATCGCGCGCCGCGGGATCAGCAACCCGCTTGTGCTGGCAGCGATGAAGAAGGTGCCGCGTCACCTCTTCGTGCCCGAAGAAATCCGGCGCCATGCCTACATCGACCGCCCGCTGCCGATCGGCCGGGGGCAGACCATCAGCCAGCCATTCATCGTGGCTCTAATGACTGAGCTGGCGGAAATCAAGCCGGGAAGCAGCGTCCTCGAGGTCGGCACCGGAAGCGGCTACCAGGCGGCGATACTGGCCGAGATCGGCGCAGAGGTTTGCAGCATCGAGATCGACTGCATCCTGGCCGAGAGCGCCAGGAGCAACCTGCAGGCGGCGGGCTACGGTAATGTGATCACAAAGTGCGGCGACGGTTACGACGGCTGGCCTGAGCGCGCTCCGTTCGACACGGTGATCGTCACCGCCGCCCCGCCGAAGATACCTCAGCCGCTCAAAAAGCAATTGAAGGTGGGCGGAATTCTGGTCATCCCGGTTGGAGAAGAGGGAGGAATCCAGATCCTCAAAACGATCACGAGAACCGGCAGCGGCTTTATCGAGCGTGATGTCGAATATGTGGCCTTCGTGCCGATGACCGGTAAAATCCGCAGATAAGCCTTTACGCCAGGCGATCAAATCCCCGCAATGCTGACCTTAATTATTCTGGGGCGCGCCTTGCCGATCTCAAGTTCCTCCGCCTTCTCCAGCAAAACCATGCCCTGCTCCAGACAGGAAGGGAGCTTTGTGGCCGTGCGCTTTTCTTCGATTATTTCCAGCGCCGCGGCATCGACCGCCACCGGATCCGTCCCGACGATGATCGCTCCTTCGTTCGAAACCCACGACGGCAGCCCAACAGGGCCGCCGTGGAAGACTACCCGCGTGGCATCCATCACGGTGAGGGCGTGACCGCGCAACGGCTTGCGGCGCCAGATTTCCGCCACGGCACGAGCGAGAGTTTCGGTCGAGGCCAGGAATCGGGCTTCGCCATCGACAGCCCCCAGGGCCAGAGAAACCAGCGCTCCATCCACGCCCACCAGCGGATGATGCTTCGCCGCGGGCATGTTGATTAGCGTGGCCGGCGCAGGATCAAGAAGCGAGGCATAATGAGAGGGTCTCGTTTCGTCTCCAAGCCATGCGGCGGGATAGCGGATCGCATCGCTGTAGCCTGGCTGCCCGCCGCCGCGGAGATTTGAATTCTCTACCGTGTTCACCTGGATGCGACCGCGCCTGGTCTTCAGCCTCCACGAACGCCTGCCGACATCGGACGCGCGCTTATCCCAGAGTGTCACCTGCCAGGGTTGAACAAGTCGGTCGAACAACGCCTCGAGCACGGCGACAGCCAGAGCGTCTCCGGTCGAGGCGAGAGGACTGCGACTGTCCAGCTTGATTGAAACGGGACCGCCGGCGCTCGTGATCGATCCCCAGGCTTTGTCCGCTTCTGAGCCAAGAAGCCTGCTGAGCCCCATGTCGAGCGCTCTTCTGGCTTGAAACCATCCGTCTGCTGATGATGAATCCGCCACTCCTCTGACTACGACTGCAGTGCCGGTGGTGGCTCCCGAACCGATGAGAGCACCTAATAAACCGGCGAATGGAGCGCCGAAAACGAAGGTTCTGCGCGTTATCATTTCAGAAATACCACACAATTATTAGGCCAAAAACACCGCGGGCCTTACTTAATTTTGCAAAACATACATCCAAAGTCAATTTCTTTCTATTTGCCCTTGACTTGCCGCTGCAATCGCGATTAATATTAAAATAACCTTGAAACGGGGTGTGCGTCATCTAAGATTGTTCCACTTTAATGTTTCCAGCTCTTTGTCATACCTTAACTTTCACGCCTAAAAGTCCATAATGGTGCACTACCGGCAAGGTTAAGGTGCCCTTTAATGGGTGGCCATATTACTGTAATGGCGGCCAGTGATGGTCGCCATTACAACATCCAACGAAGATTTTAGCGAGTATTCCATCCAAGCTTTTCGTCAAAAACCACTCATTCGACGGGAATATAGCGGGCGATGATGATGGTGACATCATCTTCCCGCGGGGCCTCTGCAGCAAAATTCCCAAGGTCGTCGAGTATCCCTTCCATTGCTTTGGTCGGATTACTCCCGCCATGTCGCCCAACGCTCTCGAGAAAGCGCTCGTAACCGAAACTCTCGCCCTGCGTGTTAGTCGTCTCCACCAACCCGTCGGATATCAGATAGAGCAGATCGCCGGGTAGCAATTGCTGCTCGCGGCACTCCACGTCGAGGTGGTCGCGCACTCCAAGGGGGTAGGATGTCGACTCCAGCCAGCGCAGCGAGCCGTCGCCGGGCCGGGAGAAAAGCGGGTATATGTGCCCGGCATTGGCGAATGTCATAATCCCCCGCTCACTGTCAATCAGGCAATAGAGAAAGGTCATCAGCGTCCGCGAGCCGCCCACTGTTCTGACGACCGTGTTCAGCGTGGCGAGCACTTTTGCCGGCCCCGGATCATTGAGAAGCTGCGCCTGGAAGGCGCTCTTGGCCATCGCCATCACCAGCCCGGCGCCGAGACCGTGGCCGCTCACGTCGCCGATGGCCACGCAAGTTTTGCCCTCCGCCTCAGCAAAATCGTGATAATCCCCTCCCACATCGTTGGCCGGCGACGTGAAGCTGGCGACTTCGAAGCCCGGCAGCTTGCGGTCGCGGGGAGGCAGCAGCGAGAGCTGGATGTCGCGTGCGATTTCTATCTCGTCGCGGGCGCTCAATTTGTCGGCCAGCTCGAGCGCCAGGAGGAAGGATACGATGATGAAACCGTAGATCAGCAGTACAGGGACGTCTTCGCGGATAGCCGAGCCGGTCGGAGAGGTGACGATCACTACCGAGGCGATCGCGAAGATCACGAAGGCAATGCCGTAAATAATCCGCCTGGCCGGCGAGAGCGCCAGCACAAAACCCCAGAAGACCCTGCCCAGTGCCCTGAAAGCACGACGGATCTTGCCTCCCGCGCTCTCTTTCTTGTCCTCCTCCCCGCCGAAGTGCTGGAAGATCCCCCGGGTTTCCTGCGTGAAGAGTTTCTTGAAGTCACCCCGCTGCAAACCGGAGGTGTACTTCGCGTAGAGCTCAAGCGCTCGCTTGATGACGCGGCCGAACTTACCCTTCCCCTGCCGGCCTTTGTCTTTGCCTTCGCTCTTCATATCAGAAGCCTACAAGAATAATTACGATTATTTTCCCCGTGAAGATCGAAATCATACCATGTCGAGATGCTTGCAACCAGCAGCCTTGCCGCAAGCTCAAAGCATTGCTAGGATTCCCATATAGCCTGATCGCCATCGGAGACTCCGGATCATGATGGAAGAGACGATACTGATCGCCGAGGATGACCTGGGACTAAGCGAAACCATCTGCGAAACGCTCAGCAGGGAAGGCTATCACTGCCTGGCCTTTGCCGATCCCCTCGAAGCGCTGGAAGCGGCAAAGCGCGTCGACGTTGATCTGCTGGTCACCGACCTCAAGATGCCGCACCTCGACGGAATCGAGTTGGCGCGCAAGGTCTCGGGCATCCAGCCCGACTCCCGCATCATCGTGATCACGGGCTACTCGACGATGAACACCGTGATCGAGGGCCTCCGGCTCGGCATTGACAGCTATATCCTCAAACCTTTCCGCTCCGAGGAGATCGTCTTCAATGTCAAAAAATCTATGGAGCGCAGGCGGTTGATCCGCGAGAACCGCAACTATCAGGCGGGCCTCGAATCGATGGTCGTCGATCAAACACGCGAGCTGGTGGACAGATACGGCAGGTTGAGCAGATCGCAGTTTGAAAGCATTTTCGCAATCGGCAACATCATCGAAGCGCGCGACACCTATACCCGCGGCCACACTGAGAGGGTAACCCTTTTCTCGGTGGCCCTGGCGGAGAGCTGCGGCTGGCCCGAACATCGCATCAGAGACCTGGCGATAGGCTCGCCGCTACACGACATCGGCAAAATCGGCGTGCCCGATAAAATCCTCAAGAAAAAGGGACCGCTGAACTTCAAGGAATTCGAATTGATGAAACTCCACCCGGAAATCGGCTATGAGATGGTCGAGCACAGCGATCTCCCCTCCGTCGCGGTCGGATGCATCCTCTTCCACCAGGAGCGCTACGACGGCAAGGGTTATCCATTCGGACTAAAGGGTGAGGACATTCCGGAAGAAGGGCGTCTGATGACGGTCTGCGACGCGTTCGATGCCATGACCAGCGACCGCGTCTACCGCCCGGCGATGCCCGTCGACCGGGCGATGGATATCGTCCGCGAATATTCGGGCACCCAGTTCGATCCGCACATGGCCGAGCAATTCCTGAAGCTGATCGAAGCGGGAGCCTTCGATCCCCTGCTCTACCTCAAGGAGATACGGGAGGAGTTCGAACGGCTGGTCACCAGGATGACCGAAATCTGAGGTGTTGCGCATGAGGTCGATCAAATTCGCGAAGCTTGTATGCGGCGGTAACGATTTCATCATCATCGACGGCCGTGACCGCATGCCCGGGGGCGACCTCTCTGCTCTGGCTCGTAGCCTCTGTGACCGCAGGAGCGGCGTCGGAGCCGATGGGCTGATTATCCTGGTCGCCGACGACGTGTTCCCCTTCGCCATGATGCTTTTCAACGAGGACGGCTCGAGCGCCGAGGTCAGCTACAACGGCAGCCGTTGCGTCGGCCTTTACGCCAGCAGGGAGGGCCTTACGCCGGAGAATTTCCGCTTCGCCAGCAAGGCCGGATCCGTCGGCGTAACGGTCGACGGCGACGAAATCTCCCTCGACATCCCCGCGCCACAGGGCTTTCACACCGGCATGAAAGTGTCGGCGCAGGACGGCGAGGAGGTTGTCGGCGACCTGGCGAACGTTGGCATACCATATTTCGTGATCTTCCGCGAAGATCTGGAAGCAGGGTGGGTGGAGACCGTCCCGCCGCGGCTCCGCACCAACAA
>DATKUA010000057.1:0-15600 GCA_035530855.1 Acidobacteriota bacterium | reverse complement strand
TTTGAGGAAGTCGAGATCAACCTGAACAAGGGCATGAGGAAGGATGGCTGGGGCTACCTGATGCACTACGAGTTTGACTCCAGCGGTACCGGCCGCCACTTCACCGTCGAGTCCTGGGGTTCCGATGGTGCTGTGGGTCCGACAATAGCAGAGGTTGATGGCGAGTATATCGTCAAGCATTTCGAAGAAGACATCATTTACAGCAACGGCCGCCTGGTGCAGCATCCTGAAGGCGCTCAGACCACTACCGACTGATAGGCACGCATGGATCCCTCCGCCCCCGCGGCGGAGGGGTCTTTTTTTTTGTCACGCGGCTGGCTACAATGCCTCCATGCTGAATCAGACCAACCCGCTGATCTTCCGGATCATTTTGGCTTTTCTGGTTTTAAACCTCCTGCTGCCGGGTGAGAGCAACAACCTCAGCCTGGTGATCACCCAGGTGATCATCTTCGGCCTCGCCGCCATCCACCTGCTTTTTCTGCGACCCCGTTATCCCTTTTCGCCGGAGTGGACCGCGCCGGCCGTGCTGTTCGGCCTGGCGTTGCTGGTGAGCCTGACCGCCTCGATTCACCATTTCGGCAGCCTCCAGGTTTCGCTGCAGATCATGTCGATGGTGCTGACAGCCTGGCTCGTCGCCGATACGCAGCCGGGAGACAGAGAGCTGCGCATGAGTATGGCTGTCGTCTTCGCGACGGCCGTGATTCTCGCCTTGGTGGGCTTGCTGCAACTCTTTACGTATTTCTCCCAGATACCGGATGCTGAGCTGATCCGCAGGGTGATGCCGGTCAGCGAAAGCTATCTGCAACAGATCTTCACCCAGAAGAGGATTTTCGCGACATTCGCGCTGCCGACCACTTTCTCCGTTTTCCTGGCGATGGCGTTGCCGCTCGGCGTCGCCCTGGCACTCGACTACCGCAAGAAACCGGTATTTTTCGCACCGATAGCGGGGGGGCTGTTTCTGGTTGCGCTGGCGATGTTGCAGGCCAAGAGCCACGGCGGGCCGGTTTCGCTGTTGGCGGCGGCGGCCGTATCCGCGCTGCTGATTATCCGCAGACGCAGGATCCTGCTGCTGTGGAGTGTGGCCGGAGTTGTGGTTGTCGCAGTGGTAGCACTGCTGGCTGTGGGAGCGCTGCGCGGCAATTTCCTCTGGGACCTGGCGGCGCCCGACAGCCCGATTCGGCTGCGCTGGAACCTCTGGACGGCGGGCTTGGCGATGTGGAGCCAGAACTGGCTCCCCGGCATCGGGCTCGGGAATTTTCAGATCGGTTTTCTACCCTACCTGGGGCCGGGAGTGCGGCCGACGAAGTACCTCCACAATACATATCTTCAGTTGCCGATCGAGCTCGGCTTGGTGGGACTCGTCCTCGTCGTGGCGATCGTTGGCATCATCATTCACATACTGATGAAAAAGACGGCGGAGGTGGAAAGGACCGGAGGGATTAGGAAGAACGCGCTGGGGCTCGGGCTCGTCGTCGCGGTGTTCGTTTTTCTGATCGCCAACGGCATCGAGATAGTCCTCTACTTTCACAGCATCGGTTTGCTGGGAGCCTTTCTGCTGGGGTTGCTGATCCGGCGGGGGGAGGCACCGGCCGAGGTGGAAGAGGCGCCGGGCCGCAGAAGGATCAGTTGGCTGAGGCTCGCCCTCACATGCGTCTTCATCCTGGCGATGGCGATGGTGGGTCGCTGGTTCGTCGCCGATTACTTCTACAACAGGAGTATCGAGCGCGTGACCCAGGCCGCCCTGCAGCCGGACTTCGGGCAGGTCTCGGACAACACGGCTCCCGAGGGTAAAGATCTGGATCCCCTGTCGCGAGCCCAGAGGGTGGATCTATGGCATTCCGTGGTTGAACAGGCGTCGGTCGCTGTGGAGGTCGAGGGGGGCAATTTCGATTATCACTACCTGTTGGGGCGCGCATATCAGAATCTTTCGGAGCTGGAGAGTGACAGGGAATTGTTGCTCAAGGCCGAGGAGCATTTCCGCCGCGCGGTGGAGCTTTGCCCCGGGCTGCCGTACTTGCGCTATAGCCACGCCTTGACTCAACTGAGGCTGGGGAGGCTGCTGGCCGCGACCGAGGAAGTCGCCGAGGCCGCCCGGCTGTATCCCACGAGTGGGGATTACCGGGCCGCGCTCGATGCCCTGCAGCAAAGAATTGCGACATTGGGTGAAGCAGGCGGCGCGCCGAGAGAGGAGCGGGGCGAATGACGGCGGCGGTGGAGGCGGGACATGCGGCGACTTCCGCGCTCGGGCGGGTGCGGACGGGGCTGATAGTCGCGCTGGTGATCCTGACACCGTTTTTCAGCGGCTCGACGCAATACCTCGGCACGGCGCTCAGCGAGTTGCTGCTCCTGGCACTGGCCTGCGTGGCCCTGGCCGATTATTGGCTCGGCGGCAGGAGGAGCTTTCTGGTATCGAGATTCGAGGTGCTGGGTATCCTGGTTTTCGCCGCGGCGGTGTTGTCGAGTTTCGCCGCCCCCTACGGTATAGCCGCATGGCATGCCGTGGGCGGCCTCCTGCTGCTGGGCCTCGGCTACCGGGCGGCCCGTTCGGCGGCGGGCGAGCGCGACAATTACCTGCCCGTCGTTGCCGGTGCCTTGCTTGCCAGCGGCGCGATCCAGTCGCTTTTCGCAATCCACCAGTATCTCTTCACCGGATGGTACAGGGAAGCGCTGCCGGGCTACTTTGCCGAGTATCTTTCGCCGAATATCCGTGACGGCGTCTTGAGGGCCGCCGCAGGCTTTATCGATCCGAACAACCTCGCGGCTTTCCTTAATTTGTCCCTGGCTCTGGTGATCGCCCTGTTGCTCTTCAGCGCGTTGCGGTGGCCATTGAAAGTGGGATTGTCAGCCGTGGGGCTGCTATATGTCGTCGGCATTGCGCTGACTGGATCGAAGGCGGGCATGGCCGTGGCCTTGCTGATCGTGGCCGGACTGCTGGGATTGAAGGATAAGCGCCTGCTGGTCGTCGTGGCGTTGGTCTTGGTGGTGCTGATAGCAGTTCCCAATCCGATGCGCGATCAGTATATCCGTGCGCTGACCGTCGATCCCTACTTCACCACGAGGATCGGCATCTGGGGATCGTCGCTGGAGATGGCGTTGGATAATCCACTGATCGGAGTCGGGCCGGATAATTTCAGATACGTGGCGCACCGCTCCCAGCCCGAAACGGACCAGTTCCTCGTGCACTATTCGCACGTGCCGACCAAGGCACACAACAGCTACCTGCATGCGTTTGCCGAGCTGGGTCTGGTCGGATTACTGCCTCTGCTGCTGATGGTCGCGGCGGCGATTCTGGCCTTCCGCGCGGCCGCTTCGAGCCTCGGTGGGCGGGATAAGATCGCGACGGCCGACTTCATACGTTTGGGCATCGCGGCCGGCATCTCGGGTTTGCTCGTCCATTCCCTGGTTCACAACATCATGCACAACCGCTGCCTGCTGGCGGTTTCGCTTTTCCTGTTTGCCGCTTTGGCCGCGAAGTTCGGCGGGGAAGATGCTCGACTCCCGGGCTTTTTCCGCCGCCGGTACAGCATCGACCTGGCATTGAGTCAACGGGCTGTGGCCGTTATTTCGGTCCTGGTCCTGCTCGCGGGCTTTGCGGTCGCCCAAATAGTCAGGCCCCTGAATTACGAGTCGCGCATGCGCGAAATCGGGCCGAGAATGAGCTCGGCGATCTCGGATTACGGCTCAATGCCGGCGTCGCTCGATCCTTCCCGCAGGAATTTCGCGCGGCAGAGGCTGGTTGCCGAACTGAGAAGTATCGTCACGGAACTGGAAGAGCTGAAACGCTGGTATCCGTCGAATTCCGCCCTGCTGCTCTATCTGGGATCGGCATACAAGGAGATCCTGCGGGCGGATGGCGATATCTACGCCTTCTCGCAGGCGCTGCTGAATTTCAAGGCTGCTGAAGCCAGCCTGCCGGGCAGGGGGGTGGAAACCTTCCAACAGGTGGACACTTATTTCGATCTTGTGCGAAAGGGTTACCCCAAGACCGAGGATATCCTCGAGACGCTGGATAGGCTGGCCTACCGGGCGATCGAGCAGTGGCCCCAGCGGGCGGCCTTCTATCTGCTGGCGGCGACGGTGGAGAAGGAGAAGGGCCCGGCCGGATTGCGGAAAGCACGCGGTTTGCTCGATCGAGCCATTGAGCTGGAACCCAATTACCTGGCGGCGCTAAACGAGCTCGGCCTGGTGGCGGAAGCGATGGGAGACGATTCGCTCCGAGATGGAGCCGCCGGCATGTATCGCGAAGCTCTTGCCCGGATAGCCAAGGGTCCGGCTCCGGAAGCGGATGACGGTTATGCCTGGCAGATAATCGCGATTCCACCGGGCAGGTAGCGATAGTTCCTGACAGGTTCCGTGTTTGATTTGTTATCGCAGGACTACTGATCCGTCAGCAATTTCCTGAACACTTCCTCGACGCCGCCTGCGTAGACGCTCTCGCTGAAGTGCATGCCGTGCCTTAGTTTCGCGGCCCGGCCGAGCGCCTCACATTTTTCCCGGTTTTGCGCAAGCTCAATCAGGGCTTGCTTGAGCGCCGCGGTGTCTCCGGGCGGAATGAGGATGCCCGTTTCGCCGTCGACCACCTGCTCGGGGATGCCGCCGACATGCGTGGCGATCATCGGCTTGCCGAGCGCCATGGCCTCCAACCCGATCCTGGGGAACGGCTCAACCAGCGACGGGCAGACGACGATGTCCGCGGCGGAAATCAGAGCAGGCAGATCTTCACGGAAGCCCGCGAGAGCTATCGAATCCGCCAGATTGTGTCTCGTGACCTCAGTTATCAGGTCGCCGAGCACGGGCCCGTCGCCCGCGATGCACGCCTTGACGGCGACTCCCTGTGAGCGTGCCGCCGCCACCGCTTTCACGAGCGCAATCGGATCCTTGTGACGCCGCAACTGGCCGGCGAAAAGCGCGACGAAGTCACCTTCGGACCAGCGGAATTCGGCTCGGACTCTTTCGCTCTCCGATACGTCGGGAGCCTCGAGATCCAGGCCGTTGTGCACGATGCGGGTGCTTTGCAGATCAAGCAGTCCTGGGTAGGCCTTAGCACTGAAGCGGCAGTTGGCAATGACCGCGTCGCTCCAGTGTTTTATGAGCCCGGTAACTATCTTGATGAAGGGGACAGTCGTTTCACGGATATGCCAGACACGTGGGATCCGGCTCTTCCTGAGTGCGACGGCAGGGGTCATACACGCGACCGTGTTGAAATGGACGATATCTGGCTGCGTTTTGCGAACGAGCTTTCTGATCCGCCGTGCGGCTCCCGGGTAGCGCAGGATAAAGTTCAGTGCGCGCAGCGGTTTGCTGGACAGGAACGGGTAGGGGAGGACCTGCGCGTTGATATTCTGTTCACGGGCGTAGTCGGCCAGGGGGCCGGCGTTGGGGATCGCCAGCGACACATCGTGCCCACGCTGCTGCAGGCCGTGGAGCAGGCCGATGAGCGAACGCTGGGCTCCGTATAGACTGCCGTCGTGGCTGAAGGAAAGGATCTTCATCCCGATTCTCCGCCATCGAGTTTTTTCAAGACCTGCTCGTAAAACTGTACAGTTCGTTCAGCGATTTTCCGCCAGGCGAAGTGCTCCACGGCCCGTTTTCGCGCAACTTCACCCATTTTCCCGCGCGCGCCGTCATCACTTAACAGGTTCTTGATCGCACCTGCCATGGCCGTCTGATCCCCCGGCGGGACAAGAAATCCGCATTCTCCATCCTGAACGACTTCCGGCATGCCGCCGACTGCGGTGGCGACGACGGGAATCCCGCAGGCCATCGCCTCCATCGCGGCGATGTTTGTCGCTTCCATCTGTGAAGGCAGTACGAGCATCGACGCCAGCGAGTAATAATCCCGCATATTTTCGTGAGGCACTTTGCCGGCAAATATGACCGCCGCTCTCAGATTACAGGAAGTAAGCTCCGCCTTGATCTTGCTTTCTTCAGCCTCGTTACCGCCTCCGGCCACAACCAGTCGCGCATTTGGGTAATGGGGCAGCACTTCCTGCATGGCCTTGAAAAGCAACGGCAACCCCTTGACAGGGTGAAAGCGTCCGGCGAAGAGCACGACGGGATTATCCGCCGCAAGACCGAGCGCATCACGCAGATCCCCGGATACAGGTGAGGGCCGGAACTGCTCGATGTCGACGCCATTCGGGATGTACTCCAGGAATCTCGATCGCAGGATGCGGGAACGCTCCTCAAGCAGGGGGCTGGCGGCAATTACGCCGTGAGGTCGGCCGATCAGGCGCCGCAGCAGAAATCCGCCCCACGGTTTACGCGCCCAGGCAGTGAATACCGATGTGTGGCTGGTGAACACATAGGCGGTCGATCTGGAGAATGCCTTGGCAGTCGGGGGACCGGTGAGAAGATCGTGGACGTGAATGACATCCGGTTTTTCTCTCTTGATAATCCCGGCAAGAGCGCGCCTGGCTGAAAGGATTCTGGTGAAGAAGCGGACATAACGCGGTCCGGTGGCCTTGCCCAGAGGAATCAGCTTGATCCCTTCATAGTTTTCCGGGATTCCAACCTCCCCATATCCGGGGATTCCAAGCGAGACCTCGTGGCCAATTTCCATCAACTCGGAGCACAATCCATAGAGATGCGAAGCGATGCCTCCGTACGGAGGAATGGAAAAGTCGGCGGAGATCATAATTATTTTCAGCTTGCCATTCCGCGCCATGTCATTCCTCCGGGTTGCCGGATTGGAATATATCGGATAATCGCAGGTAGCGGAAAACCAACAGGAGCGCTGGAACAGCCAGCACTGCCGCCGCCCCAAGTAGCAATTGGATAAATGCCGGCGAGATCAAGCTTACAGCCCACAGGCAAATCCCGGCCAGGATGCTGAGAACAAGAGGTGCGGTGAAAGTGGCGGCCGACTTTAGCGGGACGCGCCTCTGAGCCGCCGCATAGAGCAGTAAGAGCAACAGCAGCTCAGCGATCAGCGTGCTGAGCGCCGCCCCGACCGCCCCGAAGGCCGGAATCATAAACAGGTTGAGTCCGATGTTCAGCGCAACTACAGCTGCCAGCGACCATGCGCGCCATGCCTGCAAGTCGAGCGCGTAGAGCGTGTCGCCGCAGACGTAGTTGAGCTGGTGCAGCCAGAGGCCGGCCGCCAGCAGTGCGAAAGCCGGGGCGGCGGGTCCGAACTCCTCACCGAAAAGCAGCACCACGAGGATCGGTGCCAAGGCCGCCGCCACCGCGGAAAGCGCGGCGGAGACGGCCAGCGACCAGCGGAAAAGCACGCTATAGGCTCTGCCGAGCCGTGCCGGATCGGAGGCGTAGCCGTAGAGCCGGGGCATCACCGCCGACTGCACGACGATGGGGACGGCGTAAAGCAGCGCTATCAGCCGGAAGGCTACCCCGTAGAGGCCGCTCTGGTAGCGGCCGGCCGCCTCGCCCAGCAGCAACCGCAGCATCACGATGTCGGCCTGGAGGAAGAGCGCCATCAGCACCGCGGCCGCGCCGAACTGCAGCGAGCGACGCAACAAGATTGAAACCGGCGTGCCGGGCGCGTGGTTAGAAGCAGCAGCTCGATTTGCCGTCAGCCCGGCCATCGCGAGAGCGACAAGCGCTCCCATGACATTCGCGGCAGCGTAGGCCAGACCGATCGCCACCACGTCGCCTCCGTTCAGGACCACCATCAGCACCGCACACAGCAGAATCAGCCTGAAGCCGACGGTTACCGCGCCCCAGAGGGCCATGCGCTCGCGCGCCTGCAGGATTGCCGTGAACAGCTCTGCGTAGCTGCCCAGGAAGATACCCGCGCCGAGGATCGCGACGAGGGTGAACTCGAGTCCGCCGAGCCCCGTCGCGGCCGTGAAGGCGAGCAGAAGGAGGTAGACGAGAGCGATGAGGATCCCTTTCGCCGCAGCGGCGATCCCCGTGACCCGGCGGAGGTCTGCAGGATCGGTGGAGCCCGTTCTGAGGACGGTCATGCGCAGGCCGAGATCGGTGAAGACCGCGCCCATCAGCGCCAGGGACATCGCCGGCGCGAACGCGCCGTACTGCTCGACACCGAGATAGCGTGCGACGAGCACGCCGATCACGGCGCGCAGCAGGTAATCGACGAACTGCGCTCCGGAGAGCCAGCCGATGTTCAGCACGATTTTTCGCACAAGTGGCATGTCGCTAAGCCGGTTACCTCGATTTGATTGGGGCCGCGTGGTGCTTTTCCGGAGGAGGCCGTTGAGCTCAGGAGAGATTCTACAACATTCCGGGCGTCTTCACCGCCGCGTATAAAGCGCCGAATATGTCTGTATTATAATTTCATCGATTACAGTTTTCCCCGAACCGGATGAGCAGGCTGGAGAGCCGCGGAGGGGAATGTGGCAAAACGAGGGCAATGAGTTCAAAGAAAGTTGCAACTCGCCGCCTGTTTGTTAAAATGTAATGAATCTTATTAATACGTTCTCTTCTAATCAGGTCCTCTGATCTTTTCGCGGCAGCCATGGGAGTGCTGCCGAGACATAGTGGGGTTTGCCATGTATAGAAAAGTCATGACTCATACCCGCCATATCCTCGAAGAGCAGCGGTTGCATCCCGAGGCGACCGGCGCGCTCTCGACGATTCTCTACCAGATAGCGGTTGCTGCGAAGATCATCAATTCGCATGTGAGAAAGGCGGGGCTGGCGAAAGTGCTCGGGGCCACCGACAAGGTGAACGTGCAGGGGGAGCAGGTTCAGAAGCTTGACGAATTTGCTGACATGGTGCTAATCAACGCGCTGGACCATACCGGCTATGTGGCCGGAATCGCTACGGAAGAGGAAGAGGAGATCATCACAATTCCGAAGCAGCACCACGGCGGCCGTTACATCATTCTGTTGGACCCGCTCGACGGCAGCAGCAACATCGACGCCAACGTCTCGATCGGCACGATCTTCTCGATCCACCGCCGCGTGACCGAAGAGGGCATGCCCGAGGAGAAGGATTTCCTGCAGAAGGGCGCCAAGCTGGAGTGCGCCGGCTACATCATCTACGGCTCCTCGACGATGCTCGTTTACAGCTCGGGCCACGGCGTCCACGGCTTCACGCTCGACCCATCGATGGGCGAATTCCTGCTCTCTCACGAGAACATCACGATCCCCGACAAGTGCAAGGTGCTGAGCATCAACGAGTCGTATGAGAACCGCTGGCACAAGTGGACCAAGCACTATATGCGCTTCTTCAAGGAGAAGGGCGGTTTCGACGGCAAGATCACCAGCCGCTACATCGGCTCGCTGGTTGCCGATTTCCACCGCAACCTGCTCTACGGCGGCGTCTTCCTCTATCCGAGTGACAAGGTCAATCCCAACGGCAAGCTGCGGCTGTTGTATGAGGCCCAGCCGCTGGCATTCCTTGTCAAGGAAGCCGGGGGATACGCCTCAACTGGTGAGCGTGCGATCCTCGACGTCAAGCCTGAGGAACTTCACCAGCGCGTGCCGCTGATCATCGGTAACCGTCGCGAGGTCGAAGAGGCTGAGAAGTATTACGAGAAGTACGGCCTCTGAGACGACGGTAGTCCGCCTGTCTGTTACACGGCAAGGGGGAGTAGTCTATGTGGAAATGGGTTCTCGTGGGGGTGGGTGTCATTGTCGCCCTGGCTGTCCTGGGCTTCATGCTATTAGCCACGGCTGATCCACAGGGCATGGCCGACTTCTTCCTGGCCTTGGATGACGATATCGAAATCACCCTGGGCGGTAAGAGCATCGAAGTCGAGATCAGCAGGTTCGAGGAGGGTTTGGGGCCTGCCGACCGGGCCTTTGCCGTAAAGAAGATGTTGGTGTTGTTGGCGCGGAAGCTGGAAGACGAAGAGAACACGCAGTACATGGAGGAATACAACCGCGCACTCGTAGAGGTCGCTGAGGACCGTTTGCTGACTGCGGAAGAGAACCGGCGGTTACGGGAGATGTTCAGCGATTTCGTGACTGAGGAAGATGTGAGCAACTGGATGGAGGAGTTCAGGAAACTTGAAGAGGAAGGGAAAATTGAAGATCCGGATGAGATATGGCAATGATCAGATTTGACGGGAAAGTGGCTTTGGTGACCGGCGGTAGCCGCGGTATCGGTGCAGCCGCGGCGCGGATGTTCGCCGAGGCGGGCGCAGATGTGGCGATCTCCTACCTCCGCAATAAAGCGGCAGCCGGTGCCGTGGTGTCGGATGTCGAGCGCCTGGGGCGCAGAGCGTTGGCGGTGGCCGGCGATCTATCGAAGGAGGCCGATGCTGCGGCGTTGATCGATGCTGTGGAAAAGGAGTTCGGCCGGCTGGACATCCTGGTCAACAACCACGGCATCTGGAACGACGGGCCGTTGGAGACGATGTCGCTCGAGACCTGGGATGAGATGATCGAGATCAACCTGCGCGCGGTCTTCCTGGTGACGCAGCGTGCGGTGCCGTTGATCAAGCGCGGCGGTGGGGGGCGCATCGTGCTCGTCTCGTCGACTGCGGGTCAGCGTGGCGAGGCGTTTCACAGCCACTACGCCGCCTCCAAGGGCGCGATCATCTCGCTGACCAAGAGCTGGGGTCCGGAGTTGGCGGCGGACAACATCACCGTCAACTGCGTCGCGCCGGGGTGGGTCGACACGGACATGTGCACCGAAGTCTTCTCCGATACCGATTACAAGGAAGAGGTAAGGCGCACGATCCCGATCGGGCGCATCCCGCCGCCCGAGGACATCGCCGGCCCGATCGTCTTCCTGGCGTCGGATCTGGCGCGCCACATCACCGGCGAGATCCTCAACGTTAACGGCGGCTCCGTCCTCTGCGGGTGAAAGAGCACCATCGGTAGACAAGACAAGCCGCTGTATGGGGGCCGTTTGTGGCCCCCACCGGCACTAATCGCACCAAGTGTGTAATTGTCTGCCAGCCAAACCAAGTTTAGCCAGTGGGGCAGACATTCCTGTCTGCCAGTCATCTTTATTGCCATCCGCGCCAGTACCAAGCCTCATACCGCCATGGATCATCTGTCATTCCGGCTTTGACGGGATTCATCAACATGTAATTCAGTTTCTCCATGAATTCGTCATAGTGCCTGACGATCCTATCGTAAGATTCATCCTGCCAGACCGATCCCCTTGTTCCCCTTATATGGTTGATCTTTCTGGCGGATACTCCCTTCAAACCTTTCATGACCACCGATAGCTTTAATCCCTCGTTCGGCTGAATAAGCAAGTGAACGTGATCCGCAAGGATCACCGCTGCATGGAGCAAGTAGTGTTTGCCGTCTCCTGATTTAATGTGATCGAGGACTAGTATTCTCTCCTCCATTGAGAGGGAATTTGACTTCATCCTGAAAGTGATGAAATAGGTCGAGCCCTTCAGAAACCAGTGAGGTAGCCGCCTTTGAGTCACTACCAGTTTTTTGTCATTTTCACAATTCATAGATATGTATTCTAATACAGATAAAAACAAAAGGCTGGCAGACAGGAATGTCTGCCCCACCGGCTAATTCATGTTTATGGTGTGGCAGACCTCGCCGTCGACGCGAGCGAATCGAGCGGATTGATCAATTGATCCCGCGAGACGGGAGAAGTAAGGCAGCCCTATCAAGTGCACTGCGGGTGCTATCGCACGTCGTAGCGCAGGTAGGCGACGAAGGCTGCTGCGAAAGCGGCGATGAAGAGAAGTGCCAGCACGGCGATGTCGGGCAGGATGGCGACGGCCGATTCGGCCAGCCCCTCCTTTTCGATTTCGAAATTAGGCATGCCGGCAACGTTGAGCGTGAACTCGGGCACTCTCATACTGAAATCTATCTGTACGCCGCTGCCGTCATCATTAACAGAGAGGCTGGAGGATACGCCGCTTTGGGCCTGCTCCGGATTGTCCTTAATCTTCTGGTCAGCGAATCTGATGAATTCATCGCGGTAGCGCCTGAGCGAGCGGAGGAAATTTTCGCGCAGGTTGGCATCGGTGCCCGAAATCCGGTTTGCGGCGAAGATCACGCAGGCGGTGGGTGAGAAGCGGGCGAGGGTCGTTGCGGTGTTTAACAATTGCACCTGCCTCCGCTCGTATTCCCGCAGCATCGCCTCCTCGGCGGCGACTACCGGTTCGCGCGCCTCCCTCTCCGCCTCTCCCCGCAATTGGCTGTATTGGTCGCGGTCGGGAACGCTGTTGGCGGCGATGTAGTCGTTTATCTTCTTGGTGGTGATTTCCTTGAGGCTCGTGTAGTAGTCCCGGCGCAGCGAGGCTCGCTGGGCCTCGATCGCGTCGATGGAAGGAGCGGGGCTGATCTGGCCCGCGGCCTCGACCGCCGCTTTGGGGATGATTGCCACGCTCAGCACCCAGACGAAGAGGCAAAGCAGGAAGCTGACGAATGAGTTGCGCGTCAGGGCCGACATCATCATCCCTACCATGTAGAAGACCGCCAGGTAGAGGAAGAACACCAGCGACATCAGGCCAATGCGCGCCCACTCGTCGCCGGTGAAGCTGACGTTGAAGAAAACCATCAACATCAGCAGTGACATGAGTAACGGGACGATGAAGGGAACCAGCAGCGTGAAGAGGCCGCCGATTGATTTGCCGACGATGAAGGAGACGCGCCCGACGCTGTTGCTGAACACCTGTTTCAGCGTCCCCATCTCGCGCTCGCCGCTGATCGCGTTGTAGCTGAACAGCAAGGCGAAGAGCGAAAGGATCATCTTGACGATGAAGGCCAGGTCGAGCTCGCCGAAGGTGGCGAAGACCGGATTGAGGCCGAAACGGCTGTCGCGCAGCACGATCTCGGGCTCTTCGCCGACCTTGGCCGCCTTGCCGATTATCGAGTCGACACCCTTGATGAAGATGCTCATGCGCGAAGGTTGACGGATCGCCTTCGCACCGGATGATTTTAATACGCCGTAGCTGCCGGCATTGATCATGGCCTTGTCGCTCTCGGCCACGGCGGTAGCGTGCCACTTCGATTCGGCTTCATAGAGCAGAAAGCCGCTGTAGACGCTGATGATGATCAGGGCTGTGCTGATGGCGAGCGTGATCAGGAATTTAGGTCCGCTCATGCTCTCGACGATCTCTTTGTAAATGAACTGTCTGATCATGAACTCCTCCCCTTGGCGATGATTCTCTAGTATAGACTGAATTAGAAGTCATCTGGTTGACATTTGAGGGGAAGCGATCGTTCTTTTAGCGGACGTCGCGGTGGAGGCAGGCGATGAGGGCGGCGGTGTAACAGGTGATTTCTCACCCGGACTTTGCCGGCCGGGTCAAATCGGTTACAATGAGCTACCGACAAATCCACTTGCGAAAAGATTACGCCCCGAGTTGCGGTTGAATCCGCGTCTTGGAAAAACGTCTGATCAGAAAGTCCTAGTCGTCCTGATTGGAGGTGGCTGGCGATGTCTTATCGATCCTATAAAAAGAAAGCGGAGGAAATCCTCAGAAAAACCGGCGTCGAGATCAACGGCGTCAAACCATGGGACATCCAGGTTCACAACGAGAACCTCTACAGGAGGATCCTGGCACAGGGCTCGCTCGGTCTGGGGGAGTCCTACATGGACGGCTGGTGGGATTGCGAGAGGCTGGACCAGTTCTTTTACAAAATCCTCAGTGCAGGCCTGGAAAATATGATCAGCCTTTCGCTGATAGCGGATTTGATAAGGGCCAGAATCCTCAACCTCCAGAAGAAATCGCGGGCTTTCCAGATAGGCGAGAGGCATTACGACACCGGCAACGATCTCTACCAGTTGATGCTCGACCGGAGGATGAATTACTCCTGCGGCTATTGGGAGAACGCATCGAACCTTGACGAAGCCCAGGAGGCCAAGCTGGACCTGATCTGTCGCAAGATTGGGCTGAAGCCCGGGCAGCGGGTGCTCGACATCGGCTGCGGCTGGGGGGGCTTCGTCATTTACGCCGCCGAGAAATATGATGCCGGGGCCGTCGGTATCACCGTCTCAAGGGAACAGGTAAGCCTGGCGGAGAAGCTCAGCAGCGGGCTGAACGTCGAGATTCGTTTCCAGGACTATCGCGACCTGAATGAGCCGTTCGACCAGGTGGTTTCGGTCGGCATGATTGAGCATGTGGGCTACAAGAACTACCGGAGATTCATGGAGACCGTCCATCGCTGCCTCGACGGCAATGGCTTGTTCCTGCTGCAGACGATTGGCTCAAACAAGTCGGACATCAACACTGATCCATGGATCGCCAAATACATATTCCCCAATTCGATGCTGCCATCCTGCGCGCAGTTGTCGCGGGCGGCCGAGGGCCTGTTTGTGATGGAAGACTGGCACAACTTCAGCGCGGACTACGACAAGACCCTGATGGCCTGGCACGGCAACTTCGAGAGAAACCGGCAGGAAATCAAGCAGAACTACAGCGAACGCTTCTACCGGATGTGGAGATACTACCTGCTTTCCTGCGCCGGAGCATTCCGCTCCCGAAAGGTCCAGTTGTGGCAGATTGTCTATTCCAAGAGAGGCGTTGCCGGCGGCTACCGATACCTTCGCTGACGACAACTAGTTCCTGTTTTAGCGCACGTCGTAGCGTAGGAAGGCGACGTAAGCGGCGGCGAAGAAGATGACCGCCATGAGGGCGAGCGCGAGGAGCCAGGGCAGGGCTCGTGCGATCATCTGCGGCGCGCCGGGTAGGCGCATGGCGAAGACGGGCATGCCGGCGAGATCGAGCTTGCTGTCGGAAGCGCCTTCATTGAAAGTGAATTCCACATAGCCATCCTTGTCCCTGCCAACTCGAACGCTCATCATGCCCTCCAGGTCAGCCTCTTCTTCGTACTTCTCGGCCACCGATTCGGCATAGCTCATAAAATCGCGCCGGTAATTGTCAAGACTCTCCTCGAACATCTCCAGCATCTGCGGTCCTGTGTTGGAGAGCGAGTGGAGCGCGAAGTCGAGGCAGGAGGTGGGTGAGATGGAGGCAAGCGCGGTTGCCGAGTTGAGCATCGCCTGACGCCTTCGCCGTTGTTCACGCGTGAGTTCCGCGAAGAATTCCTCTCTCTCTTTGTTGATTTCATTATTAACCGCTTCAAATACTTCACTGCTTCTCTGCCTGAAATCCTCCTCCTTCATCGGATGATTTTGCAGGTATTCCCGCATCAGGCGCTCATAGGAATGTCGGCTTTCGACGCGAAATTTTCTGAAGATTTCAATGTATTCCTGGTAGCTCATGGAGGGACTGACCTGCTGCGCCACGTGAACCATGATCTTCGGGATCACCACCACGCTGCAGACCCAGACCAGCAGACAGAGCACAAAGCTGTTGAAACTATTGCGGGTGAGCGCGCTGCCGGCGAGGCCGATCAGCAGGAACACCAGCAGATAGAGCAGCATCGATCCGGTCATCGCGGCCAGCCTCAGCCACTCATTGGGGCTGAGGGTGAAGTCCGCCGCGAGCATCAGCATAGCGATGCTCAGTAACAGCGGAACCAGCAGGATCAAGACGAGGGGGAAAAAGAGGCCAATCAGCTTGCCGAGTATGACACTGGTCCGCTTGACGGAATTGGAGATGATCAATTGCAGCGTTCCGCGCTCCTTCTCGCCGCTGACGGCGCCGTAACTGAAGAGGATTGCGAATAGTGAAAGGATAACGCCGCAGACGAATGTGAGGTCGAGTTCGCCGAAGAGCATCAATACGGGATCCTGCTTGTATTTGCTTTCGCTCGCCCTGGAGAAATTCCACTGCGATAT
>DATKUA010000056.1:0-2236 GCA_035530855.1 Acidobacteriota bacterium | reverse complement strand
GGCGCTTGCCTGGCCCGATCTGATTTCGCTGTTAAAGACGTCGATGCTCTGCTGAAACTGCCCCAGGTGATAGCGGCTGATGCCTTCGATCGTGCGCATGTTGCCCTGGTTCCTGTTGAACAGATTGGCACCCTTGTACTTTTCCGCCTCGGTCACGTACTTCACCGCATTGCGGTAATCCTTCTTGCGGTAGTAGGTGTCGGCGAGCTCCATCGAGGCGCCGAAAAGCTCGTTCTCGTTGTTGGCCAGATCGAGGGCTCTCTTCAACGACCGTGCGGCGTTGTCATAGTCGGAGGTCTGCTTGTAGGAGAGGCCGAGATAGAAATGGCCGAAGCTCCAGTCCGGGTACTCCTCGGTGACAATCTTGAAGTTCGTGACGGCGTCGGCAAAGCGCTTCGCTTTGAACGCCGACTTGGCGCTTGCGAGGGCTTCTTCTCCCGACTGGGAAAACGCGCTTGCTGCGAAGGCCACCATCAGTGCCGCTGCCAGCACCATCGTTAATCCCTTATGGCGTTTTACGCTCATCTTCTTTCCTCCTCTGGTTTGGGCACGGGGGCTAAAGATATTACACTCTATTTGAGGGTGAATTGGAAGGTGAATATGTAGCGCGCGTAGATCGGCCTGCCGTTCTGCAACGCCGGCTTCCACTCGCACTGCCTCAGATATGTCACCGCAGCTTCGCCAAAATCAAATCCCGGCGGCTCCTCCTCCAAGACCTCGATCGTCTCCAGCGTCCCCGCCTTGCTGATCACCACCTCAATCCTCACCATCCCCGCCCGCCGCAGGATTCTCGCCTTCTGCGGGTAAGGCTTCTCGCCGCGCGAGATGAACTGCGGAGGCGTGATGTCGCCCGCCACCAGGATCGGACCCGGCGCCTCGATCCCCTCCAGATCCCAGTCCATCTCTCCGGTCATCTCGTCTCGGACTTCCATATTAAGATCGGAGATGTCCTCCACGATCACTTCTTGACCGGTGGGACGGTCGAACTCCGGAAACGGAGCGAAATCGCGCAGACTGATTTCTCTCCTCACCTCGCGTGTCGGCTGCTGCTCATCGGGGAGTTCCGGAAGCGCCGTCCACGGAGGTATCACGATCGAGCCGTCGTCGCGCTCCAGACCCTGCAACTTCTGAGCGATCGTCGGGAGGGTGACGAACAGTGCCATCCCGAAGATTATTATCGACACCAGCAGACTGTTCTCGATCGAACGCTTTTCGTTCTGCGAGCCCAGCATGGCTTTGTAGCTTGCAAGCGTTGCGTCGTTATTACCCGAAAGTGTTTTCCCGTTCGGTGGAGAGCCTCTGCCTCGTCCCTGCTTTAGCCGGGCGCAGGTCTTCCCTTCTTTCTTCTCAGCCATGGCTTCCATCTCCTAGGCTAAGGGTCAACAAATTTCGAGTGCTCTGGACCATTAGACAGGCTCACCGCGGGTGATGTTCCGGCTAAAAATCCGCCCAAACGTCGGCCCCACAACCATCAGGCCGCACATCACCGCAACCATTGCATCGGCAGCAAAGTGACCGCCGCCCCGCGCCGTACATGGAAAAACGGCCCCGCGCAGTGCGCGAGGCCGTCAGGTAGCTATTTATTAAAGGGCTCTCGACTAATCCTTCTTCTCACCGATCTTGCGCTTCTCGACCTTGCCGGTCTCCGGATCGATGAAGATTTCCCATTCTTCGACCATCGTTTCGCCCTTCTCGAGGCGGTTGCGCTTGTTCTGGATGCCTTCCAAGATCCCGGATATCTCTTCCCGGTCGGCACCCTGAAGTACGCGTGCGGCATCCAGCAGAACAACGGCGTTATCGAGGGCCAGCCGATACTTGTCACCCTCGTTCGTGCCGTGGAATTTCTCCACATTCGACGGTACGTACTGGTACCAGGCAAAGGCGAAGCTGATGAAGAACGTCGGGTCGCTAACGTAGCTGCGCTGCGCGGTGTTGTAGGCGTCGGTCGCCTTGAGGAAGTCGCCGGCGTCCCTGTAGACGTCGCCGAGCAGCCTGCCCACCTTGTCGCGGTGCTGGACCGCGAGCGAGTCGCGCAGGCTGGCCGCGGCCAGATTGAGGCGGCCCAGCTTTTGCAGAGCCCGCCCCTTGAGGTAGTGCAGCTCCCAGTTGCGGCCGTGCGTCTGCAGCGCGAAATCGACTGCTTCGAGGGTTTCGCCCCACTTGCTGTCGTTCAACAGGCTCTTGACCAGTATCAGATGAGCAGCGAGGTCATTCGGGTCCTTCTGCACGGCTATCT
>DATKUA010000055.1:0-17806 GCA_035530855.1 Acidobacteriota bacterium | reverse complement strand
CGCAGGCTGCCGCCCGGCTTGCGCGGCTGTTTCACTTCCGTTACCTCCGTGTTGCTGGTGGATACAGAAGGGGAGTGGGAGCCGAGCCTCTACGATGACCCCGACCTCGAATTGCCCGAAGACACGAAGTTGTATGTCGAGTTTCAGAGAACCTACCGCATTGACGACGTGATCAGGGTGTGGCGCTTCCCGGACCTCGATTCCCTGATCAAGCAGGCCGTGAAGGGTGGCGAGCTTGCGGAGACAGGGGAGAGGCTTTTCCACCGGCCGATCTACAACTGCCGGCAAGAGCCCGGCGGCGCGGGGGAGGGCGATCCCGGGAGCGCCCGCTTCGCCTACGCCACCGAGAGCCGGGAATTACTGACGGCCGGCAAGCTGGAGAGCATCAAGCGGATGGCGGTTGCGGGGCGCGGCCTGGCTCTGAGCCTGATGGACGACGAGGTGATCGGCCAGTTTTCCGCCGTCTATCAGGATGCGGGGCAATTCTGGTCGCTGACCAACGACTACTCGATGAAAAAGGCGGCGATGCTGATATTGCTGGCCGAAGGCTACCCGGAGGACAAGATCGACGAGTTCGAAGAGAGGATGGAAAACGGCGTGGTTTTCTCCTTCCACACGTATTTGCTTGGCGAGCGGATCGTCGAGAAGTCCATCTACTTTTACGGCAGCGACGAATTCGACAAATACAGCCGCGTCCGCGGCCTCAAGTCCCAGCCTTCTCCTGTGACTGACGAGGTGCTGACTGCGCACGCCCTGATGCTCGAGCGCAAGCGCAAGCATGAGGTCGTCGGCAACACGGAGATCGTCACCACGGTCTACGACGACGAGTTACTGGAGTCGCGGAAGAGGCTGAAGGAGCATTGGGAGAAGCAGAAGGACCACCCGAACAGGTAATGGATTAATAATAGCTTTCCTGCAAGCCGTTCGAGACGAATGCGGGAAATATTGACGTCATAGAGCTGATATCGGAGGAGACTGGAGATAAATAATCTACTAATATAGCCAATTATCTTAACCGTTTCTCTTGGTCTCCTTTATTAGCAAACGCAGACATTATATATATAATTCAGCTTTGACTCTCCTGCATTATTTAGTATAATAGCCAATAGCTCAATCAGCAGCACGTGTGTTAGGCATTATACGAGATTGCTATGCTCTGCCAGTAGGCAATCTATTTTCTTTGCTCTAAGGAGGCATGAAATGCCTGGCTGCTCGAACCACTGCGCTTTTTATTGGGAGGAACATTCTATTGATAACGTTGATAGTGGTGTGCGTAGAATTATACGAGACATACAGGAAAGAGGCATAGAATCAGTGAATGGTGATTTAAGCTGCCTTCTTCCTGTAGTAAAAAAAATATGCTTGAAAAAAGCAAAGAAAAGCGAGAATGAATTGCTTAATAATTGCAGGCATTACCAATACGTGCCTGAAGATCTTTCTATTCAAGACAGAATCAACATACTGAATCAGAAAGCAAGCACTAAATGGAAGCGATTAACATTGATAGTGACAATCCTGGGAATTGCTTTGAGTGCATTTCTTGCTTATCTAAATTTCTCAAAACCTGATGTTGAGCAACTAAAAAATAGAACAGAATTATTGGAAATGAAGATAATTGCATATGAGAAAGAGTTAAAAGAGAGCGCCGATAGAATACGTTTTCTGGAAAATAATGTGAATTGAACCAGAAGGGTGCGACATGAATAAAAAACAGGTTGTCGATAGTGTAGCTAAGTGTGCCGATGTTAGTCAGGCAACTGCTCGCGAAGTTATCGATTGCTATTATAAGGTAATTTCAGGGGCATTGAAAAAAGAGAAAAAAGTTAAGCTATTTGGAATTGGTAGTTTAAGCATATATAAACGACGTGCAAGAACGGGTAGGAATCCGCAAACTGGACAATTAATGAGAATCCCAGCCAAAAACGCAGTTAGATTTAAGGTGTCCGGCTCATTAAAATTTCGATAAAAACATCTGATCTTATAATGGTATCAATGCAGAAAAAGTGGTCAGTCCTGGAATTCCAGGACTGACCACTTTTAGAGTACTCACCTACTTATCAGCGGTTAACAGTAACATCAGTTCCTTGAGGTCGGGGGCTGTGTCGAGGGAGAAGACGGCGTGCTTGATCTCGTCCATGCGGGCGTCGGTCATGCAGGCAGAGGCGAGTGAACGGAACTTGGTGTCGAGGTCCTGCTCGGTCATCGGCTCGCGCGCGTCGCCCTTGGGGTAGTCCATCCGCTTCTCGAACTTTCCACCACCCACGGTTGTGATCTCGACGCGGGTGCACTGCTTCGCGGGGAAGGCCTGCTCGAACCCGTCGTCGGCGTAAACCTTGATCTTGTCGATCACGGAGAAGATGCGCTCGTCGTGCAGGCGCTCCTGCTTGAAGCAGGCGGGGGTGACGGCGCCGTCGACGGCCGCGGCGGCGATGCAGAAGGGCAGGCTGTGGTCGGCGGTCTCCTTGCTGTCGGGGCGGTACTTCGAAGGATCGCTGAGGATATCGGCCGCGCGCGCGATGGTGCCGATGCGGACCTCGGCGATCTGCTCGTGGGCGATGCCGTGCTCGCGGATGAGCGTGAGGAAAGCGCTGATCGGCGTGTGGGTGAGGGCCTCGGTGGGGAAGGCCTTCATGCCGCACTGCGGGATGCGGAACGACTCGCCGAGGCCTTCGGTGAGGATCTCGGCGCGCCAGTCGGGTCCGAGGCAGTGGAAGAGCCCCTCCTTGCCCTCGAGCACCGGCTCGGGTCCGCTGTAGCCGCCGAGGGCCAGGAGCGCGGCCATCACCCCGTCGGCGACGGCGAACGGCTCGACGGTGTTCTTCATCATCGTCAGCTTGCCGGCGGTGACCGAGCCGAGCGTGCAGCCGTGACTGCCGCTGATGCCGACGGCGTTGACCAGCTGCTCCTCGTCGAGGCCCATCAGCATGCCGGCGGCGATGGGGCTGACGTACTGGGTGAGGGTGGCGTGGTGCCAGCCGCGCTCGCGGATGCCGGGCACGCCGAACTCCGCCATGCGCATCTCGAGCTCGTAGGCGAGCACGATGGCGGTCAGCAGCTCGGCGCCGCTGCGCTCCTTCCACTCGGCCGCGGCCAGGGGACCGCTGATCAGGTCGGAGGGGTGCGTCGGGTCGGCCTTCCAGTAGATGTCGTTGTAGTCCATGGCGCGGACCATGAGGCCGTTGAGGAAGGCCGCCGAGGTGACCGGGACGCGCCGGCCGTCGCCGATGAGCGTGGCGTGGGCATTGCCGCCGAGTGTGAGCACGACCTCGCGGGCGATGTCGACGTCGGTGTGGCGGTTGGCGCCGAGGGCGCAGCCGAGCGAGTCGTAGAGGAAGCGCTTGGCGGCGTCGACGGCGTCGGGTGTCAGCTTGTCGAAGGAGAGGCCGAGCGCGAAGCCGGCCCAGGTGCGCGATATCGAAGTCATCTGCAGATCTCCGTAAAAGTTCGTTTCGAGGGAGAGCAATTGTAGCCCATGAGGGCTGCCGCCGAAAGGCTCTTGGAATCGAAGGTTTGAAGGAAGCATGGGTGGGTACCGGGACGAATCGCTGGTAGGCACAAATGCTCTAAGTAATTGAAAAATATTCGGTTTATTGTTACAATGTCCTGATAAAACACCCCGGTTCGTTCCAAGAAAATGCGATTCGAGAAAGGAACATCCGGTTAACGCGTTAATGAGGACCGGTCCAAGCGACTCCGGTAGGGGGAGACGGATGATCAGGGTTCTCCAGGTAGACGATAATCAAAACGATCTCGAGCTGGCGAAGTACAACCTCAAGAAGCTCTCAAAGGAGCTTGAGATCGAGTGGGCGGTTTCGGCCAGGGAAGCACTCGTGAAGCTGGCAAAAGAGTCGTTTCACTGCATCGTCAGCGACTACCGGATGCCCGATATGGACGGCATCGATTTCCTCAAGCAGCTTCGCGAGCGCGGCGATGAGACCCCGTTCATTTTCTTCACGGGCCAGGGGACGGAGGAGATCGCCGCCGAGGCGTTGCGCTCCGGGGCCAACGACTACTTCGTGCGCGAAGTCGGCCTGGCTTCCTACGAACGGCTGGCTTTCGGCATCCAGCGGGCGGCGGAGGAGCAGGAGCGCGCGCAACGCCACCAGCAGGCCGAGGCTGCGTTGCGGGAGAGCGAGGAGCGCTACCGGATGCTGTTCGAGAGCTCCAAGGACACGGTCTACACCACGACCTCCAAGGGGCTGATGATCGATATCAATCCCAGCGGCGCCGAGCTCTTCGGTTACCCGGTCGAAAAGCTGGTGAAGATGAATGTCAGCGAGCTCTATGCCGACCCCGAGGAGCGCCTTGAATTCAAGGAGATGATCGAGAGCGTCGGCTTCGTCAAGGATTACCCGGTCAACCTGCGGCGGCGCGACGGCTCGATCATCCACTGCCTGATTACCGCGACGATGCAGGAAGAGGCCAAGAACGGGGGGAACCTCTACCAGGGGATAATCCGCGACATAACCGAGCAGCGCTGGATGGAGGACACGCTGCGCAAGCTCTCCGGCGCCGTCGAGCAGAGCCCCAGTTGCGTGATGATCACCAATACCGAAGGCGTGGTGGAGTATGTCAATCCCAAGTTCACCCAGATCACCGGGATCCGGGCCGATGAGATGTTGGGCAGCGAACCCCGCATCATCCAGCCCGGAGAGCTCTCGGATGATGAACTCAAGAATCTGTGGGAGACGATAAACCGCGGCGAGGAGTGGCACGGCCAGTACCACAACGTCAAGAAGAGCGGAGAGCGGTTCTGGGAATTCGTCTCGATCACATCTATCCGCGACCGCGACGGCAACATCAGCCATTTCCTTTTCGTCAGCGAGGACATCACCGAGCTGGTGGGCGCACGCCACCAGGTGGAGGAGGCCAACACGGAGCTCGCTCAGATCAACACCCAGCTCGAACTGGCGATCGACCGAGCCAACAAGCTGGCCATCGAGAGCCAGGCAGCCAGTGTGGCGAAGGGCCAGTTCCTGGCGAATATGAGCCACGAGATCCGCACGCCGCTCAACGGGATCATCGGCATGGCGGAGCTGGCGTTGGATACCGACCTGGACGACGAGCAACGCGAGTACCTGGATATGGTGCTGGAGTCGGCGACCTCGCTTCTCTCGCTGATCAACGACATCCTCGATTTCTCGAAGATCGAGGCCGGAAAGCTCGAGCTCGACCCGATCGGCTTCCATCTGCGCGACAGCATCGGCGACACCGTCAAGGGCCTGGCATTCAAGTGCCACAGCAAGGGCCTGGAGATCGCCGCGCGCATCCACCCCGATGTGCCCGACGCGGTTATCGGGGATCCCGGGCGCATTCGGCAGATCCTGATCAACCTGATCGGCAACTCGGTCAAGTTCACCAAGGAAGGCGAGATCATCGTCTCGGTCGAGGTCGAGTCGCGGAGTGACAAGGAAGCGATGCTGCACTTCGCGGTCAGCGACACCGGGATCGGGATCGAGGCGGACAAGCTGGAGACGATATTCGAGGCTTTCGCACAGGCCGACGGCTCGACGACGCGCGAGCACGGCGGCACGGGACTCGGCCTCTCGATCTGCTCGCAGCTGGTGGACATGATGGGCGGCCGCATCTGGGCCGAGAGCGAGGTGGACCGCGGCAGCACATTCCATTTCACGGCGAACTTCAAAATCGATGAAAATCCCGAGACGGAACCGGTTGTGATGGAGGTCGAAGCGCTGATCGGCATGCGGGTGCTCGTGGTGGAGGACAACGCCACCAACCGCCAGATATTCTGTGAGCAGCTCAAATCCTGGGGCGCGAAATCATATGAAGCAACCGACGGCGAGCGGGCCGTGGAGATGATCCGCAAGGCTGCAGAACGCGGTGAGCCGTTTGAACTGATTTTGATAGATGCCCTTCTGCCGAAGATGGACGGATTCGCGCTGGCAGCCGCGATCTGCGGCGATCCCGGCTTTGGGAAGCCGAAGATGATGATGATCACCTCGGCGGGCAACCGGGGCGACGCCGCGCGCTGCCGTGATCTGGGCATATCGGCTTATCTCAACAAGCCCGTCAAGGAATCTGATCTTCTCGAGGCGATCATGGCCGTGATCAGCGAAAGCGGGAAAAAGAAGGAAGGGCGCAGGCTGGTGACGCGCCACACCCTGCGTGAGCGCCGGCACGAGCTGCGGATCCTGATTGCCGAGGACAATCCCGTCAACCAGAAGCTGGCGCGGCGGATGCTGGAGAAGCGCGGCTACCAGGTCAGCGTCGCCGGCGACGGCAACGAGGCGGTCGCCGCCCTGGAAAAGGACCGCTACGACCTCGTGCTGATGGACCTGCAGATGCCGGAGCTCGACGGAATCGGCGCGACGATCGCGATCCGCAGCCGCGAGAATCGCAGCGGCGAGCACATTCCGATCATCGCGATGACCGCCCATGCGATGGAAGGCGACCGCGAGAAGTGCCTGCGCTCAGGCATGGACAGCTACATCTCCAAGCCGATGAAAGCGGGCGAGCTCTACACCGTGATCGATAAGGTCATTGGCCTCGGCGAAGATTACGAACAGCAGGCCGAAGGCACGGCGGACGGCAGGGCTCACGGGATCGACTTCCCGGCGGCCCTGGAAGCGGTGGGGGGCGACAAGGAGCTTCTGGCCGAGCTGATCGAGCTGTTTCTCGACGACTTTCCCAGCCAGCTCGCCGAAATGAAGCAGGCGGTGAAAAAGGGCGATGCGGAGACCGCCGCAGCCAGGGCTCATTCCATCAAGGGCGCAGCAGGGAATCTCGCCTTCAAGGGAGTGCAGGAGTTGGCAATCGAAGTCGAGAAGATGGGCATTTCGGGCAATCTCAAGGGGGTCGCCCGCCTGCTCGACGATCTGGATGCGGAGTTGGAAGGCATGAAAGCCTTCTTTTCCGGCGCAGATTGGATGGACAAGCTCGAATGAAGAGGGTTGCCCGGCGAAGCTCTTGCCGGTCGCACAGCAACGAGTTTAGCACCTTGATCGTTCACAAAGGGTAAACGGTAAACGGTAACGGATCGGGCTGATGAAAATACTGATTGCCGAAGACGACGTAACATCGCGCCGGCTGCTCGAAGCCACGCTGAGCAAGTGGGGCTATGAGGTAGTCGTCTGTCATGACGGGCAGAAGGCTTGGGAAGCGCTGCAGGGAGATGACGCGCCCCGTTTTGCGATCCTCGACTGGATGATGCCGCAACTGGACGGTTTGGAGTTGTGCCGCCGGGTCCGACAGAAGGAGGCCGGGGAGTACACCTATATCGTTCTGCTGACGGCGAAGACCCAGAGAGAGGATTTGATTACCGGGATGGATGCCGGAGCCGACGATTACGTCACCAAGCCGTTCAACCGCCAGGAATTGAGGGTCAGGCTGAGGGCCGGCCGGCGGATTCTGGAGCTCCAGGAGGCGCTCATCAACGCCCGCGATCAGATGAAAGACCTTGCCAGCCGGGATCCGCTCACCGGCCTCTGGAACCGCAACGAGATATTCAGGATCCTGGAAAACGAGCTGGCGCGCGCCCAGCGCGAAGGCAAGGTCCTGGCGGTGATCATGGCCGATCTCGACCACTTCAAACGGATAAACGACACCTACGGCCACCTTGCCGGCGATTCGGTGCTCCGGGCCACCGCCTCCCGCCTGAGAGTGGCGACGCGGCCCTACGACGCGGTGTCACGCTACGGCGGCGAGGAATTCATGTTTGTCATCAACGATTGCGACAACGATAATGCTGCCGCCATCGCCGAGCGCGTGCGGCGAAGCATCGAATCGTCGCCGATGGACACCTCCGAGGGCCTCCTGGGTGTGACCATGAGCCTCGGCGTGTCGACCACAGCCGATTTCCCCGACGCCGATCCCCACCGCCTGCTGCACGCCGCCGACGCGGCGCTCTACATGGCCAAGGACGCGGGCCGCAACCGCGTGGAGGTGGCAAAGCCCTCCGACTTTACGCCCCGAACGATGGGAGACGGAGCCGGAGGGCAGCGGTAGCCGTTGCCGGCGAGCGAGCCTTTATTCGGTTTTGATCGTGGCCGCCGTCGGAGCTTTCGCGTTTAGCTTTTCGATCTTTGCGCAGGCCTTGTGCAGGATCTCGCCCGCCTTACGGATATCCTCCGCGTCGAACGTCAACGCCGGGCGCAGGCGCAGAGTCTGTCGGCCGCAGGACAGCATGATCGCCCCCTCCTCGAGGATCGCGACGCGGAGTTTGTCGCGTAGCTCGGGGGTGGCGACGTCGAAGGCTGCGAAGTAACCGAGCCCGCGCATGTTGCTGATCAGCTTGGGGAACTCCTGCTGCAGGCCGCCGAGCATTTCCATCATCGCCGGGGTGTTGCGGCTGACGTTGCCGATCAGGTCGTCCTGCTCGATGATCTCCAGCACGCGCTGGAAGCGGACCATGTCGACGATGTTGCCGCCCCAGGTGGAGTTGATGCGGCTGGAGCGGTGGAAGACATTGTCGGGCACGCTGTCTACGCGGTCGGAGGCCATGATGCCGCAGACCTGCGATTTCTTCCCGAAGCTGACGATGTCGGGCACGATCGAGAAGTTCTGGTAGCACCACATCTTGCCGGTGATGCCGACGCCCGTCTGGACCTCGTCGAAGATCAGCAGCACGTCGAACTCGTCGGCCAGGCGGCGCAGCTCGACGAAGAACTCGTCGCGGAAGTGGTTGTCGCCGCCCTCGCCCTGGATCGGCTCGATGATGATGGCGCAGATCTCGTTGCCCTCGCGCACGAGCACCTGCTCGAGCTTCCGCAGCGCGCGCTTCTCGCGCTGGATCACCTCCTCGAGGTGCGCTTCCAGCGGGAAGGTCACCTTCGGGTTGGGGATGCGCGGCCACTGGAACTTGGTGAAGAAGTTGGTCTTGGTCGGGTCGGTGTTGGTGAGGCTCATGGTGTAGCCCGTGCGGCCGTGGAAGCACTCGGCGAAATGCGCGACCTTCATCGGCAGGTAGCGGGTGTCGCCACGGCTGTAATTGAGCCGCAATTTCCAGTCCATCGCCACCTTCAGCGAGTTCTCCACCGCCAGGCCCCCGCCCTCGATGAAGAAGACGTACTTGAAGTCGTCGGGCATGGCGACGCGGTAGAAGGTGTCGAGGAAGTCGGCGAATTCCTTGGAATAGATATCGCTCAGCGTGATCTTGTTGACGGCCGCGCGCCCGATCTTTTCGATGAACTGCGGCTCGGTCATCTTCGGATGGTTGTAGCCGACGGGGATGGAGGCGAAGCAGGTGAAGAGGTCGAGATACTCCCGGCCCGTGGCGGCGTCGTGAACATAGACGCCGCTGCTTTTATCGTTGTCGAATACAATCTCGAATCCGTCGGCCAGCATGTGCCTGGCGACAGTCTGTCTGACATTTTTGGCATCAATAGACATGGTTTGCTCCTGGAAAACCAAATAACGGGGATTATCAGGCTTTGCCGGATTGGGATGCGGCTTACGTCGCGGAATTAAAGAGCATTATCATCACGATCGTTGCCATGTAATCCGACACGTCAATAACCTCTCGGTGTTGTCGTAAAGATCGATTCCTTGGCGGCCGCCGCGCAAACCGGCCGTGCCGATGCGGCAGCCTTAAGCTCTCGTGCACAACTGTAGCCACACCTCAATCGCGAGTCAAGTGGTGATTGGAAGGTGCGGCCGCTTGCGGCGCTCAGGCCGGCTTGCCGAAGCCTCCCCCGCCGGGTGTGCGGATGACCAGGACGTCGCCCTTGGCGAGCGAGCACGAGCCCTTCGAGGCCAGCCTGATCACCGAGCCGTCTTTTTTTTCTATTACCGCTTCGCCGGGAGTCCCGTCTTTGCCGCCCTGGAGACCGAAGGGGCCTCGCTTGTGCCGGTCGGCGAGCAGTGTTGCTTCGGCGGCGGTGAGAAACCTGAACGCGCGTTCGATGCCGTCGCCGCCGCGGTTTCTTCCTCCCCCTCCCGAGAGCCTGCGCAGGCGGTAGCGCTCGAGGCGCACCGGCAGGGCGTGCTCCAGCGCTTCGATCGGCGTGTTGAGGCTGTTGGTCATGTGGCTGTGGCGCCCGCTCAGCCCCGGCCCCTGCGCGCCCGCTCCACCGCCGCCGGCGATCGTTTCGTAGTAGGCGAACGGCTTGCCGTTGCGCGGATCGATGCCGCCGAAAGCGACGTTGTTCATCGTGCCCGCGCTGGCGGCCGGGATCTTCTCGGGCGCGGCCTCGAAGAGGGCCCCGAGGAGGACGTCGACGATCCGCTGGGAGGTCTCGACGTTGCCTCCGGCGACGGCGCGCGGGTGGCGGGCGTTGACGATCGAGCCCTCCGGCGCGACGAGGCTGATCGGGCGGAGGATGCCGCTGTTGACGGGGACCTCGGCGCCGATGATCGCCTTGAAGACGTAGAGAACCGCCGAGAGCGAGACCGCGAGATTGGCGTTGATGCCCCCGACCGTCTCGCCGGCCGAACCGGTGAAATCGACCAGGGCCTCATCGCCGCGGATGGAGATCCTGACCTTGATCGGGACCGGTTTGTCGCTGAAGCCGTCGTCGTCGAGGGCGTCGCTGAAGGCGAAATCGCCGTCGGCGAGTTCGGAGATGAAGCGGCGGGTGATGCGCTCGGCGTAGTCCTGAATCTCCTTCACCATACCCAGCAGTTCCTCGACGCCGTAGCGTTCGGCGATCTCGCGCAGGCGGTTGACTCCCAACGCGTTGGCCGCGATCTGGGCGTTGAGGTCGCCGCGCCGCTCGTCGGGTGTGCGGACGTTGGCGAGGATGATGGCCAGCAGTTGCTTGTCGATCTCTCCGGCCCGCACGATTTTCAGCGGCGGGATGATCAGGCCCTCCTGGTAAATCTCGGTGGCCAGCGGCATCGAGCCCGCAGCCATGCCGCCGACGTCGGAGTGGTGCGCGCGGTTGGCGACGAAAAGGTCGGGCGCGTCGCCTCCCCGCAGGAAGATGGGGGTGACGAGTGTGATGTCGGGCAGGTGGGTGCCGCCGCGGAAGGGGTCGTTGACGATCGCCACGTCGCCGGGTTTGAGGTCGAGCTCGCTGAGAGCGGCCTTGACCGACATGGGCATCGAGCCGAGGTGCACCGGCATGTGGTCGGCCATCACCGCCACGTCGCCCGCGGCGTCGAAGACCGCGCAGGAGTAGTCGCGGCGCTCCTTGATGTTCGGCGAGAAGGCGGTGCGCTGCAGCACGCCGCCCATCTCCTCGGCCACCGCGGTGAGGATGTTTCTTACTATTTCCAGTTCGACGGGATCGAACATGTCAGACCTCGCGCTTGATGATCAGGTTGCGCCAGCAGTCCAGTCGCGCGCGCCAGCGCGGCGGCACCAGCGTGGTGGAGTCGATATCGAAGAGCACCGCCGGGCCGTCGAAGCGGGCCCCCGCATCCAGCTCGCTGCGCCGCAGCAACAAGGCTTCGAGCTTTTCGCCGGCGATAACCACTGAAGTGGAGTTGCCTTCGGCTTCGTGATCGCGCTCGGGAGACTCGGGGATGGCGGGCTTGGCGGTGATGCCCACCGCCCGGAGAATGATGTTGACCGCCTCGACCTGCCGCTCGGGATCGGCATAGCTGTAGCGCTTGCTGTGGGCGGCGTGGAACGCTTCGGCAAGCCCCGGTTCGAGCGGTACCTCAAGCTCGTACGACTGCCCCTCGTAGCGCATCGCCACGCTGCGCTGGAGCAGAATGCTGCTGCTCTTGAAGCCCTCCGCCGCAAGGTCCCTTTCCGCAGCCCGCTCGAGGGGTGCGATGGCCTTGTGCAGGCGTGAGTAGTTCATCTCCTCGCCGCGCAGGAAGACCGTGCGCGAGTAGTCCTTGACGGAGTCGGCCAGAAGCATGCCGAGCGCCGACATGATGCCGGCGCGGTCGGGGATGATGACGGTGCCGATGCGCAGAGTGGCCGCCAGGCGGCAGGCGTGGAGGCCGCCCGCACCGCCGAAGGCGAAGAGGGCGAAGTCGCGGGGATCGTGGCCGCGCTGCACCGAGACGACGCGCAGGGCGCGCTCCATTGTTGCAGCCGCGACGGTGACGATGCCCTCGGCGAGCTGATCGGGTTTCATGCCCGCCTCGGCCGATCTCTTCTCGAAGTATTCGGCTGTGCGCCCGGGATCGAGCTTGAGCACACCGCCGAGAGGCTCGTCGGCCGGGATGTGGCCGAGCTGCAGGTGGGCATCGGTGACGGTGAGCTCCTCGCCCTTGCCGTAGCAGACGGGTCCGGGATCGGCGCCCGCGCTCCGGGGTCCGACGCGCAGTGCTCCGCCGGCGTCGAACCAGGCGATCGAGCCGCCGCCGGAACCGACGGTGACGATGTCGACCATCGGCAGGCGGATGGGCAGGCCCTCGATGCCGCCCTCGGTGGTCAGGGGTATGCGGCCGCTGATGATGCTGACATCGGCGGATGTGCCGCCCATGTCGAGTGTGATTATCTTGTCGTAGCCGGCCATGCTGGTGAGCGCGTGCGCGCCGACGACTCCGCCGGCCGGGCCGGAGAGGACGGTCTGCACGGGCCGCTCGCGCGCCGCTTCGGAGGAGATGCAGCCGCCGGAGGACTGCATGATCCGCAGTCCGCGGCGGGGCAGCTCGCTCTCGAGGCGCTCGTAGTAGCGGCTGAGCACCGGCCGCAGGAAGGCGTTGATGGCGGTGGTGCTGCAGCGCTCGTACTCGCGGTACTCGGGCAGGATGTCGCTGGAGCAGGAGACGTCGAATCCGGCCGCCCGCAGGGCGGCGGCGATCGCCTTCTCGTTGGCCGGGTTGGCGTAGCTGTGCAGGAAGCAGATGCAGACGGCTTGGACGTCGAGTTCCCGCAGCCTGGGGATGATCTCCTGCAGCCGGCGCGGATCGGGGCGCTCGAGCACCGTGCCGTCGGCTGCAGTGCGCTCGATTATTCCGAAGCAGCGTTCGGCGGGGATGATCGGCTCAATCGGCGTGTTCACCAGTTCGTAAAGCTGCGGCCGGGTCTGGCGGGCGATCAGCAGGATGTCCTCGAATCCCTCGGTGACGAGTAGCGCGGCCGTAGCGCCCTTGCGCTCGAGCACGGAATTGGTGCCGACGGTGGTGCCGTGGACCACCGTTCCCTCGCCCAATTCGGCGACGGCGCGCCGCACGCCCTCGAGCACCGGCCTGGCCGGGTCGGCGGGGTCGGAGGGGATCTTGAAGTGGAGGATTCTGTCGCCGGCCGCGGCGACGACGTCGGTGAACGTACCTCCGCTGTCGATGCCGATCTGAACCTTGTTTTTTTCCTTTGCCATCGGTTATTTCCTCGCAGGGCCGCGAGTATACCACGGAGCAAAGATCTGCGAGGAGGCAAATGGAACAGGCGGATGGTTTCGTTCCGCGCGGAATTTGCCAGCGGGGACATGGCGAATCGTGGCGGGGGTTCGGACAGGGCAAACGCTTGACAGATGGCCGTCGAATGGCTAGATTGCCTATTGCTCTGAGCGGGAATAACTCAGCGGTAGAGTGCAACCTTGCCAAGGTTGAAGTCGCGGGTTCGAATCCCGTTTCCCGCTCCATTCTTTTGCAATTCTAGTTCGTGGCCGGTAGCGCCGGGCGGCGGACGCCGTTCGGGAGCGCTGCGTTGGCGATTTCGCGATAGGCGGCGGCGTAGCCAAGTGGTAAGGCAGAGGTCTGCAAAACCTTTATTCGTCGGTTCAATTCCGACCGCCGCCTCCAGCCGATTTTCCCCTCCAGACCAGCCCATGTTTCGACGGTAGTCCGAATCATCCGCAGCTCTCACTCGTCTGGATGATGGTTTTGAGCGCCAAGCCAGTTTAGTACTGTTACCTTGAGGTTCTCCGCGCAGGCTACCGCTTCGTCCGCGTCGTGTCTCGTTGTGGCGCCGGCGGCGTCGTAGATATTTCGGTGGCGCTTGTTTTTGAGCGTATGCAATTGAGCGATGAGGTTTCTTTCAACGCCAACAGTGTGTAACAAGCTGTCGATGGTAACAACGTGTGCAGCAGTGCCTGTCCTCGGCCGGTAGCCGCAGGACCTTAGCGCCACGAGTGCGAGAGTTCTTGCTGCTTCATATGCGTGAATCAGGACAGAATCAGTTCGGAGTCCTTCCACCCGGGTGTCGGCAAGATGGCCTTCGGCAAGACTGATAAGGTTCCCTATCTCATTGCGATCCGTTGGGATTTTCTCAAGAAATCCCTTCTCTTCCAAGTCCTTCAAGCTCATCTACATTTCCAATCAAATAGATTTTAGGGTTTTCCAGGACATGCAGCAGGAAATGATCTTTCTTACTCAGCCGCTCCTTGAATTCCGGGATCGGGTACACGATCGGAGTGATGTCTCGATTCAGATACTCGCGCACATCCATCGTTGCTGTCACGACATCCTGTAGCGATACATCGCCAATGACAATGATATCGATGTCGCTGTCTGAATGTTCATCGCCGGTGGCGAAGGAACCGAAGATAAATGCCACCTCAATCCTGCGCTCGAGGATTTGGAGGGCTTGGGTAAGCAGAGCGGCATAGCCGTATGTTTTGATGATGAAACCTTTGAGTTCCTGGAAAACGGGATTTCTCTTATTTGCCTTGAAATAGACTTGCTTGCCGTTTTTTTCCCTTTCCAGATAGCCGAGGCTTGTCAACAGTTTGAGCTCGTGCTGAACAGCTCCCAGTCCGCAAGAGGTCTGCCTGACGATTTCCCTCAGATAGTAACTGCGGTCGGCATTGCTGAAGAGCAGCGATAGAACCTTCTGTCTGGTTTTTCCGAAGAGAGAGGGTTTGTGAGCGGTAGCCATGTCATCGTTCCTTTTACTGCGTGGCGATAGTTCAGAATTCAGGTACAATTGTAACATAATTTGTTACGCCAGGGAAGGTGGCCGGCGGTCCAGGAATGTATCAAATAAAGTTACAATTGTATCAAATATAAGTACGATAGGTTTGAGCCAATCTTGGCGTTTCGGCCTCATCTCGTGCTTATACCGAGCTGGGGGATTGTTTAACCCTTGCAGGGTAAGCGGTGTGGTGGGGAGCACCGCACCCGGGGTGGCGCTGCGCTGATCCCGGGCTAGGGATTGTGCAACCCTTACAGGGTTGTTCGGTAGGTGGGTTATGGGTTACCCAGGGTGGCGCTTCGCTTACCCTGGGCTACGAATTGTGCAACCCCTTCGGGGTTAATTGCGAGGGCCGTACTTCGTGAGAGATGGGTAAAGAAACACGGAGGTGCTGAATCCCGCCGTTGGCGGGATCGGTCCGCATAAATGCGGCCCCTACGCTGCTGCCCTTCGTTGGGCGGTATCGGGAGCCTCAGGCGATGCGCGGTCCGGCGGCGATGACCTCGGCGGAGACTTCGCCGCGGTACTGCTCGAAGTTCTCGGCGAAGCGGGCTGCGAGCTCCCCTGCCTTCTTGTCGTAGGCGGCGGTGTCGCGCCAGGTGGAGCGGGGATCGAGCACCCCGGGCGGGACGCCCTCGCAGGAGGCCGGGACATCGAGGCCGAAGACCGGATCGGGGCGCATCTCGACGCCGTCGAGCTTGCCGCCGAGTGCGGCATTGAGCATGGCGCGGGTGTGGGCGATCGCCATGCGGCGGCCCTCGCCGAAGGGTCCGCCGGTCCAGCCGGTGTTGACGAGCCAGCAGTCGACGCCGCGCTTCTCCACCTTCTCGCGCAGGAGGCCGGCGTAGATGGCGGGCGGCAGGGTGAGGAAGGGGGCGCCGAAGCAGGCGCTGAAGGTGGCGAAGGGCTCGGTGACGCCGCGCTCGGTGCCCGCGACTTTCGCGGTGTAGCCGGAGAGGAAGTGGTACATCGCCTGGTCGAGGTTCATGCGGGCGATCGGCGGCAGGACGCCGAAGGCATCTGCGGTGAGCATGACAACGTTGCGCGGGTGGCCGCCGGTGCCCTCGCGCACCGAATTATCGATGTGGCTGAGGGGGTAGGCGGCGCGGGTGTTCTCGGTGAGGGCGCCGTCGTCGAGGTCGATGCGGCGCGAGCGGGGGTCGAAAACGACGTTCTCCAGCACGGTGCCGAACTTGCGGGTTGTGGCGTAGATCTGGGGCTCGGCCTCGGGCGAGAGGCGGATGACCTTGGCGTAGCAGCCGCCCTCGAAGTTGAAGACGCCTTCGCCGCTCCAGCCGTGCTCGTCGTCGCCGATGAGGCGGCGGAGCGGGTCGGAGGAGAGTGTGGTTTTGCCGGTGCCGGAGAGGCCGAAGAAGAGTGCAACGTCGTCGTCGTCGTCGATGCCGACATTGGCCGAGCAGTGCATCGAGAGCACGTCGTCCTGCGGCAGGAGGAAGTTGAGCACGCTGAAGATCGACTTTTTGATCTCGCCGGCGTAGGAGGTGCCACCGATGATCACCTCTTTTCGCTCGAAGTGGATGATGACGAAGGCCTCGGAGTTGGTGGCGTCGAGCTCGGGCAGGGCGTGGAAGTTGGGCGCGTGGATGATGGTGAACTCGGGGACGTGCGTCGCGAGCTCTTCGGGCTCGTCGATCTGGACGAACATGTTGCGGGCGAAGATGCTGTGCCAGGCGTGCTCGGTGACGACGCGCAGGTTGATGCGGTGGCGCTCCGAATGGCCGGCGTAGCAGTCCTGCACGTAGAGCTCGCGGCACTGGAGGTAGGCCAGTAGGCGGGCCTTGAGCTGCTCGTAGCGCTCGGGATCGAAGGGGCGGTTCTGCTCGCCCCACCAGATCTTGGATTCGCTGGAGGGTTCGCGCACGACGAAGCGGTCCTTGGGCGAGCGCCCGGTGTAGTGGCCGGTGCTGACGACGAGCGGCCCGAGGTGGGTCAACGAGCCCTCGCGGCGGCGGACGGCCTCCTCGTAGAGCATCGGGGTGGGCAGGTTCCAGTGGACGGCTTCGACGTTGCGGATGCCGTGCTTCTGCAGATCCTTGGGCATGATTCCTCCTCGATAGAGTCCACGGCGCGCGGGTGCGGCCGCGACCGAAGCATTCAAGTTTATTTGAGATCGATATTACAGGGGGAAGCTCTCAGGGACAAGCGCGGGAGAAAAAGCCCCACGGCGGCGAAGACTGCCGATCAGATCTGCCACTCGTACTCGATCTGGCAGATGTACTTGCCGTTTTCGCGCCGGGTGTAGTGGTAGTGATTGATCTTGACCCGCGTGTGGTAGTCGAGCTTATCGCGCAGGATGAGGTTGAGATTCTCGACGTCGACGGCGGAGCGGTCCTCATAGGCCCGCAGGAACCTCAGGTGGGTCTTCTCATCGAGCAATATATTAATCGACTGGCGAGCCATGGGTCGTCCCCCCCTCTCTGGACGGCGGCGAAAGAATCGCCTGCGCATATCTCGAGTTGCTATTGTTCAATATTTATACAGAACCTGTTTGCGGGCAAGGCCTTTTTGAATTCTGGGGGCGGGTACCCGGGGTGGCGCTTCGCTTACCCCGGGCTACGAATTGTGCAACCCCTTCGGGGTGGTTACGCGGCGGCCCTCCGCCGTAGGCGGATATATTCAGGACCGCCCTACGTCGATCGGCAGGATTCCGTAAGGCCTTGTAGGGGGGTGCTTTAGCACCCCCGCATCCCGCCAACGGCGGAATAAATGCAACGTGCCCGATAAATCTGCTGCGGCTAAGACGGTCACGCCTTTGCTTCGGCGGCCCTCAACGATCTCCCCTACATGAATGTGCGGGGATTTGCAGGTGTCAGCGCGGACAAGGAAGACGTTTTCCTCCCTGGGTTAGCGTCATAGCTTGGGATCAGATGTTGTCGACAGCAGTATCTGTTCGACGGGTGAGGCGGCAGGTGTTAGAATTTCCGAAATCCGGTGCAAGGAAGTGGCACTGATTTTGTAGCAAGCATTGCCGGTGTGGCGGAATTGGCAGACGCAAGGGACTTAAAATCCCTTGGCCGCATGGCCGTGGGGGTTCGAATCCCCCCGCCGGCACCAAAATAAAATTCAGCCGCG
>DATKUA010000054.1:0-20595 GCA_035530855.1 Acidobacteriota bacterium | reverse complement strand
GCGGATGCTTTCTGTTTCACCAACGTGTTGAACGGTACCATCTACACGGCCAGGACCGATAATACGTTGATGCTTCAACACTAATCCGCATGATCTTCTCGTGGATCTATGGCAGGCGAAGATACAGCCCAATCGCGCTGTTTGCTTGAAGCTACCTCTCTGGCGGTTTTTCAATCCGTGCGAGGTTCTCTTCGACCTTAAATAGCCAGAACCTCCCTCTCAGTGGCTCCAGCAGATGCCGGGCAGTCTCGAACTCATGATGATTTATTGCAACCTGGCCCAGCAGCGAACTATACAACGCCTTCTCTCTGTTTTCGGCGGGTTCGGCACCCCGAACCAGTTTCGCCCAAAGCGACTTGTCGCTCCACGCCTTCACGGCTTCTCCGAGATCGCGAACACTCACCATCGCGGGGAAACGCTCGGCCAGGTTTTCGATGGCGGAGATATCATCTTTTTGCGGTGGCTGCGAATTGAAGCTATCGATCAATAAGGGAGCCAGAAAGTGAACGCTCAAGGAGGGATTCCTGTGCAACGCCAGGGCAGCCAAGCGTCGCGCCCCTTCCTTTTTACCATCGCTGAAAGCGCGAAACGCTGAGCATGCCTCTCTTTGGATGTGCAGTCCCCTAAGGCCGAAGAGTGAGGCGATGCCCCCGTTGTAGCCGTTGTCATCACCCATCATTTCCATTGCCAGAACGTAGAACCAGAGCAGATGGGAATTCCGCTTGAAATGAAACGCTAGTTTTGGAAGTCCGCTCACCACAGCCTCGAATTCAGACATGGTAAAGAGCGCGGAATTCAAGACGAACTCACGCTGAAGCCTGAACGGCGAATCGGCCGGTATGGACTCCGCGAGCCCTAGCGCTTTCTGCGGCTCGCCTTTCCAAAGGCAGATCAGCGCTCTGTTCAGAACCACAGTGTCGGTGTGCTCGCCGAGATCCACCCTGGCGAGCGCGGCCGATTCCGAGAGCTGGAAATCGCCGATCAGTTTGGCGCAAATTGATTTGAGATTCAGGGATGGAAGTGTTACCTCGTGCTCCCTCTCGAAGCGGTCCAGCAGCTCGAGAGCGTATTGGGGATTGCCGCAGCCGGCGGCGTTGCGGGCATGCTCCAATGGCAATGCCGGGGACGCCCCGTCGCTTTCAGACAGACGTTGATATATTTCCTCGTTTTCTGCGTAGCCTCCGAAAGCTGACAAGTAGGCGAGGTATTTTCTGGACTCCGCATGGCCGCCGCTCGTTTCAACTTCAAGGCGGGCGAGGAATTCCTGCCTCACGGCATCGAGCTGTCTCCAATCGCTGAGGCCGCAGTTGCACAGCTGATAGAGGCTGTCTGTACCTATCCGATGGCGATTGGATAGCAGGAAAGCTGCCAACTCGCCGGGGGAGAGTTGCCCGAGGCTCAACAGTTCGGCGAGGCGGGCGGAGGTGCTCAGCGTCGAAAGGTATTCCGAGAGGAAATAATGTGAGGCCTTTTCCCCGTGCCCGAGTGAGTAGAAGTCGTCTCCGAGCCGGGATAGAGCAGCCCGCCTGTCCAATTCCAGCCCTTGCTTTTCCCAACGCGCGGCTTCGTCTTTATCGCCACCGTGCCAGGCCAAAGCCGATCCCAGCGAGGCGATCCTGAGCTGAACTTGCTCACAGTTAGATTTCTTTTGCAGACGCTTGAAGACATCACGGAGCAATCCCTGGTGACGCGGGAAGGGGAGCACGTAGACAAGATCGATGACGGCATCGAGGAGAGAATGCTCCTCAGCCCCGGATGCTTCAAGGAGAGCGGTGGATAGTTCCTTGATTTTACGTTTGCCATCGAGCAGGAGCGGTGCTCGTGACTCCAGCGCTGCTCTGAAATGCTCTTCATCTTTGGGCGGGCTAACAGCTTTTTTCTCGACGTCGGTCACAGGAAGATGTGGTGCAAGCCTGGCAAGAAAACTCTCTCTGCCTATGGTTCTCAGTTGAGCTGCGCCGCCTATAGCCGTCGGTTTGACCATCTCGGGAATTTCAAAATGCCCGGCCGAGCGAAGTTCGTCAATTAGTTTGTTGTGCCGCCAGGAAGCCCTGACAAGCGGTGTCAGGTCGACATCCTGCGGTCTTTTTGCTTCAAAAAGCTTCTCGGCAAGATCACATACCTCGACAATCGAATCCGCCAACTCGTCTAGAACCCTGTCGGCAAGCGATTTCGATCCTGCCCCGGTTTCTAACTCTCCGCTGTCGAAGCATCCTTTGAAGGCCAGACAGCACTCGATTGAGCAAGAGAACTCCCTGGCCCGATCGAATAGAGCGGTCATTGATGCCGGCATGCCGGTTTTATGGTTGTCGGGAAGTCTGCTCCAGAGTTCCTGGCTGAAGCCGGCGATGAAGCCTGCGGTCTGGCTGCAGAAGGTGAACTTCGCGCATTCGTCGGAAAGGGAAGAGAGTGACTCGTCGGTGGAATAGGGGAAACCAACAGATAAATCCGCCGCCTTTTCGAATGCCCTCGATTTTGCACTCGTCACCAGCTCTGCTATTTCGATCAAATCCGTGAAACCTTCGCCAAGGGTATTTACAGTTTCTTTGATTTGCTCGCCGGAATATTGCTTTAACGTAAAAAGAAAGAGCTGCTTCATTTCCGTAAGGCTTCTCATCGCCGCATAGGCCCGCGCGGTTTCTTCTTGCACCCTGTTTGTCAGCAGCCAGGCGGGCAGCGTGGCGTTTCGGTAGGGGATGACGGTGAGATAAGCGTTTTTAGGGCTCAACAAGGTGGAATAAATCTTATCGACATCCAACACGCCGGCGACGGCCTGCGACAGGATCCGCGCCAGGTGCCTGATCCTGCGGGCAATGAATTCGAGCAGGTTTCTCTTGTTTTGCTTTGGCGTTTGCTTGAAGTACCAGCGCGCGGGATCGGCAACCTCCGAGAAGTCGATGGATTCTCCCGAAGAAAACACTCGCTCCAGTTCCAGCGCGGCCTCCTTAAATGAGCCGGTGGCGAGGTGGATCTTTGCTTTGTCTGCGCTGCTTGATATTTGGCCGGAGAACCTGCCGGCTTTGTGCAAGGTCTCGACCGGCCACAAGAGGATCCGGTTGCCGGTGAGGGCGGCGATGTGCTTGTCGTCGAATGTTCCGCAGCCGTTGAAGCGGGAGTCTTGTGAGAACAGGGCCCCACCGCTAACGAGATTGAAAAGCGCGAGACAGCCGGTGGTTTCCTCAAGGTAGACAACTTCGCGCCCGGCGGCCGACAGTCCCCGCTCTCCGACAAGGGGAGGGAAGTCCCAGCCGGTGACGAGAGATCCGAAGGCGTCGTGGACCTCGAGCCGATCCCCGCACAATCCCCAGAAAAGACCTCTTGAGAAAACCACTTGTCGCAATTGCCACCAGGCCAATGCTCGAGAGTGGGATTGAGTCGGTGGCGCGACAGAATATACGGCTTCATCGAATGACATCCGTTTCGATAATTCAACCTGGTTCTCATCCGGTCGGCCGGCCCAGGAAGCCAACTTGTTGCCCTCTTCGTCGAGAACGGCCAGTTCCGAGGTTCGTTTGCTTACCACATGCGCGAAGGAGTCGATCACCCGTACGTCCACCGGCTCATAAAACTTGGGCAAGGAACCGGTCCCGCGGAGGGTGCGTTGCAATTCGCCCCGCATGTCGAATATCTGGATACGGTGGTTAAGCGAGTCGCATACCCAGAGATTGCCCCCCAAGACGGCGAGTCCTTTCGGATAACGCAGCTTGCCCGGCTCGTCGCCTTCTCCCCCCAAGACACGAATCAATCGGCCCTTGCGATCAAAGCAGACAACCCGATGGTTGAATTCGTCGCTCATGAAGATCGAATTGGCACAGTAGAGCAGGGTATGGACCTCGCTGATATCGGGTCCGCCGGTGCACTCAAGTTGAATCTCTTCGACGGACGGAATCGCACCGATATCCACGGCCTGTTCGATCAACGACTCTCCAAGCTTCGTTTTCATTACATCCGTATCCGGGCGGAGTTCATCTTGCCGGCTTTTGCAGCTCTGTCAGAATCAGGCCGTATTTTTGACGCATCTCAAGCCGGATTGCTGCGGCAACCTCTTCGGCGACGGCTTGATTCCCATCCATTAATGCTCTCTCCAATGCCTTGAGATCCTCGAGTAAAAGGCCCTCGAAGGCGTATGCCGCGGGAAGTCTTGACCATTCGTTCAGATTCGATTTGCCGCCGATCACGCGAGACAGTGCTTGTTCCGCCTCGCTCACGCGTTTGCTCATCGTTTCTGTAATCGCATCAATCTCGGCACTGTGAGCGGAAAACTTTTTCCCCGTCAGGAAAGGCTTCTTCCCGCGCTTTTTCTCTCTTACCTGGTGATAGTATTCCCTGAGGCTGATTTTATCTCCGCCGCCGAGCAGTCCCCCTTCGCAGCAATTCATTATCCTTGCCGAAGAGGATGAATAGCGCGCAATCTGGTCATCGAAGTAGGCCGCGTAGTCCCTGAATGTCTTGGTTGTTTTTACGGGCAAGCCGTAATAATCGTGCAAAAGAATCTCGTCGCGGGGCGCGAAATCGCACTGGTAACCTTCCATGTGGGCTTTATCGGAGATATAGCTGAAATCTGCCCCGATGAAGGCCACTTCGCTGAATCCCGCCTTCATGCAGAAATCGAAAGCAATCGAGGTGACGGTGCCCCAGCCCTCGAGGCGCAGCAGGGGAGCGGCCTCGAAGATCAGCTCTTCCATCCCGTGACCGACGTTGCAGATTATCTTAGGACCGCTGAATCCGGATACGATTTCTGGTGAGATGACGATGTCGTAGAGCAGGGGCAGGGCGTATTCCTCTTTGGGGAAATGCGTCCGATTAATCGGATTCGGATCGCTGACGACCACCAGATCGGGCTCTATGCCATGCCTCAACAACGGCTCCAACGCCGAACCGACGGCGATGATGTGGACAAATTCCTTCATCGCTCGAATGACGGGAAGGTTCCACTCGGTCGAGGGGCCGCTGGCGACGATCAAGGCGCGCTGATCACCGGCGGCACCGTCCAGAGAATAAATCGATTCTCTCAGGTGCGGAATGTTTCCCAGGGTGTTTTGAAAGATCGCTTCCCGCTGCTCCTCCAACGATCTGATGTAGACCTGGTGCCGCGCGGTATGTTCCTCAAGTGCCTGAACGACCGACTCGATATATCCCGGTGAGAAGAAACCGAAAGTATCCAGGGGCAGGAATTGGACCGGAGTTTTGTGATAGCGCAACAGGCGCTTCAGCAGGTGCTCAAACAGCTTCTCAGGCTGAGCGGCGAAAATAATCTCAGCACACGCGGGGAGGATGTTCTTGAGATCCAGCTCGGTGAGAAATACGAAATACGCTTCGGGTTGTCTTTCCAGCAGGATCAGCTTGCTGCTCTCACCAATGGAGTCAACCAGATCAGGTAATTGGTAGCCGAAACCGGTGCCGAGGCAGATGACGACGGCGTTCTCAGCCGCCGGGTCGAGACGCTCCGACCACTCAGTGAACGGGTTCTGCTCCCTGTGAAAGCGGTGGAAGTCCCCGTCCCTCTCCAGCATCAGGTTCTTCCAACCCGCCTCCTCCACCTGAATATTGATTTGCAGCCCGGCCGAGACAAGGGAGTTGGTGAGCTCGAGGGCCTCCTTGCCGCCTGCCAGGAAGCGGGCGTTGGCTTTAAGTCGCTCGAACCTGATATCGGTCATGGTCGCGGCTCGTCCTGCCTTTTAGCAAGGATATCGTGTGAGATGCAAAGTGCGGCGCTTTTGGTCTCACGGATTCTAAGGAACGGTTGGAATGAAAGCAAACTTCCGTGGCTGTTCTTGAAGTTTTCTACTGGTCAATTCGCTTGTGGTTTTGTGCTCTTCCTGACAGTACAATTCCTGTATAGTTTATAACCGATCCAGGAAACGTGCAGGCCGGAGACGCCGGATGAGGGACGCCTGAGTGTCGCTCGGTCTTACGTGGGGGGAAAGATGAAAAAAAAGAATGTCCTGGTTGGAATTTCCTTGCTGGCTCTGCTGAGTGCTGCCGGTTTCAATCAGTACCTGCCATATACGGAGTATACTATGTTGTCTCCCGACAAGGAGACGGCGGTGCACTTGTTGATAGGAGATGAAATACGCATCGCCGTCGACCATCGCGACGAAAAGATTCTCTTGCCGTCTCCCCTCTCTATCGAAATCGAGGGCCACGGGATGCTGGGTCGTAATCCCAAGGCCGTCGATGAGCGGCGGGGTAATCTCAAAGAAGTGATCCGCCCTGTCGTGAAGACAAAGTCGGCTGAAATTGTCGACAACTGCGCCTGGATGTCACTCGATTTCGAGGGCGGCTTCGGGTTGGATATTCGGGCCTACGACGACGGCGTCGCCTGGCGCCTGAGGACCTCGCTCGAGGGCAGGATAAAGGTCGTCTCGGAGGAAGCCAGGTTCAACTTTCCGGCCGACCACCATGTCTACTTCCCAACGGAGGAGAGCTTCCTAACCCACTCCGAACGCCTTTACGAGTATCTCTCGCTGAGCGAAATCCCGCCGGAGAAGATGGCTTGTATGCCCGCGCTGGTAGATATCGAGGGCGGGCCGAAGATTGCGATAACCGAGGCCGACCTTTACGATTACCCCGGCATGTATCTGACCGGCATGTCGGGCAACGGCTTGCGCGGGATCTTCCCGGCGGTGGCATTGAAGGAGAATCAGACCAGGGATCGCACCGTTGAAGTGGCAGAGCGCGCGGACTACATCGCCGAGACCGAGGGAGAACGCACCTTCCCGTGGCGGGTGCTGGTGATTGCCGACGACGACGGAGAGCTGATCGAGAGTGAGATGGTCTACAAGCTTGCCCGGCCCCTGGAACTCGAAGACACCTCCTGGATCAAGCCCGGCAAGGTGGCTTGGGACTGGTGGAACGCCAACAACATCTACGGCGTCGACTTTGAAGCCGGCATCAACACCGCCACCTACAAGCATTACATCGACTTCGCCTCGCAACACGGCATCGAGTTCGTCATCCTCGACGAGGGCTGGTCCGATACGGCCGACCTCTTCAAGGTCAATCCCGATATCGATATGGAGGGGCTACTGCGCTACGCGAAGGAAAAGAACGTCGGCATCATACTCTGGGTCGTCTGGAAGACGCTCGACGATCAGCTCGAGCCCGCGCTCGATCTGTTTCAGCGATGGGGCGTCGAGGGCATTAAGGTCGACTTCATGCAGCGCGACGACCAGTGGATGGTCAACTACTACCTCAAGATCGCGCGCGAAGCGGCGAAGCGAAAACTCACTGTCGACTTCCATGGTGCTTACAAGCCGACCGGCCTGCGCCGCGCTTATCCCAACGTACTCACACGCGAGGGTGTGCGCGGGCTGGAGCACAACAAGTGGAGCAAGGATCCAAGCCCCGAGCACAATGTCACCCTGCCGTTCATCCGCATGCTCGCCGGGCCGATGGATTACACGCCGGGCGCGATGATCAACGCCCAGGAGAAGGACTTCCAGCCGATCTTTAACCGCCCAATGAGCATGGGCACGCGCTGCCACCAGCTAGCGATGTACGTCGTCTTCGAGAGCCCGCTGCAGATGCTCTGCGACAGCCCGACCAACTATCAGCGCGAGCCCGAATGCATGGAGTTCCTTTCACGCGTGCCGACCGTCTGGGACGAAACCAGAGCGCTCGACGCCAAGGTCGGCGATTACGTCCTGGTCGCCCGGCGAAGCGGCGAGGAGTGGTATCTCGGCGCGATGACCGACTGGTCACCGCGCGAGCTGACTGTGGATTTGTCGTTTCTCGGGTGGAGGAATTACAACGCCGAGATCTATCAGGACGGCCCCAACGCGCACCGCGTGGGCAACGATTACACGAAAATCGTCAGGCAGGTGACGAGTAAGGACAAGCTGCAGATCAGGCTGGCCCCCGGCGGCGGCTGGGCCGCGAGGATAACAAAGGCAGCCCGATAAGAACTCCTAGACTGCCTGCGGATGCCTCTGATAAAGCAGTAGGGAACTACTTCTCAGTAGTCTGACGATTTGAGTAAAGCTCATCGAGCGCCATCGCCAGGCTGGCAGGCGGCACGTGGCCTCCACCGTCGATGACGACTTGGTGCCACCTGAAATCACTCGGGGCCTTCGCTTCGATTAGGCGTGCGAACTGCGGGACATACCCTGTGACCCTCTCCGAGTCGTCATCTCCGTAGATAATGTAAAGAAACTTGTCGAGGCTGTCCCTTTCCTCGAAAAGACGCTCGGTTTGGGAGCGGATGAAATCGGAGCACCAGCCGATCGTCGGGCTGCTGGAGATGTAGGCGTCGAAAGCATCAGGACTGGCAGTCAGGGCATAAACGCTGAATAGACCGCTGTTGGACATGCCGAAGAGTATTCTCTCTGAAGTGGTGTGGTAGTTTTTTTCGACATATTTGAACAGCTCTTCTGTGAAGAAACTGAGAAAGCGGTTCGCGCCGCCGCTTGTTGGTCTCCTCGGTCCGACCTGCATGGGGATCATATCCCTGTTTCGGTCGGTGTTGGCGATGCCCACAACTATCATCTCCGGCCAGTTGCGCCGGTTCGCCAGCGTGATCGAGCTGATGAAATTGTCGTCGTCAGCATCAAGATGGTAGAGCACCGGGTATGTTTTATTGCTCTCACCATAGCCGCTCGGAAGGAATATCCTGAGAGTCCGTTCCTCACTTAGGACTCTGGAAAAGATCTTCCTGTAATGCCTGGTTTCGAATACTTCGTCTTTTTCCTGCGCACATGCAGTCGCGATGAAACAGAGGCAAATTAGCAAGGATATTACGGTTGGAATTCTTCCCCGCTTATCGTTCATTCCGCGTCCCTTTCGTTGGCTGCATCTTTTCTTGGTACTCGGAAAGCGTATGTAATGAGGAACACGACACACTTCGATCGTGGGCTCACACGATGAGGAATCCCGCCTGAACCTTTACTCGACGCTGAACTTGTGCACTGTCTCGTGCCGGTATGTCTCGCCGGGACGGAGGATGGTCGACGGGAAGTCGGGCTTGTTGGGCGAATCGGGGAAGTGCTGCGTCTCGAGGCAGAAGCCGTAGTACTTGCCGTAGACGATACCGGACTTGCCGGTGATCGAGCCGTCGAGGAAGTTGCCGGAGTAGAACTGGATGCCCGGCTCGGTGGTGTAGATTTCCATCACGCGGCCGCTATCGGGCTCGTAGACACGCGCAGCGAGGCTCATCCCGCCGTCTTCCTTGTTGAGGACGTAGTTGTGATCGTAGCCGCCGGGGACCTGGTCGATCTCGGCGCCGATTGCCTTGGGAGATGTGAAGTCCATCGGCGTGCCGGCTACTGCTGCCAGCTCGCCGGTGGGGATCAGGCCCGCATCGACGGGAGTGTAGCGGTCGGCGTTGATTATCAACTCGTGGCCGAGGATGTCGCGCGCGCAGCCGGTAAGGTTGAAGTAGCTGTGGTGGGTGAGGTTGACGGGTGTGGCTTTGTCGGTTGTCGCGACGTAGCTGACCTTCAACTCGTCGTCGTTGGTCAGCAGGTAAGTCACCTCGCAGGAGAGATTACCGGGGTAGCCTTCATCTCCGTCCGGGCTGAGGTAAGTGAGCTTGAGGCCGACGGCATCGTCGGTTTCCACCGGCTCGGCGTTCCAGACCACCTTGTCGTAGCCGCGCATGCCGCCGTGCAGGTGGTTCTCACCGTCGTTCGTCGCCAGTTGGTAGGGCACGCCGTCGAGGGTGAATGAACCTTTGGCGATGCGGTTGCCATAGCGTCCGACGATCGCCCCGAAACAGGGATTATTCGCGATGTAGCCGTCGAGAGCGTCATAGCCCAGGGTGATATCGGCTAGATTGCCGTCGCGGTCCGGCACCTCCAGCGAGACGACGATGGCGCCGTAGGTCATGATCCGCGCCCGCAGGCCATTCTCGTTAGTCAGCGTATAAAGTTCCACGGCAACGCCCTCTGGCGTTTCCCCGAAAGCATGCTTCGAAATGCTCATACCTACCTCTTCCTCTGTGGGAGCGGGCGGTGTGCCGCAGGAAGCGGCATACAATAAAACGACGGCGGCAAATACCGCAATCAGCCTGTCTGATAATAATCTCATTCGGCTTTCCTCTTTTTTCAAATGCGGCGGGTGTGCTAACACAATCCCATTATGATTCCGGCTATTTCTTTGTGTCGCGCAGGTCGATCAAACCCACATCGATGAACTGCTTACCGCCTGTGTGGCGGCAGTGCACCGCGAGCATGTTCTTGCCTATCCGCAGCGTCTTGATCGCCTCTGGAGCGATGAGCTCGGGTAGATAGTTCCTCGTGTAGTCGAAGGTCTGCACTGCGGGGACGCCGTTGATGAAGACCTCGGCTGCCTCGTCGTGGTAGATGAGGAGGCGGAGATTTTCAAAGCCGGTGCTGTCCAGCTCAAACTCGTGCCGCATCCAGATGTCGTCGTTATCCCAAATGGTTCGCACTGTGGCACGGGGAGTTCCGCTTGTGCCGAAGCCGCCGGGGCCGGTCTGCCATGCGGAGTCGTCGAAGCCGGGAGCCGTCCAATCCTCTGCGGGCTCGGAGGTGGTGTAACGCCATTGGGTGGGAGTCTCCTCTGATGTCGGTAGAACCACCAAAGCCTCGGGCGGTTTGCAGTAAACGCTGTTGTTGATCGCGGCTGCCCTTTCGGCGTCCATTTTGATCATGGCGCGGTCGTAGGTCATCAGGCCGTTGACCTCGATCTCGACGTCGGAAGTCTGTGTGTAGACAGCTGCGGAAAGCCCTTTCCCGATCAGATAGGGCAGTTTGGCGACCAGCTTTTCGTAGGCTGCCGTTAACTCCTCCGAGTTCTTGTAGCTGCGGTAACCCCAGTTTTTCTCGTCCTGCCAGGTGTAGCCCCTGAGGGGCAGGCCGAGGCCGCCGAACTCCCCAAGCACCGATGCCCTCTCTTCCTCGTTGGCCGGCGCGGCAGGGCCGGGATAGATGTGTTCGTCTACCACATCGCCGATCCCTCGATCAGCCCAGCCGCTGGCGCAGTCAACGAGCCGCGTATTGTCATGCCTCTTGACCATCGTCAGAACTGATTCCGTGTCAAACTGCCCCCAGCCCTCGTTAAAGGGAACCCACATAACGATGGAAGGGTGGTTGAAGCGGCTCTCGATGATGGCGCGAAACTCGCTGGTATAATACAGAGCCGAAAGGGGCGAGCGCTTGATGTCGGCATCGTCGCCGCCGATGTGGCGGTCACCGCTGGGCATGTCCTGCCAGATGAGCACCCCGAGCTTGTCGCACCAGTAATAGAAGCGCTCCGGCTCGACCTTCACGTGCTTGCGCAGCATGTTGAAGCCGAGGCGCTTGGTCACCTCGATGTCGTAGCGCATCGCCCTGTCCGACGGCGGTGTGTAGAGGCCGTCGGGCCACCAGCCCTGGTCGAGCGGGCCGAACTGGAAGAGGAATTTGCCGTTGAGCATCAGCCGTGTGTAACCGTCTTCGTCCTTGCCGAGAGCGATTCTCCTGAATCCGAAATAAGAATTCACCTCGTCAAGAACCTGGCCGTCTTTGTCTTCCAGAGTCGCCACAAGATCGTAGAGGAAAGGGTTATCGGGGGACCAGAGCTTGGGCTGCGGCACAGTTATTCGCTCGGGGGAGATTGATGTGGCCACTACTACATCGCCTTCCTTTACCACGGCGCGAAAGTAATGTTCGCCGGTGGATTTGTCTCCGCCGTAGCTCGGGATTATCTCAACCTTGCCGGTGTCGGGATCGGCGGTGATCTTTAATTTCTTGATGTAATAATCATTGACGGGCTCGAGCCAGACCGACTGCCAGATGCCGCTCACCGATGTGTACCAGATCCCGTGGAGTTCGCAGACCTGCTTGCCGCGCGGCTGGGTCCCGGCGTCGACGGGATCCCATACCGCTACGACCAGCTCATTGTCGGCGTTGGGATGCAGCCATTCGGTGATATCGAAGCTGAAGGCGTCGTAGCCCCCGAGGTGGTAGCCGACCATGTGGTTGTTGACGATTACCTCCGTTTCCCAATCGACTGCGCCGAAGTGCAGCAGAATCCTCTTACCCGACCACTCTTCAGGCAGCTTGAGATGTCGCCGGTACCAGATCTTTGTCAATGGGCCGGCTTGCCTGGCTACACCGGACAGTGCCGATTCTATCGGAAATGGGACGAGGATTTTTCCGTCGTAAATCTTCGGTTGTCCGGCGAGAAGCCCCTGAATGGCATATTCCCACAGTCCGTTGAGGTTCAGCCACTGATCGCGGACCATTGTCGGCCGCGGGTATTCCGGCCATACGTTGTCCGGCGAGACCTCCTGTGCCCAGCGGGTCATTATTTTGCCGGATATCGGCTCCCATTCCTTCTGCTTTCCCTGGGCCTGCAGGCCGGCAGCCGGGATTAACAGCATCAAAGAAAGAAAGAGACATGGAATCTTGGCTTTGGTTTTCATGATTGCACCAAGAGTTAGCCAGGTTTGTCGGTAGATTCCCCCGGAGCATTCTATCAGCATTCAGAGTCGTGGCAACTATGCCCCGGACACAAAGGAACAGCTGTTTACCATGTGATTTCAGTGATGAAGAGAATCAGGTACCGCTTCCAGCGGTGGTATCCGTCACTTGATCGTCATTCCGGCCTCGGACTTTTACCGCCCCCGGAAACAGCGGAATTATCCTGTGGAACACATAGAGAATCCCGAACGGAAGGGTGAAGATTATAGCCGCGACGATCAATCCCTCACGGTCCCAGATACCCGGGAAGTAATTGGTAAAGCCTCTGAGCGATTTGGACAGCAATTGTCCGCCGATCACCACGTTCCAGCGCATCAGCAGCACCTGAAACAGCAGCATGGTCGACGCTGTCCATATCAGGGCGTACGCCAGACGGTCCTTGAGCTTGACCAGCGAGGCGACCGCCAGCATCAGGAAGGGAATGAGCGAGAGGATGAGGAACTGGAAAATGATATAGCTGAAGAACAGCTTTTGATCGATCAGTGTTCTCAGCACCTCCCATTCCTCGGTCTGCTTATAAGCGAGCGACAGGATTTCGAGCAACTCCAGGGCCACCGCGACAATCATGAACCCCCAGAGGTACTTGGCCAGAGTGCGGACACACACCTGGTCAATCTTCCAGCCATTGATCCAGGAGACGACGAAATAGTGGAAGATGATCACAGCGATGCCCGAAACAATTGCTGAGAAGATGAATATCACAAACATCAACGGAGTCGACCACCAGGGATTCGCCTTCAGTGCCCCGAAAAGAAACCCCACGTAACCGTGAAGCAGGCAGGCCAGGGGGATCCCCAAACCTGCGAGGAAACGGGTGATCTTGTGGTCAGTCCGTTTGGTCGATTCGTCCTCCTCCAGGTTGTATAGCAGTATCAGGCGGCAGATCCAGGCTGCCAAACCTTTGCCTTTTGCCCTCGCGATGAACTCGCTGCGCAATGAAAACCAGATTTCCAGCAGCACCAGCAGCAGGTAAGCGGTGTAGATGAAGCCGAAGCCGGCCATTGCCGAGGAGAAATTCGGGGTGATCATGATGTTGAATGCCCTCTCGGGATGGCCGAGGTGTACGAGCAACGGCAGCGGAGCGAAGATGAGAAACACGAAAGCCGAGACCAGGGAGTACCTCGCTACCGCCTTGAGGTTTTCCCGACCGAAGACGTGGAACAGGGACGAGACGATGAAAGCGCCCGCGACCAGGCCTGTGATGAAAGGATAGAGGACAATCATCACCGTCCAGGTGACGTTCGCTTCGTTGGGGAAGACAAAGTCCATCAGACCACCTCCCGATCCAGACCCTGGTAGTAACACTTGGGATGCGTGCCCATCTCCGGCCTTAGGACACGGTAGCGGTTCTGGCGGAGAATGGTGGCAAGTTTGCTGCGAGGATCGTTCAGGTCGCCGAAGATGCGCGCCCCCATCGGGCACATCGCCACGCATGCAGGCTCCTCGCCTTTGGTAATGCGGTGATAACAGAGTGTGCACTTGCCGGCCGTGTGCGTGTGGGGATCGATGAAACGGGAACCGTAAGGGCAGGCCTGTACGCAGTAACCGCATCCGATACAGTGCTTCTCGTCGACCAGCACGACACCGTCGGGAGTTTGGAAAGAGGCACCAACCGGGCAAACCTGGGTGCAGACTGATTTTTCACAGTGGTTGCAGAGTTTCGGTACGAAAAATGCCTTGCTGATCTCACCGCTCAACTCTGCGAATATCAGTGTTTTGCTATCGGCCACGTCGACATGGGTCTCGCCATCTATGCCTACACGATAACGCTCCACCCATGTGCGGTAGAAACCTTCCGGTACGTCGTTTTCTGCGCGGCATGCGCGCATGCAGTTCCCGCAGCCGATGCAGCGAGTCGTATCCACCGCGTATCCCCAATGATGCGCGTGGGCATCGTAGTCGGATTCATCCTGGCCCCGAGAGCTTGAAGGGCCCCAGACGATAAGCAGCAGGCTGGGGGCGGCGGCCATCAACTTAATTAAATCGCGGCGCGTCCAGGAGCGGTTACTCATCGGATTCTGACCTTTCCATGATCTTGTGTATCCTCTGCTGGTGGCAATCGACGCAGCGCTTCTCGCGGTCGCCCGGTTCCATCGCGACGTCTTCAAGATGGCCAGGCCACTCGATTCCCGGCGGGGCATCGCTGCTGCGGAAATCAGCCTCCCGGTGGCACAGCAGGCAGAAGCGCGGGTCGGAGTCGCGGATGATGCGCCCGGCGAAATCGGATTCCTTGAAGAACATATGACAGGTGCTGCACTGGACTTTGCTGTGTGCGCGCTGTGAGAAATCCTCGACGATTCCTTTATGGCAGTACGAGCATTCAAAAATGGCGGGGTGGTCGTCAGGTCTACGGGATTCGCGGTCGAAGCGTTCAGTATGGCAATCCTGACAGCGGTGGATGAGGGGGTGCAGCCGGGCTGAACGGATATCGCGGTCCATGAACAACGGCTCGTGCGGGCTGTGGCATCTTATGCAGTCAAGCGCTGTGTCTTCCACGCCGACAAATTTGTAGTGCTCGCGCCAGCGGATCTGTGGAAAGGCACTGGGCCGAGCGTCCAGCAGCCTGTGGCATGCCAGGCAAGGTTCCTTGCCTTCCGGAATCCGGATGGCCACATCTCCCTCGGCTTGCGCGTGATCGCTACCGGGACCATGGCACGACTCACAGGGGACGGCGGCATGCGCGTCTTTGTCGTGCAAGGAGGCGATGTCGTCGTGGCATTCAATGCACGCCTTCTCTCCGATATGCCTGATCGGGAATTCGCGCGCTTCATTTACGGCCGCAGCACGGTAGGACCCTTCCAAACCGAATGCTTCAGGGACGAGGATCTGCCTGACAAGCAGGGCTGCCAGGATGAAGATAATGATCAGGACAGCCAGGCGGAAGGTGTGACGGTAGCTTGTTTTTTGAGTTGCGCCATTACCGGCCTTTTCATGATTATTCATGACTGGTTCGAAGCCTCCTGCTTCCTCAGATCAGTCAGCCGGCCGACGGTCCGGCGTGTCATTTCGGGCGCCCTGTAAACAACCCGAGCAAAATCCCATAAATCAGGTGCTCAGCCAGACTCCAGACCATGATCATGATATCCCCGTGGAGTAAGACGGTGGAATCGATCCCAAATCCGCCCGATTTGAGAGATGCCAACACCGGAATCAGCAACAGGTGGGTGAGGAGAAAGAGGACAATTGAATACGCGCTCCCTCTTATTACGCCGGGTCCGGGAATGGCCTTGTAGAAAGTGATCGAGTAAATCAACGGCAGGATGAATACGCCGACAAGCAGGTGCACCAGCAAGCCGAGAGTTATTGCGAAGAAAACCTGGTTCTCCTGAGTAAAAATAGTTTCTCCAATTTGCCGGCCAATATCAAAAGCAGGCTGCCCGGCGATCTGAGGCACAAAATAAGAGAAGAAGGTCATTACGGTTGTCGCGATCAGACCTGCCAGGACAAATTTTTTAAGCTTTTTCATCAAGGACTCCTTGTTGCAGCCTGATTATGGAAGAAACTACCCGAACAAGCCGGCCACGGGGCCGATAGCTATCTCCCCGAACAAGACTCCCCCCGGGTGGTTTTAGTCCTATACTGCCGGAATATGGCTAATTGCCAATTATTATAGCGCCTATATATCGGATAGTCGACACGCAAGAGCAGACTATTCTGCAAAGGTTGTTAGAAAGCCTCCAGGCTGTGATACCTGGAAAATAATCGTGCCTGCCATGGTATGCAGGCGGGGATTTCTGGCAGAAAGCATCCCTTTGGCCTATCATTTCTCTGATTAAATGTGCACATAAGTGTTGGGGGAGAAATGATATGCGAACCTCATTATTGGTGCTGTTTCTTGGAGCCGGAATGCTGATGGCTGCTTGCGGGACGACTGAAGAAGTCAAGGATTATCCAATCAAAGCGGTAGCTTTTACGAACGTGCGGCTGGCGGATGGCTTCTGGCAAGCACGCATCGAAACAAACAGGACAGCGACAATCCCGCATGCGTTCGAGAAATGCGAAGAAACCGGCCGGATCGAGAACTTTGCCTTCGCCGGCGGTCTGAAGCAGGGTGTGCATAACGGAGGCTATTGTTTCAATGATTCAGATGTCTACAAGACCATCGAAGGCGCGGCCTACAGCCTAGCCGCCCATCCGGATTCCGAACTCGAGGCCTATGTCGACGGAGTGATCGAGCAAATTGCCGCGGCTCAGGAAGAGGATGGCTACCTCTATACGGCTCGCACCGCGTTTAATCCTGAAGAGCCGGTGCGCGGCGGCGAGGAGCGTTGGTCGGATGTGAGATGGGGGCATGAACTCTACTGCGCGGGCCACCTCTACGAGGGAGCCGTAGCTTACTACCAGGCCACCGGTAAGCGGCAACTGCTCGATGTCGCCTTGAAGAACGCCAACCTCATTTGCGAGGTGTTTGGCCCGGACGGAAGAAAAGATCCCCCCGGCCACCAGGAAATCGAAATCGGCCTCGTCAAGCTCTACAGGGTGACCGGCGAGAAGAAGTATCTCGACCAGGCTGAGTTGTTCCTCGAGCGGCGCGGTCATTTTGAGAACCGCGAGTCCTACGGCGAGTACGCTCAGGATCACAAGCCGATTGTCGAGCAGGATGAGGCGGTCGGCCACGCCGTCCGGGCCGCCTACATGTACAGCGGAATAGCCGACGTGGCCGCACTCACCGGCAACGAGGCTTATGTTGAGACGCTCGAGCGCCTTTGGGAAGCGACGGCGGCACGCAAACTCTACCTCACCGGCGGCATCGGTGCGCAGGGCAGCGGAGAGGCTTTCTCCGGCGTCTACGAATTGCCCAATATGAGCGCCTACGCCGAAACCTGTGCCTCCATCGCCAACGTATTCTGGAACCACCGGATGTTTCTGCTTACCGGCGAATCCAAGTACCTCGATGGGCTCGAGCGCATACTCTACAACGCTGCGCTTGCGGGCGTCTCGATGGAAGGCAAGGCGTTCTTCTATCCCAACCCGTTGGAATCGGTCGGGCAGAACGAGCGTAGCCCCTGGTTTAACTGCGCCTGCTGCCCGCCCAACGTCGCCCGCTTCATCGCTTCCATGCCCGGATATATCTATGCCACCGGTGACGACCGGCTGTATGTGAATCTCTACGCAGCCGGCGAGGCCGATGTCGAGGTGAACGGCAGGCAGGTAAAGATCATACAGGAAACCGGATACCCGTGGGACGGCGCGGTCCGCTTGACTATGGGGTGCGAAGTGTCCGGGGCGGAATTCGCTTTGATGCTCAGGATACCCGGTTGGTCTCAGGGCAAGCCGATGGCCAGCGACCTGTATAACTATGTGAATGCCGAGCCTGCCGATGTGACGCTCAAGGTCAACGGCGAAGCGTTGCCGCTTGAGCTCGAGAAGGGATTCGCTCTGATCAGTAGGACCTGGAACAACGGCGATGTCGTCGAGCTGGAATTGCCGATGATCATTCGCCGCGTCGTTGCTCATGAGAAAGTCACCGCAGACGCGGGCCGGGTGGCGTTGGAGCGTGGACCGATCGTCTTCTGCGCGGAATGGCCCGACAACGAGGGCAGCCACGTGAGGAACCTGATGCTCCCCGACGCCTCCGAGCTGACGACCGAATACAAGGCCGACCTGCTCAACGGCGTGCAGGTGATCCGGGGCGGGGCGGTAGCCTACGAGTACCGCGATGAGGGGACTACAACCGTGAAGCACGAGCGGGAGTTCACGGCCATCCCTTACTACGCCTGGGCCCACCGCGGTCGCGGTGAGATGGCCGTCTGGCTGGCGCGCGAGGAGGCGGCGGTTCATCCGCTCAATGAGCCGACGATCGCCTCCACCAGTACCGTCACCGCCTCGTCCGGCCGCAATCCCGAAGCCGTCAACGATCAGCTCGAGCCGGCAAGTTCAAACGACCAAGAGGTGCCTTTCTATCACTGGTGGCCTGCCAAGGGCACGACGGAGTGGATCGAGTACGAATTCGATGAGCCGAAGGAGGTTGCCATCCTAGAGGTTTACTGGTTCGACGATACCGGGGAGGGCGAATGCCGCGTGCCGCAGTCGTGGCGGATCCTCTACAGGGACGGCGAGGAGTGGCGGCCGGTCTACAGCGAAGAAGGAGTATACGGCGTGGAGAAGGACCGGTTTAACAAGGTTGTCTTCGAGACGGTGAAAACCACCGCCGTCAGGCTGGAGATCCAGTCGCAGCCCGACTTCGCAGGAGGGATTCATGAGTGGAAGATCAAGTGAGCCCGGCAGGCGACTGAAAGCACGGCGGACAGTCTCCGCCGTTGTAGTCCTTTGTCTACTCCTGCCTGCAATCGCCTTGCCTCAGGAAAAGGACTATCCGATAAAGCCAGTACCTTTCACGGAAGTGAAGCTGGATGATGCTTTCTGGCGCTCGAGGATCGACACCAATTGTATCGTTACCATTCCCTTTGCTTTCACGATGCTCGAGAAGACCGGGCGCGTCGAGAACCTGCGCAAGGCTGCTGGATTGGCTGAGGGGCCATATGAGGGCAGGAGATTCAACGATTCAGATGTCTTCAAGGTTCTTGAGGGCGCTGCCTACACGCTTTCGGTATATCCGCACTCTCAAAAGGAGAAGTTGCTCGAAATAAAGAAACTGGTCGATAACGCAATCGCCGTGATCGCCGCAGCCCAGGAAGAAGACGGTTACATCTACGCCGCACGCACAACCGATCCGGCCAACCCCGCTGCAGGTGCTGGCAAGGAGCGCTGGATTAATCTCCAGGGCAGCCATGAGCTCTACAACATGGGGCACCTCTTCGAAGCTGCGGCCGCTCATTACCAGGCAACGGGAACGAGAACCCTGCTCGACATTGCCGTCAAGTGCGCCGATCTCGTCGACAGCGTCTTCGGTCCCGGTCGCAGGGAGGATGCTCCCGGACACCAGGAGATCGAGCTCGGTCTGGTCAAGCTCTATCGCGTGACAGGCGAGAAGCGATACCTCGAGCTGGCGAAGTTCTTCCTTGACCAGCGTGGCAGGCCGCACGCCTCCGAACCCTACCCGGAAGACTCACCATTCGCGATCTACAACGGCAGGGAGTACCGCCAGGACCACAAGCCGGTGGTGGAGCAGGAAGAGGCCTTCGGCCACGCGGTGCGTGCCGCCTACATGTACGCCGCGATGGCCGACATCGCCGCGCTCACGGGCGATGAAGGCTATCTCCGCGCTATTGAACGTATCTGGAACAACGTCGTCTGGAGGAAGCTCTACCTCACCGGCGGTATCGGTGCGCGCCACACCTCCGAGGCTTTCGGCGACGACTACGAGCTGCCCAACCGCGCGGCCTACACCGAAACCTGCGCCGCGGTCGGCAACGTCTTTTGGAACCACCGCATGTTCCTGATGACCGGCGAGTCGAAGTACATCGACGTGCTCGAGCGCACGCTCTATAACGGCTTGCTCTCGGGCGTCTCGCGTAGCGGCAACCGCTTCTTCTATCAAAATCCCCTGGAGTCGACCGGCGGCTACGAACGCAGCGAATGGTTCGAGGTCTCCTGCTGCCCCGGCAACATCGTCCGTTTCCTACCCGCAATCCCTGGTTACGTATTCGCTGCCAGAGGCGACCGGCTCTACGCGAATCTCTTTACGAGCTGTAGAGCAGTTATTGAGATCGAGGGCTCGAAAATAGAAATCGTTCAGGAATCATCTTACCCTCAGGCTGCGGTTAACAGAATTACCGTCATACCGGAGAAAGAAACTGAATTCGAGCTGGCCGTGCGCATCCCTGGCTGGGCTAGGGAAGAGCCGGTGCCCAGTGATCTCTACAGGTACGTCGGCGGCGAAAAGAGCGAGGTCGAGCTCAGCGTCAACGGGCGCTACATCTCCTTGAACATGGAGAAGGGTTACGCGCTCATCCGCCGCACCTGGAAGAAGGGCGACGTCGTCGAGCTGAGACTGACGATGCCGGTCAGGCTGGTTGCTGCTCATGACAAAATCGAGGACGACAGGGGCAAGATCGCGATCGAGCGCGGGCCGATCGTCTACTGCGCAGAGGCTGTCGACAACGGCGGCAGCGTCCTCGACCTGGTGTTGCCCGCCGATGCCGTTTTCTCCTTCAAGCAGGATCACTCTAAAGAGATTGGATCGTTCATTTTGATAGAAAGTACCGCGCTGCGCGACGGCAAGCCAGTGCCTCTGAAGCTGATCCCCTATTACCTCTGGGCCCATCGC
>DATKUA010000053.1:0-29922 GCA_035530855.1 Acidobacteriota bacterium | reverse complement strand
CCGGGAAAAGCCTGGATCGAGATCCGCATTAAGAATTGCTCTCGCCGTCGTCGCCATTCTGGCGGTAGTCGCGGCATTTTTCTTTGGCGAGCTCTCCTACAAGACCTTCTCTGCGGAATACAAGGCCCTATCAGACCAGGCCAGCGAATCGGCCTCTCTCCAGGCACGGGTACAAAATCTTGTCTCAGAGGCGGACAGCATGCGTAATCAGCTGGCTGGATTCGAGCTTGCCGAAATGAATGCTCGACGTTGCGTTGAACTGCTTGACGAAATCTATCGACAAGCTGGCAGCCTGCAAAACACGCTGGCCCAGCGCGCGCCCGATGCAGTGATTCTGGTTCCCATTGACGGCCTCTTCAAGCCCGGCGGGAAGAAAATCAATTCAGAATCGACAGAAATCCTCAACCGTATAGCGAGCTTCGTCAAAAAAAACGGAAATGCCATTATTCTCGAGATCGAAGGTCACGCCGACAGCGTTCCTTCAATTTGGGATCCCCGCTACGGGAATTGGATACTGGGACTCGAAAGGGCCTCCGTGGTTGCCACCTACCTCACTTCGGTCGGAGGAATCTCCCGCGATCTATTAAATATCTGCAGCGCCGGGGAGACTAATCCGCCTTTCCCCAACGACAGCGAAGAGAACATGCGGAAAAACCGGACCGTAACTTTCCGAATTCACGCCAATCCGAACAGCACCGGCAACCTCACTCAAGGGGAGGGCTGAACACGCAAAGATTCGCACCGACGATCGGACCGGCGCCATGTGAAGGAGGGATTAAGTGATGCACAGGATTTCATTCGGAACGCAGCTGGCCTGGATGATTGCCGCTCAGGAAGCGGTCACCCTCGAGTACGAATCGATATACATCGAGCACATGATGATCGCACTGCTCAAGATCTGCGACATCGATGAGAAAGAAATTAAATCGCTGGTGAGCATAGACGGCGACCAGTGGCTGCGATTTCTCAGGGAACGCGATCAGCTCAAACAGATTTTCGACTCAAGCAACCTGGCAATAAGCAAAGCCCGAAAGGAACTTCGCAGCTTCATTGGCGGAGGCGGCCAGCCCTACTCAGGAGGCACTGTCCATCGAGATAAGTCGGTAAAAAAAATGTTCGACCAGGCGGAGGAAATCCGCAAGGATTCAGCCGAAAGTGAGATCATCCTGCCCCTGCTCCTTGCCGCCGTGCTGAAGAGCGCGGAACTTTCCGACAGGCTCCAACAATATTTCTCCGAGGCCGACATAGATAAAGATGCTCTCCTGACGGCATGCTCCTCGGTAATGGAGGGTGCGAAACAACAACAGGCCGAGATAGAAAGCCGGGAAACGGCAATGCCTGCCAAGGCTCCCGTGGGACCGGTTAAGGAGGATCACGACACCCCTTTCCTCAACAAGTACGGCAGGGACCTTACAAGGCTCGCCCGGGAGGGCAAGCTGGGGCCGGTGATCGGCAGATCCGCAGAAATTAAAAAAATCATTCAGGTACTCAGCAAACAGAAGAAGAACAACGCAATTCTTGTGGGCGAAGCGGGCACCGGCAAGACTTGCGTGGTCGAGGGCCTGGCTCAAAAGCTGGTCTCCGGGACACTGCGGCCGGAATTGGCAAAACTGAGAATCGTCGAGCTGAAGGTGTCTTCACTCCTCGCCGGCACCAAGTATCGGGGCGACTTCGAAGAGCGGATGGAATCGATTTTGAGGGAAGCCAAGGAGGATGTGAATATCATCCTGTTCATCGACGAGGTCCATACCATCGTCGGCGCCGGAGACGGGGGCGGAGGCGGTCTCGATGCGGCCAATATCATCAAGCCGGAACTGGCACGCTCCGAGATGCGCTGCATCGGCGCCACGACAATCGATGAGTACCGCAAGCTGATCAGCCAGGACAAGGCTCTGGAGCGCCGCTTCGAGATGGTGTGGATCGACGAGCCCACCAGGGACGAGACAGTAGAGATTCTGAAAGGGCTCAGGCCCACTTACGAAGAGCACCACGGCGTCAAGATCTCCGATGAGGCCGTCGAGGCGGCGGTTGATCTCTCGATTCGTTATCTGCTTGATCTGCGGCTGCCCGACAAGGCGCTCGACCTGCTCGATCAGGCCTGCGCGCAGCTCAGCCTTGGATCTCTCTCACTGACGCCGGAAGACTTCAAACGGCTCTCCGAAGCGAAAGGCGACGCAAAGTTAGTGGGATTCCGCGAAATAGCCAAGGCCGTTGCTGAGCGGGCCCACATTCCGCTTGATTCGCTCACGCTGGATGAGAAGGATCGCCTGCAGCAACTGGACACCCTTCTCAAGCGCCATGTCATCGGCCAGGACGAAGCCGTCAAGGAAGTAGGAGATGCCGTCCGCCGCGCCCGCGCCGGCTTGAAGAAGAAAGCCCACCTTCCCGACGCCGTCATGCTCTTTCTCGGTGCGACAGGAATTGGCAAGACCGAGCTGGCAAAAGCACTTGCCAGGGAAGTCTACGGTGGCGAGGAGCGCGGGCTGATCAGTATTGACATGTCCGAATATCAGCAGGAGCAGTCGGTGACACGGCTGGTCGGCGCCGATCCCGGGTACGTCGGCTATGGTGAGGAAGGGCTGCTGATTAAATCAGTGCGCACTCACCCCTACTCCGTGGTCCTACTCGATGAGATCGAGAAAGCCCACCCAAACGTATGGATCACTTTCATGCAGGTGTTTGACGAGGGCCGGCTGACAGACTCCACCGGCCGCCGGGCCGACTTCTCCAACACCTTCATCATCATGACCTCCAACCTGGGAGCGGGAGTGCGGATCAAAAAGAAAAAGGGCCGGATGGGAATCTCCGTTTCCGAGGAAACCGTCGAAGAGCCGGCGGAAGAATTCGACAGGGAGGATTACCGCCAGACTATTCTCCAGGCTGTCGAGGATTCCTTCAAGCCCGAGCTCAGAATGCGCATCCAGAAGCACGTGGTCTTCTACCCGCTCGACCGCGAGGCCGTCAGACAGATTGCCGAGAAGGAGGTCTCGCAATTGGTCAACCGCCTGGCAGCCAAGGGGATCACCCTGACTGTGGACGACAGCGCCTACGAAATTATCCTCGCCAAAGGCTACAGCATCGCTTACGGCGTACGCCATCTGCAGCGGACAATCGAGCGAATGATTCAGGAGCAGATTGCCGCCGAAATCATCAGCGGAGCAATTTCCGGCGGATCAATTATCAACATCAAAGCCGCCGACGACGGCGAGTCTCTGCTTTTCGAGAAGTGAACGGTTCTCAACAAAGGAGGGGAACGTGCCATCGCCATATATTATCGAGGAAACACCGCGCGGCGAGAGGGTTGTCGACATCTACTCCCGCCTGCTGAAGGACAGAATGCTGTTTCTCACAGGCCCGCTGGACGACCACGTAGCCGACCTGATTATCGCGCAGATGTTTTACCTCGAGTCCGAATCTCACAACGACGACATCCTCTTTTACATCAACAGCCCCGGCGGTGTGGTGACCGCAGGAATGGCGATCTATGACGTCATACATTACATCACCTGCGACGTTGTGACCATCTGCCTGGGACAGGCGGCTTCGATGGGCGCTTTTCTGCTCGCTTGCGGCACTCCGGGAAAAAGGATGGCCCTGCCCAGTTCGCGCGTGATGATCCACCAGCCTCTCGGCGGCGTCCAGGGTCAAGCCACTGACATCATCATCCACGCCAAAGAAATCCTCAGAATGAAGGAAAAACTCAACCGAGTGCTGGCTGAGCGGACAGGAAAGACCATGTCCCAGATCGAGCAGGATACAGAGCGCGATTACTTCATGTCCGCTGACGAAGCAAGGGAATACGGCATCGTCGACAGGGTCGTCGAATCGCGTGTGAAAAAGAATTGACACGGGTTTCCAACCGAGGCCGGAAATAGAGCCTACTTCGCCTCGATTGCTCGCTTGATGTTCGCAAGCTCTTGCGATATCTGATTCAGGCTCCCGGCTATATCACGCAGCCAGCGGTCGGAGGCGTCACGGAGATTATCCGCGATCCGTGCCAGCTGACGGTCGGACTCTTGCAACGGTTCCGTATTCATACCGGCCACGGCCGCTTCCAGAGCCTCGATCCGAATTTGCAGGCCGGCAATGTCGGCCGTCGAAGTCTCAGCTCTCACGCCCGCCACCGGAGTCTGCAGTAGGCTGATTACAAAAAACGCCGCCGCGAAACCTGCCAACGCTGAGATAAGGACTGTTGTGACTAGTGCTTTCCGATTCGACATCCATTCCTCCAATTAATTGGCACGATGAGAAACCGATCGGCTGCTGCCGTCTAGCTGCCGACAACCGCCGACGCCTCGACTTCCAGCAATGCCGAGGGATCCGCCAGCCTGCTCACCTCTACCATTGTTGTGGTGGGTAGTACACCGCTCAGAACCTCCGCGTGAATCCGCCCAACCTCCTCCCAAAGACTGATGTCGGTCATGAAAATCCGCGTGCGAACAATGTCCTCCCTCCTGCCGCCAAGCACTTCGATGGCACGGATGACAATCGCTAAAGCGTTGCGCGTCTGTTCGCTGGGATCTTTAGGGCAGGCACCGTTCTCGTCGAGGCCGATGGTACCCGTCACTTCAATCCGATCCCCTACGCGCATGGCGCGGCTGTAGCCGATCACCGGTTCCCACGGCGCACCGGTGAACACAACTTCCCTGCCCGCCGCATTTCTCTCGATTTTCATGTTCTTCAGCATAAGCCTTACCTGTTTGGTGGAGCCGCCCTTATGGGCAGGCATGTGACTGCTCTGCCGACGTGAGAACGAGTAATCGGAATTCCAACAGATTGATAGTATATACTGTATCTCCGCAGAGTTATTAGCGAGGGAAAACGATGTCAAAAACTCTCCCCTTCAGGACAGCCGCGATCACAGTCACTTTGTTAACGGCAGTAGCAACTATCGCATTGGCTGGATCAACTGCGGCGGCCTCGAGTCCCGGCGAAATCAACAATGAATTGCTGAAACAGATAATCGACGAACAATATCCTGAGCTCGAGACGATCTGCAGGCACCTGCATGCCAACCCGGAATTATCCCTCCAGGAGAAGGAGACCTCGGCGTTGGTCGCGCGCGAGTTCCGCGCCGCGGGCTTCGAGGTAACCGAGAACGTTGGGGGTTACGGAGTGGTGGGTGTGCTGCGCAACGGCGAGGGCCCGACTGTGCTTCTGCGCGGCGACATGGACGCCCTGCCCATAACGGAGAAAACCGGGTTGCCTTTCGCCAGCAAAGTGCGGATGAAAGACCAGGCTGGCCGCGAGGTAGGCGTGATGCATGCCTGTGGCCACGACATCCATACCAGCGTCCTGATCGGCAACGCCCGCGTGCTGGCGAAGATGAAGGACCACTGGAGCGGCACGCTGGTGCTGGTGGCTCAGCCGGCCGAGGAGGGTTACGGTGGCGCGCAGATGATGTTCGACTCCGGTCTCTACGAGCGCTTCCCCCGACCCGACTACGCCCTCGCCCTGCACGTGGCGCCGAACATTCCCGCAGGCTCGATCGGCTACACCGAAGGCCAGGCGATGGCCGGAACGCTCTCGATGAAGGTGACCGTCCGCGGTCTCGGCGGCCACGGAGCCATCCCCCACACAACAAAGGATCCGATCGTCATCGCCGCCCGCCTGATTTTGGCATTGCAGACGATCGTCAGCCGCGAGATCGATCCCAACGAGCCGGCGGTGATCACCGTCGGCGAGATACATGGCGGGACGGCAGCCAACATCATTCCCGACGAAGTCGCACTCAAGCTGAATCTCCGCTTCGCCAACGACGCCGTGATGAATCACATGCTGGAGGCGATCGAGCGCGAGTGCCGCGGCATCGCCATCTCAGCAGGCCTGCCTGAAACGCTCTGGCCGGTGATCGAGCGCAGCAACAAGGTCAATCCACCCGTATTCAACAATCCCGAACTAACCGGCAGGGCCACAGCGAAATTCAGAGAATTCCTCGGCGAGGACAAGGTTGTTACCATCCCGCTGGTCACCGCCAGTGAGGACTTCGCACTCTTCCGCGACGGCGAGCCGCCGGTCAAGACCCTTCTCTTCTGGCTCGGGATAACCGATCCCGAGTTCATCCAGTCAGTCAAAGGCCGCGAGGGCGCGTTGACGGAGAGCGAGGCGGGAAGGCTTGCGCTGCACACACCCTACATGCGCGCCGAGCAGGAGCCCTCGATTAAAACTGGCGTGGGCGCGATGTGCACGGCGGTGCTGGACCTTTTGGATAAAGATCGTTAACAGTATTTCGAGACCGGATTAGTCTTTTTAGCGCGAAGGCTGGTCCGCCAAGTGCGTCTGGTGCATCAGGTTCCATACTTGCAGGTTGACGAAATCCATGTGGTTTTTAATGAACTTGCTGCCGTCAACATTGTAGATGCAACCGCCGCGCAAGCTGTACTCTTCACTCGCTTGCAGCATGTCGATGTCGACGACACAAGGCAGCGGTCCGCGAATGCCATAAGCTCCGATCGCCCCGAATGTGGGATATTCATCGGTCCTGGGATTGGGGCCTTCGCCGTAGGGCGGCGCATCGCGGAACTCCTTCGGCTGCGCTCCGCGGTCGCTGTTGGCGAAAGTGAACCAACGCCGCAGGACCTTGTCGTTCTTCGAGTAGACATTCACAATCGGGCCCTTGACCAGACCATCCCGAATGATATGCCAGTAGTATCCGGGGCCGATGTCCTCTTCCAGGTTCTTGTACGGCCGCCAGGGCTCGGGGATTCTCGAGCAAAAAGCCCAAATGGGGGCGGCTCCTTCGACCAGCAAGAGCGAATCGATCGGGTGGATTTCGCTCTTCAAATCGGGCCGCCCCAACAGCATCTCGGAAATAACTACCGCCCCGAGGCTGTGACCCATCAAGTGGAACTTTGCATTCCCACCCGGTTTCACTGCTGCTTGCAGTTTACGCAGCAACATATACCCGCCCCGTTCCGCCACCAGCCTGGCTCGTCCGCGCATGTACCAGAAACTGAGATTAGAGTGGCTGGCGCTGGGCCAGTGCAAACCGATAACTATCCCATGAGAATCAACTGCATCCTGCGAGAATCGCTCCAGCAACTCTTTGTTGGCGAGATATTTGGCAATCCATTTCAAGAATTCTCCGCGAGCCCGGAGAAAATCGTACTGCCAGCCATGGCATGCGATCATCACCTCAACGCTCTCGCCCTCTGCCGATGCAATCCGGCGAACAATCCGGTCGCTGAGATAACTGCCGGTATCCGATGGAATTTCGCACCCGTCGCGGTCGAAGGAAATCAGATAAAACTCGGTTTCCTCGAGTATACCGTGAAAAGCCTCGGAGCGCGGCTCCACCATCGGTCTGCCGGTCGCGCAGCCGGAGGCCGCCAACCCTAATAGAACAAGGAAGAGAAGAATCGACATCGCCTTGATATCAAATACGCTCGACTTATTCATCTGCGCCCTCTGCTGCATCAGAATTGGAAAACCCTATTGAAGTACACTGAGCTGGAGGTTCCTGTCCCAGCTTTAGTGGCCTCTTTTGCTGAAATGGCGATATAGCAACCAGGTGAAAAGCACCGAACAGGCAAGTATCAAGCCCGGGACGGCCACACCCCAGAGAAATGAAAATTCCCGCTGGACCACCTCAGTCGCGGCTTGAGTTGTCTTCAAGATGCTCATTTGCAGTATCCGTTTCTGTCGATTCTCCTCGCTTTCGGCGGCGCGCATAAGCCACCCAGGCGAGAATCAGGCCCAGGAAAGAGGCCGCATAGGCGATCGTCATCCCAATGACGATATGAAGGCTCTTATCCACTTCAATCCTCCCACCTGATCTTGCGGTCCAGGTCCTCGAGATAGCGCTTCTGCCGCTTCTCGTACTCGCTGGAAATCGCCTTGAGCTTGGGATCGATCACGTAAATCATCAGCAACAGCGCTGCCAGCCCCACCGCGAGCAGCAGCCAACCCCACCAGAAGAAAAATACCAATGGCGTTCCGAGAGCGAGGGCGACGTAGGAGATCACCGAGAGGACGATGCCAAAGAAATCCTCCCGCGTCCACTCATCGGCTGCTTCAGGACTCCATCTTCTTCTTATCAAGCCCATCTCCTATCCCCCCGTCGCGTCGGTAGTTGTCTCAGAAGTCGCGCTCTCCCCACCGATCAATCCTCTACGCTCGGCCTCTCGCCGCACCGGCCCCCACCAGCCGATCGGCCGACTCATCACGTAAAACTTGACGAGGTTGTCCATCTTCTCCGGCCTGGTCAGGAACGTCGCCGGCAGGTAAACAAGCATACCCAGCACCATAAGGATCCAGAAGCGGTGATAATCCTCGAGACCCGAGAGAATGCCGAAACCCGGCAGGATCCACACTATCAGCCAGCTCATGCCAAGGTTCGCAATCCAGGCGGAGAGGTAACCCCAGGAGTTGAATCGCCACCAGATCACTTGCAGCAGCGACGGCAGCCAGATCCCGGCGCTCATGATCCAGATGGCGAAAATCAGCCAGGAGGTGATCGACTCCATCATCATGCCGTAGACGAACGATCCCAGCAGCAGGATCAGCGTCGATATCCGACCGACCCACACCAGCCTCCGCTCGCTCGCCTTCGGATTGATGTAATGATGGTATATGTCTCGCGTGGCGTACATCGCGCCGAGGTTGAGGTGCGTGGAGATGGTCGAGAAATGGATCGCCACGATCGCAGCGAAGAAGAAGCCGAGCAGTCCGATGGGCAGGAACTTGAAGCCCATCACGAACCAGCCCACTTCGTAGACCTGCTTAGCCTGCTCCGCTGTCCCCCCGCCAGCTTTTACCTGTGAAATGATATCGGGAAACAAGACGAAGAAGCCGAGTAACGCCACGGCCCAGATGCCGTTTCGGATCACCACGAGTGCCGATCCCGACCAGATTGAGTAGCTGGCGTCGCGCACCGTCTTCGCACTCTGTATCCGCTGGCTCTCGGCGTACCAGTCGATGTAGGTGCCCATGCCGAAGCCGGCAAGCAACGCCATGAACAGCAGCGTGAAGAACCAGGCGAAGGGGAATTCGCCGCCGAGCAAGCCCGTGAAGGCGAAGGGATTCAGGCGCCAGTCCTGCCCCATATCAACGAGTCGGGTGACGATCTCGCCCGGTCCGCCGGCCGCGGCAATACCCCAGGCGGAGACGATCACGATGGCCAGGAGGGCAATGATGCCCTGCTGGAAGTCGGCCATCACTACGCCCCAGTAGCCTGCAGTGAGGACGTAGATGGCGCAGATCGATGAGAAGAGCACCAGTCCGATCCACTCGTCCCAACCGAAGGCGAGATTGCATACCTTGCCCATCGCGATGCCGACCCAGCCGAGGATGAACATGTTCATGAAGATCTGCCAGCCGGCTAGCCAACCACGCAACAGTTCTGCGCCGAGGCCGCCGAAGCGCAGGCTTTGCCACTCGGCCTGGCTGTAAGCCAGCGAGCGTCGGAAGATCCTCGTGCTCACCAGAGCGCTGATTGCGCACCAGGCGGAGAAGAAAGTGATCCAGATGCCCCTCAGGCCGTGCTCGTAGATTACGCCGCCGATCCAGATCGGTGTGTCGGTAGCCGTGTGTGTGGCGTAGACCGAAGAAGCCGGCAGCCACCAGGGCAACCCCCGGCCCGCGAGGAAAAAATCGGCTTCGCTTCGCTTGCCCAGGCGGTAGAACAACACTCCGCAGAGGACCATCACCAACAGGAAGAGTACAAGCCAAATCCAGTCTATCGCCTGCAACTCGACCTTGTATCCGAAAAATTCGGGAAGCGAAAAGGTTTCGTTCATCCCTGCCCTTACCCCCGCATTGATCATAGATATGGCTGCTCAGGCAGTCAACAACTTGTGTAGCTTGGCCGGCAGGTGCATCTGCCGGTTGACAGGGCACCTTCCGGCTTTGTTATTGTGTTGGTAATCAGCAGGCAGTACAAACTGCTAAATTCATGCGAAAACGCCACCTGGATTCCCACGCGTGTTCAAGAGGCTTCGAGCTGTTCCGACCGGAAGATAATGCTCCGGCGGCAATGCTCGGCTGAATATTGGAAAATGCAATTTCTCAGAAGAGGAAACGATGAGACGGTCGACTTTACTTGTGATTTTGCTGGTCGCCTTGCTAGCCGCCCCGGTGATCTGCGAAGCCGAAAAACCAAAAGGTAACCTGATCATTATCGGCGGCGGCGGAGAGCCCGAAGAGGTCTGGCCGAGACTTATCGAACTCGCGGGCGGAAAGCAGGCCTCGATAATCATTCTGCCGACCGCGACCGAGAGCAAGACCAGCGGGCCGGCCTACGAGAAATACCTCGAAGAGGAATACGGCTGCACCAATGTCGAAGTCCTTGACCTGAAAACCCGGCTGGACGCATTCACACTGAGGAACGTCAGGCTTTTGAGAAACGCCGGTGGCATTTTTTTCACCGGCGGCGATCAGACCCTCATTCTCATTGCCCTCTATAAGACCCCGGCAGGCAAAGCCATCAAGCAAGCCTTCACGCGCGGGGCGGTAATCGCGGGCACCTCCGCGGGTGCCGCGATAATGGGAGAGAAAACCATCACAGGGATCGGCGATTTCGAGGTGATCAAATCAGCCACAGTCCAGCTCTGGCCGGGATTCGAATTCGTCTCCGGTGCGGTTTTCGATCAGCACTTCATCGCCAGGAAGAGACTCAATCGACTGCTCTCGGTGATACTGGAGAATCCCGAGTATCTCGGTATCGGGATAGACGAAAGCACGGCTGTCTGGGTAAGGCCGGAAGGGCGATTCGACGTCCTCGGCGGCGGTTCCGCTGTGGTGATCGACGCATCCGGATCAACAGTGAACGGCACGAATCAGAGTTCTGATCCGGCAAATCTGGGCGTTTACGACCTCAAGGTCCACATCTTATTACCTGGGGACACATTCGACATGAACACAAAAACGGTCACTGACAGAACAAAATGATAAACTGCAACGCCGGGCAAGACGGCTCGTCTCCGGCGTAATATACTGTCGGCTGACACCAACATTCGCTCAACCGAGATAGATTGCGAGGCCTTGAATGAGCCAAGATTATGAGCACATCGAGACTAAACTGATCCATTCCGGCGAACCCCTTCCCCACATCGAGGGCGCAGTGGTTGTCCCCATCTTCCAGAGCTCGACTTACGAATCGGGCGGCGGCGAAGCACGCTGGGACGACATCAAATACATGCGGCTCGGCAATACGCCCAATCACAAAGCCTTACAGGACAAACTGGCCGCGATCGAGAATGCGGAGGCGGCACTCGTCTCTGCCAGCGGAATGGCAGCCATCACCGCTTCCCTGCTCACCTGCCTCTCTTGCGGCGATCATCTCCTGGTTCAGGACAATCTCTACGGCGGTACTTTTGGTTTTGTGACAAAGGACTTGCCTCAGTACGGCGTCTCGACGGACTTTTTCGATGCGGGCGATCCCGACTCCTGGGAAGCCAAACTCAAGCCCAACACGAGGGTTATCTACGTCGAGACGATCAGCAACCCGCTGCTCAAGGTGGGGGCCCTGAATCAGGTTGCGGAATTTGCACGCAAGCATGGTCTGGTGTCGATGATCGACAACACTTTCGCCAGCCCGCTGTATTTCCGCCCGATAGAGCATGGATTCGATATCTCGCTCCACAGCGCTACAAAGTACCTCAACGGCCACAGTGACGTCGTCGCCGGAGTGGTGATCGGGAGCGCTGAATTGGTCGACAGAATCCATCAGAAGCAGAACCGCCTCGGCGGCTCCCTCGACGCCAATTCATGCTTCCTCATGCAGCGCGGTCTCAAGACGTTGGCGTTGAGAGTTCGGCAGCAAAACGAGAACGCGTTGGCACTGGCCGAATTCCTCGAGGGTCACCACAGGATCGAAAAGGTCTTCTACCCCGGCCTGCCCAGCCACCCGGATTACGAGCGCGCAAAGAAACTGCTCGAGGGTTACGGCGGTATGGTGAGCTTTGTGATGGCGGCAGAGGCAGGGATCAAGACCGTCAAAAACGTGCTGAACAAGCTCCAACTTCCCATCAAGGCTCCAAGTCTCGGCGGTGTCGAATCGCTGATCACCATCCCGGCGGAAAGTTCGCACCGCGGCCTCAGCGCCGAAGAGCTCGAGAGGGCCGGGATACCGGAAACGCTGGTACGCGTCTCCGTCGGCATCGAGGCTGTGGAAGACCTGATTGAGGACTTCCGAAGCGCTCTTGAGTAACGGCGGATATGAACGAATTTGGAGCGGACGAAAGCTCATCCTAAACGATGTGTCGATTTGGCTAGGTTCCGGCATGAAGGAAGGTAAAAAAACCGGCGGAGGAGTGAACAATGATCGCTGTAATTTTGACTCTGCTAATGGCTTCGATGCAACCCGCTAACCAAGCGGACAATCCGGTTGTGAACGTTGTAAATGCTCTGAGCGAGTCCATCAACTCAAGTCTCGGGGGCTGGGAATTCAGAATCGAGACAGGCACCCGCGAGGGTGAAGAGGACAAACGCCCATGGGAGCCGGTTCGCTTGAGGCATAACACCACGGAGTACCGTTTCAGCTATCGCACCACGGTCCGCATCCCGGAGGTCTTCGCCGGTACGAAAATCAACGGCGGCAAAGCGGAGCTCGAGCTCGTCATGAGAGGGCCCGTCGATTTCGCCGCAAAGATTTTCGTCAATGATGAGTTGAAAGCGGAGTGGCCTTTCATCAATCCGGACACGGGCGATGTGGAAATGCCGCCGGTGAGACTCACCGACAACGCCCAGCCGGGCCAGACTTTCGACATCCGCGTTTGGGTTCACAATCCAAGGGTTTATCCGGTTGTCGAATTCCTTGACACCACAAAAATCTTCACTTTCCGCACAGCCCACCTGATCCTCGAACCGGCTTGGAACTTCAGGGACGAACTCGAACGTTTCCGGATAAATGTCGAGGCGGCGGACACGCTGCTAAGGCCGGTAAACGTGAGCGAAGCAGCAAAGAAAAGGCGTTGGCCCGAATTCATCGACAACTCGAAGATCGATCCAAAGGAAAGGCGGCAGTTGCGCCGCCTGCTGCGCGAGACGGTCTCCAGCTTCGATCTCGAGGCTCTCAAAGCCGGCGAGACGGAAAAGATTCAAGCCTCCATCAATGAAACGCTTGGAAAGTTGAAACCGGTCAGTGAGTTCGCCAAAACCTTCACCATTTACTGCGTCGGCAATGCCCACATCGACCTCGCCTGGCTGTGGCGCAAGCAGGAATCGGTTCGCATCGCCGCCAATACCTACAGCTCGGTTCTGAAAAACATGGAGGAATTCCCCGGGCTGATCTACGCGCAGAGCCAGGCGCAGACATATGATTGGATCGAAAAAACCGAGCCCGAGCTGTTTGAGAAGATCAAGGAAACGATCGACACCGGAAATTGGGACGCGGTCGGAGGGATGTGGGTGGAACCCGACTGCAACATCCCCGGCGGTGAGGCGTGGGTCCGCCAATTGATGTACGCGCAGAAGTTCTACGCCGTGCACTTCGGCGGCATCGCCACCCTCGGCTGGAATCCGGACTCATTCGGCTACAACTGGAATATGCCCCAGTTCTACAGCAAGGCCGGCATCGACTCGTTTGTCACGCAGAAGCTCAGCTGGAACGACACGACCATATTCCCCTACCATCTTTTCTGGTGGGAAGCCCCCGACGGCTCCCGCATCCTCGCCTACCTGCCGACCGGCGGCTATACCGAACAGATAATTCCAAGCCGCATGATGGATCAGCTCATGCGCTTCGAGCAGAATACCGGTTTTCGGGAGATGCTGGTGCTCTTCGGCCTCGGCGACCACGGCGGCGGGCCCAACCGTCCGATGCTGATGCGCGTGCAGATGCTCAGTGAGCAGCCGCTGTTTCCGCGCGTCGAGTACATCAGGGCTCACGACTACATCAAGTTGCTGAAGCAGAAGGACCTCTCAAACCTGCCGGTTTGGCATGGTGAGCTTTACATGGAGGGCCACCGCGGCACGCTGACAACCCAATCGGAAACAAAGCGCGGCAACCGCAAGGGCGAAGCGCTGCTCGAAGCCACAGAAAAGGCTGCGTCGATCGCCACGTTGCAGGGAGCCGACTATCCTGCTGATTCTTTGGAGAAGGCCTGGAAGATCGTCCTCTTCAACCAGTTTCACGACATCCTGCCCGGCTCCAGTATCACACCCGTCTACCGCGACGCCGAGGAGGATTATGAACTCTGCCAGAAGCTGGCCGGCCGTGCCCTCGATGCAGCTCTGGATCAAATCGCCGCCAGAGTAAAGACAGAAAACAAGGGCTGGAGTAGCGTGCTCGTGTTCAACCCTCTCTCCTGGGAGCGGGACGACGTTGTGAAGCTCGTCTTGCCTCAGGATGCGCCGGAGACCCTCGCTGTAACAGACTTCTCGGGGAACTCGGTGCCCAGCCAGGTAGTGGGCAGTGCCGACAGCCTCGACAGGAAGCTGATTTTCATTGCCGCCGGCGTTCCCTCGCTCGGCTACAAAACCTATTCGCTTTTCGAAGGGGAGATCGAGGCCACACCGCCTTTCCTGAATGCAGAGGGAAATATCCTGGAAAACGATTACCTGCGCGTGGAAGTAAACCCAGAGACAGGCAACATAAGCAGCATATTTGACAAGAAAGGCAATGCCGAGCTGCTTGCAGGCGGGCGCGAGGGCAACCGCATCGAACTGTTCGAGAACATGCCGGCCAGCTGGGACGCCTGGAACATCGGCTATACGGGCCGCTCCTGGATCCCGGAGGAGCCCGATTCTGTCGAGCTGATCGAGAACGGCCCGGCGCGCGCCGTAATCAGGGTGAAGAAGAGCCACTTCGGCCTCTCCAAGGCCAATCGCGCGCCTACTTCCGGCTTCCCCTCATCGTTCTTCGCCCAGGACATCATCCTCTACGCCGGCTCGCCGCGCGTTGATTTCGTCCTGCACACCGACTGGTGGGAAGACCACGTATTGATGAAGATCGCCTTCCCGTTCGCCGTCGACAGCCCGCTGGCTACCTACGAAATTCCGTTCGCCAGCATTGAGCGCCCGACAGTGCGCGATGAGCCCTGGCAGAAGGCGCGCTTCGAGGTCTCCGTCCACCGTTGGGCCGACCTCTCCGACGACAATCACGGAGTCAGCCTGCTCAACGACGGCAAGTACGGCATGGACACTCTCGGCGGCGTGATGCGCCTGACGATACACACATCGCCGATCTGGCCCGACCCGTTAGCCGACCGCGGCAAGCATGTCTGCTCCTACGCGGTTTATCCACACGCCGGTGACTGGCGCGACGGCGGCACTGTCAGACTCGGGCAGGAGTTCAACCTGCCGCTCTTGGTGCGGTTGTTTACGCCGGGATCAGACGGCGAACTGCCGGAATCCGCGTCTTTCGCGAAGACAGGCGCCGCCAACGTCGACCTCACCTGTCTCAAGCGCGCCGACGACGGTAAGGGCTACATCTTCAGGTTCGTCGAAACCACCGGCAAGGAGACCGAAGTTACCGCGACGCTTCCGGCGGCGATCGTCTCGGCTGAGGAGGTCAACCTGCTGGAGAGCGGAATAGCCGAAGCGCGGTTTGACTACGAGAAGCTTCTCTTCACGATCAAGCCACACGAAGTCAAGAGCTTCAGGATTGAGATGCAGTAAAGCGGTCTGTGTGATTGGTGCATCCGACCACGATTGACTACTTGATTTTGTTTCTTGCTTGGAAGGCGTGATTCAACCCTACCGGATCTCGGTTTGCCTGAAGGTCAGCAGGCTCACGACAATCGTGAAAACCAGCGAGGCAAAGAACGCCGGTACGATTTCGTGGACTATCGCCTTGAGGCCGGGATTGAGTCCCCAGATGAAGGTAGTCGCCGCTCCGGCGAGCATCCCCGCCAGCGCACCCCAGCGCGAGCACCGTTTCCAGTAGAGGCCAAGGACCACCGGCGGCCCGAAACTGCAGCCGAGGCCGGTCCAGGCGAGCAGGACGAGGAAATTGATGTATTGCGAGCCGAAAATGCTGATCAATATGCCAACAATGCAAAGGACGACGACTGCCAGGCGGTTCAGCATAACCATCCGCCGCTCGGGGAGTTCCCGGCCGCCGCGCACAATCCGCTGGTAGAAATCGCGGATCGCAGCCGACGCGGCAACCAGCAACTGGCTGTCGGCGGTCGACATGATGGCGGCGAAAATAGCTGCGATCACCAGCCCGAACAGCAAGGGCGGCAGGTGGCCGGCCAGTGTCGGGAAGATGGTCTCCTCGTCGGCGCCCGGCAGCGCTTCCCTCGTCTTGTAGATCGCACGGCCGATCACGCCGATGCTCACCGCTCCGACGCCCATTACGCAGTTCCAGAAGAAGCCGATCCAGCCGGCGCGCTTGAGCTTCGCCTCGTTCTCGATACTCATGTAGCGCACGAGGATGTGCGGATTGCCCGGCGAGCCCAGGCCTATCCCCACCCAGCCGATCATAAGCCCAATCGTCAACGCAAATGGATCAAGCATTGCCGGGTTGAGCGCCGCGACGATCTCCCCCGACCCGCCAGCACCGAGCATCGCCATCAGCGGTAGCCCTACCAGCGCGAAGATCATGATGAACGCCTGCATCGCATCGACCAGGCTGACCGCAAGGAAGCCGCCGAGCGTGGTGTAGATCAGGATGATCCCGCCAGTGATCAACGCGCCGATCCAATCCTGAATGCCGAAAGTCGCACCCAGGGCCTTACCGCCGGCAACGATCTGCGCTCCGATATAAGTGACCATGAAGACGACAATGATCAGCACCGCGACCGTCCGCAGCAGGTGAAAGCGGTCGCCATAACGGCTGGCCAGGTAGTCGGGGATGGTGATGTCGCCCTTCGCCTCGGTGTCCCGGCGCAGCCGGCGCGCAACAGTCCTGAACAGAATCAACTCGGCAACCGTGTATCCCGCCACCATCCAGATCGCGCTGGCGCCGCGCAAGAAAGCCACGCCGGACACCGCCAGCAGCAGCCAAGCGCTGCGCCCGCTGACCACAGCGCTCAAAGCCACAACGAGGGTTTTCATCTTGCGGCCGCCGAGCAGGAAATTAGCCTGCGCCGAGGAGCTGAAACGGGTGGCCAGCACACCGATCGCTACAATGGCAAGAAAATAAACAACAAAGGTGCCGATGGCCCATGGATCGCCTGCAATTGTGGGGAGTTCAGCCGGATTCATTATTCGACCTTTTATTGCATTGACGGCAGAAAAGTATATTGGTTCGGCCAAGGACTGTAAACAAATCGTGCTCTCTTGCGTCCGTACGTTTGGGCGGACCGGATGAGCGGCGGCGTGTAATCCATAATTACGGCGACAGCAGATGACGAAGAACTTTTTCAAGTAGACGCTGTCAAAGTTATCAAGGACTAATTTAAAACAAGAATTGCCGATGAGGCGAGAATATGAGTAAAAGTATGCGGACTTGGCTCCTGTCGACAACGGCATTGATTCTGACGTTCTCATTAGCGGCCGGTCCAGACGGAACCCGGGCGGAAAACGGCGTCGCGACCTCCGCAGCCGACGACCTGGAGAGCTTCTGCAAGTCGATGTGGGTTCACGAGGGAGTGCTGCACAAGAATCTGGTTGTTTTCCCGGTAACCCAGCGAGCGGCCGGCGACTCGACCACTTACACCACGCTCGACGAGGCATTGGAAAGCGGCAAGGTCAAGATAACCGAAGTCGGCTCCGGATCCGTTCCGACCTTACGCATGGAGATTCTCTCGATCGAGCCGATGTTCTTCATGGCGGGGGAGGTGGTGACCGGCGCCAAGCAGGACCGCATCCTGACCCACGATTTGCTGTTCCGCGGCTTCAAAGGCGATGTCGATCTCCCGGTCTATTGCGTCGAGCAAGGCCGTTGGACTTCCATGAGCGACAGGTTCAGTGCCGGGAAAATTCTCGGTTCGACCGCCCTGCGCCAGAGCGCGGTGATGAAGGAAGGGCAGCACACCGCCTGGGCGGAGGTCCAACAGAAGAACACTGAGATGGACGCCACCACGTCCACCGGCACGTTCCAGGCCACCTATGAGAGCGAGAAGTACCAGCAGGCTGAAGCAGAGTTTATGGACAAGCTACGCGACATCGTATCGATGCACGGCGGCCAGGTCTGTGGCGTAGTGATCGCCATCGACGGAAAAGTAGTGAGCGCCGACCTGTTTGCTAATCCCTCCCTGTTCCGCAAGCTCTGGCCGAAGGTGCTCAAGGCGGCAATCGCCGACGCGACGACAGCCGACGACTCGTCGTTAAGCGACAACACCGCCGCGCGTGAAATACTCGGCGCCGCGCTCAAGGCGAAATTAACAGCCCAGGAGAATCCAAGTCAGGGACAGGAGTTCTCGCTCACTTCCGAGAAGGTACAGGGCAGTTTCATCAGGACGTCCTCGGGTGTAACTCACCTGGCGCTCTTCACCGGAGCGATCAAGCGGGCTGTCCCTGCAGAAGATCGGGAGCCGCAGATTCAAATCCAGCAGCGCAGGCAGAATAATCCGATGTCCAACCGGTTACCGCTACCGGAGGCGTAGATAAACGTGAATCTTACTTAACCCCCTTACCCCCCTTTCCCCAACTGCCACCCTCGGCAAGCGCGCCGCCATCGCCGCCTCGGCGTTGGCGGCGCCCCTTTCTAAGTGAGAAATATCACAGAATCCCCGCCACTCCATGGTAGTATTGATAATTGGTTAACCATATCTTCACTTTGGGGGTAGAGCTATGACTCGCGAGATACCCTTTCAGCCAACAGCGATTTTAGCTATTGTCTTGCTTGCTTTTTTCTTGTCTGTGAGCACCGCAGCCGACGATAACTTGACTCTATTGGGCAGCGACAAAGGCCGGAATGTTTCGGCTGATGGCGAGATTACCGCTGTCAGCGCCGAAGAAATCTCCGTCGGTGGTGTGACATTCAAGATCACAGCGGAAACAAAGATCATCGGTGGGACGTTCGAAGACCTCACCATCGGTGTCACCGTCAGCGTCAAAGGTCAGAAAGCGGTCGACGGCAACGTTTACGCAAAGACCATCAAGATCAAGGACAAGCCCGATCGCAATAGGAACCGCAAAAGGATGGCAATCGGTGTCATCACCGACATCGGAGATGGCTTTGCTACAGTGACGTTGGACACGGGAGATACTTTTGACATCTCCCCCGATCAAAAAATTATGGGCCGCCACGGCCTCAATGCCACTGCGAGCAACCTCCACGTCGGCCTAACTCTTCATGTACGCTACGTGCCCTACCAAGAGACTCCCGAGAGTGGTGCAGTTGGCAAGGCTACATCGCTGAGGGTGCGCGGTAAGGAGAACGTCAAAGGCTTTATCCAGGAGGAGGCAAGCCCGACGGTCGATCTGCCGTCCATCAATGTCGGCGGTGAAACTTGCTACTATGATGACATTACTCTTGTCATCGGCGCCCGAGAAAGTATAACTGCGCCCGGCGAGCTGGCAGTGGGGACCTCTGTCCACGTTCTCTCTAATCCTCTCGCTGATGGTTCTCATCTTGCCAACAAGGTGGCCGTCGACAACGCTTCAGATCGCAGCGGAAAACTCCAGCGCTATAAAGGCACCGTCAACGGTATATCGAGCGAGGGTGGCGAACTGGTCAGCTTCACCGTCAACGATGAGACATTCCTGGTTGATGAGAACACGGTGTTTAACGTTGCCAAATACGACGGCCCCTTCCCTGTTGAACTGTTTGACGTCGGCTTGAAAGTGATAGTCAAAGCCAAGCCTCAGGCCGATGGCTCTCTGCTCGCACTCTGGGTCATGGTGATCCTCCCGGATTACGTCTATTGCGGCGAAATCGATGCCGTCGGTGACGACTCTATCACCCTTCTTGGCAAGCAAATCTCCGTGACCGAGTACACGGCGTTTGTCGGATTCGAAGTTGAAGACATGTCACTGGAAGATCTCGGACCGGGAGACAAAATCGAGGTCCTGGCGCTCCTCTGGCCCGATGGGACTCTGGTGGCCTCCAAAATCAAGCCCTGCGACGACGACAACGTGCATGTGCGCGGCCCGATCGAGACGATTACGCCCAACGGCGACGATTGGATCCTAATGATCGCCGGAGTCGAGATGAAAGTCACAGCCAGTACCGTGATCAGCAGCAAGGACGGCACGTTCACGGCCGCAGATTTGAAAACCGGTATGGTTGTAGATGCCTGGGGTGCGTTCGACGAAAGCGATAATCTGATCGCCTTCCGGATCAAAGTCCGGTAACAGGTTGCGTTTCAACTGAGAAAAAATTTAGGGCGCCGGAACCACCGGCGCTTTTTTATGAATCTTACGAGGTATCAGCACTTCGGTAACGTGAAATAAATAGTGCTTCCTTCACCCGGCACCGATTCGACCCAGACCTTGCCGCCGGCACGCTCGACGATCCTCTTCACGATCGTGAGGCCTAGACCGGTCCCCGTGGCGTGCGTACCCGAAATTCTATAGAAAATATTAAAAATTCTGTTCCTTTCCGCGGGATCGATCCCGATGCCGTTGTCTTTTACGGAGAACAAGTATTCGCCCTCCTCTTCGCGGCAGTCTACGGAAATCTCCGGCTCCCTGTGGGTGGCGCGGTACTTATAAGCGTTCATGATCAGGTTCTGGAACAAGTGTTCCGTCGCATCCGGGTGGAGATTGATAACCGGCAAATCGCCGATATGAGTATGGATTACCTCGCCCTGGTGCGTCGCACACAGATCCATGAAGATGCCCTTGACCACGGTTCCGACCGGCGTCTCGTACTCCTGCTCATCGTCCCACCTACCGGCGTGCGACAGCGAGAGCAGCGCGTTGATAAACTCGGTCATCCGATCGGTGCTACGCGTTATCAGCCCGAATTGCTTCCTGACTGCTTCCTCGCCGTTGATCGCTTTTTCAAGCGACTCGGAACAGCTGGCGATCACGCTCAGCGGAGACTTGAGGTCGTGCGCTACGGTGTATACGAAGGACTCCAATTCCGCGTTCTTGGCGATCAGGTCGCGCTGAAGCATCGCTTTCTCCGTGATATCTTCGAAAACGATGCCTGCGTAGCGCACCTCGCCGTCCAGGGAGATCGGGAAGGTGAGGGCGCGCACGATCTTTTCCTCTTCAATTCCGGGCTGCATGCCGTTGTGGTTGGTGAACTCAGCAAACGGGACTGTGACAATCTCGCCCTCAAACGCCCGCTTCACGGCGTCTATCAGACCGGTGCGGCGCATTTTCTCATCGCTGAAGAAGTTATGCTTACCGATGCCGACTATATCAACCGGCGAGACGCCGAACGCCTCGCTCATCGCCCGGTTGATCTTAACCGTCCACCCCTGGTCGTTGATGATCTGTGTGCTCATCGGGGAGTTGTCGATCACGGCATTGAGGAAGCTGTTAGAGCGCTCGAGCTCCCGCTGCAGGCGCATACGCTCGGTGACTTCGTGCGCGCTGCCGCAGATTGCTAACATCTTGCCGCTATTGCCGGTGATGATGCTCGTCGTGATGCTGATGGTCAGCTCTTCGCCGTTCTTGCGCCGGATTACGGTAACCCAATCCTCAACCGACTCGCCGCGGAAGTGGGCAACTATCGTTCGCTCGGCATCCGCGCGAGCCTCGACATCGGGTAACAGCTTGTCCAGGAAGCCCGGTTGCCTTGCCTCCTCGCGCGAATATCCCGTCAACTCTTCGGCTTTCACGTTGAAAAGCACCATGCGCAAGATGGGATCGAAGCCGAAGATTGCGCAGCCAGTGGAGTCGATCACAGCATTGACGAAATCGAGCTTGACGACTTCCTCTTTTCCCAATTCGCCGGCCAGGGCGGGCTGCAATTCCGCAGGGAGCGGATAATTGTGCTCGCTCATGAAGAGGGCGAGGTCTCCGGGGGCGATACGGCGCACACCGCCGGGAGTCATGGCGGCCGGCAGCACGCCGGCATTAACCCAGCGGATGACGGTGCTGATGTGCACGCCGCACATACGGCTGACATCTGCAGTAGAATAGAATTTATTTCCCACGATTGCGCCCGTACTAACAGTACGTCGTAATGCTAACTATGCTAACAACAATTATAAAGCGAAGCGAAGAAATACATGCCTACACAAAAGTCCCTTGTTCTCCACAGCTGTGCTTCATGATAATCTGGATTAACAGGAGGCCGAAGTGGCTGAAGGACGGATAGTTTCGGGATTTGCGCGCAAGGAAGAGCTGACTCTCGAGCAAACACTCCGCCCCAGAAAACTCGAAGAGTACATCGGCCAGGAGCGCATCCGCGAAAACATCCGCGTCGCGATCGAGGCGTCGTTAGCGCGCGGCGACGCGCTCGACCACGTCCTCCTCTTCGGCCCGCCGGGATTGGGCAAGACCACTCTCGCCTACATCGTAGCCGCCGAAATGGGTGTGGGCATCCGCACGACTTCAGGCCCGGTGGTCGAGAAGGCTGGAGACCTTGCCGCTTTGCTGACGAACTTGAAGGAGAGGGAAGTCCTCTTCATCGACGAGATTCACCGGCTCTCTCCAGCCATCGAGGAGATACTCTACCCGGCGATGGAGGACTATCAGATCGATATCATCATCGGCTCGGGCCCGAGCGCGCGATCGATCAAAATGGACGTCCCACCCTTCACTCTCATCGGTGCCACGACAAGAGCCGGCATGCTCACCAGCCCCCTGCACGGCCGCTTCGGCATCGTCCATCGCATCGGCTTTTACAACGTCGCCGAATTGGCAACCATCGCCACGCGCTCGGCAGGCATTCTTGACATCAAGATCGACAAGGAGGGAGCGCAACAAATCGCTCGCCGCAGCCGCGGGACGCCGCGAGTGGCCAACCGGCTGCTCCGCCGCGCGCGCGACTTCGCCCAGGTCCGAGCCGACGGCATCATTACCGGCGAGGTTGCCGTCTCCGCGCTGGAGATGCTCGAGGTCGACCACCTCGGATTCGACGAACTCGACCGCCGTATACTGCTGTCGATAATCGAGAAGTTTAATGGCGGACCGGTCGGCCTGAGCACCCTGTCTGCGTCAGTCAGCGAGGACAAGGACACCATTGAGGACATCTACGAGCCCTACCTTATGCAGATAGGCTTCCTCAAGCGCACGGCCAAGGGGCGAGTCGCCACCCGCCTGGCTTATGAACACTTCAAAAAGAAAAACGGGGACAGGGATTCATCCGCCCAGGACAACCTCTGGTAAGATTTTTTAAGGACTCAAGCCGAGTGTTTCTCGACGGTTTCTTTCACCGCCGTCACGACGTCGTCGACATCCTCATCGCTCATCCCCGGCCATATCGGCAGGCTTAGAACTCTGCTGAATGCTGCCTCGGCGCCGGGAAAATCCGCCGCGCTCAGGCCATAACGATCGGCGTAATAGCGCTGCATGTGCAGCGGTATGAAGTGGACGCTCGCGCCGATTTTCCTCTCCCTCAACGCCTCGATAAACGAATCACGGTCAATCGCAAGCATCTCCAGGCGAAGCTTGATCACGAACAGGTGCCAGGCATGCTCCCTTTCGGCGAGCACCTCCGGCAACTCTACCGCTTCCAAGCCGGCAAGACCCCGCCGGTAGCGATTTGAAATTTCAATTCGACGGGCCAGCAACTCACCCTGCCGCCTCAACTGCACCAGCCCGATGGCCGCCTGAAGCTCTGGCATGTTGTACTTGTAACCGGCCGACTCGATCGAGTAGTTCCAAGTCCCCTCTTTCTTATCGCGGAACTCCCCTCCGTGAGTAATGCCGTGAAGCCGCATGATGCCCGCACGCCGTGCGATCGCTACATCGTTGGTGGTCAGCATCCCGCCCTCGCCGACCGCCAGCGTTTTTGTCGCATAGAAACTGAACGCCGCGGCATCGCCCAGCGTTCCAACCTTGCGGCCTTTGTAGGAGGCCGGGAATGAGTGCGCCGCATCCTCGACAACCGCAATACTACTCGTTTTGGCCAGCTCGAGAATCGGATCCATTTCGCAAGCCTGCCCGCCGTAGTGGACGGCGACTATCGCCTTTGTGCGCGCAGTCAAGGCGCGCGCGATCCCGCGCTCATCCACCTGCAGCGAATCAGGGCGGCAGTCGACGAACACGGGCCGGGCGCCCAGATATATCGCCGCCTCCGCTGTAGCGGCGAAAGTCATTACGGGAATGATTACCTCATCGCCTTCGCCGACACCCAAGGCCTCGAGCGCGAGATGAAGCGCCGCCGTACCCGAATTGACCGCGATGGCATAGCTCGTGCCGACCGCAACTGCAAACTCCTCCTCGAATTGTTTCACCCGCGGACCGCTGCTGATCCAGCCCTCGCGCAACGCTTCCACCACTGCCGAAATTTCATCTTCGCCGATTGACGGATTATGAAAAGGAAGGAAAGTGTCCCTAGCCCTCATCGGCTCTCGTCTTCCTCCTCGGCAATCCGAGGCAACTCGGGAGAAAGCGAGAGTCGGGGCGGAAATGTCACACGCGTACGAAGCACGAAATCTCCCGAATCAAACTCATCTTCGAAGACTATTTCCACGGTGTCCTCGCCACGGATTTCGCCGTAGATCCAGATCTCGAACTTCGAATCATCGAACGGGCCGAAGCGGCTGCGGCGGATCATGCTGGGATACCCGAAGAAGATCAGCACCTTGCCGCGATCGGAACGCCATCCGACGTCCAGATCGAGGCTGTAATAGAAGTTGGCTACTTCCATCCGCTGCAGGAACAATTCCCTCAACTCGTTGTAATCGGTCTCCGGAGAAGGATCCTGGCTTTGCCAGAAATCGGCAAGGAAAGCGTTTTTCTCCTGTTGGGAAGCCAGCCCGACGAATGCCGCTCGCTGCTCCTGGGTGAATAAATACTCGTAGGCTGCATCGATCTCCTGGCCGCCCGCCTGCGGCGGAAGCATCAATAAGGCAAGTATCGCAGCCGCGATCACTGCGCCCTCTCCGAAAAGCGGACCGCTACCATCGTGATGTCGTCCTCGGCGGGCTCACCGTGCGTGAATGCGCTGACCTCCCTCTCGATCGCATCCAGCCAGGCTGCTGGATCTAGATGGTCGTCACTCAAAGCAACCAGACGATCGAAGCCGAATTCCTCGCGTCCGTCGCCCTCACCCCAGGCGGCCTCAGTGACTCCGTCGGTATAGAGAAGCAGCCGTTCGTCGCCCGCAAGCTTGATCTCCTCCTCGCCGTATTCAGCTTTGGGGAACATTCCAACGATCGTTCCGTTGGACTTCAGGGTCGATGCCTTCCCGTCACGGAAAAGGATCAGTGGATTGTGCCCGCAGTTGCAGTAGCGCAGGCGGTTCGCACTCCTGCTAATCTCCACCAACGCCATCGTGGCGTATTTCGAGGGCAATGTAGACTGGTAGAGCAGTTCGTTCAGTTGGCCGGCGAGTTTCGCGGGGCTCTCGTAACAGCTCAGCAGGGCATGCAGGTAAGCGTGGATCGCGGCAGTGATCATCGCGGCGCCGATTCCATGGCCGGAAACATCGGCAAGCACTATCCCGAGATTCCCACTCGGTAGCTCGAGAAAATTGTAGTAATCACCCCCTACATCCGAGCTGGGAACTGCTCGCGCTGCGATTTCTAGGCCGGGTATGCTGGGATTGTCCTGTGGAAGAAAGCGCTGCTGGATCTGCGCCGCCAGCTCGAGTTCCTTGTGTGTGCGCTCCTGCTCGAGCCGCTCGAGGTGAGCCCGTGCGTTCTCGAGGGCGATAACAATGTGGGCAGCGAGGGCCTTGAGGTACTCGATATCGTCCTCGTCGAAGCTGCCGTCTTTCTTGTTGAGCAATTGCAGCACACCAAGTATCTCGTCTTCGCCCTTGACCAGCGGTGCGCAAAGCACCGATCTGGTGCGAAAGCCCGTCAGCCTGTCGAACTCGGGATTGAAGCGCGGATCGGAGTAGGCATCGTGGATAATCAACGCCTTGCCGGTATCGGCCACGCATCCCGAGATGCCCTGGCCTACCGGCAGGCGGATCTCGTCGATCTCATCGCCGCGGAGGATGCGGCTGAACAGTTCTCCAGTTGTCTTGTCGAGCAGGAAAACGGTGCCGCGCTCGGCCTCGATCTCCTTCAGAGCCACGTCGAGGATCACGTTGAGCAACTCATCGAGATCGAGGACGGATGTCAGCTTCTTGCTCGCTTCGATTATTGCACGCAGTTTTTCCAGATCGCTCTTCATACCAGCCCCGTCACCTCGCCGCCCCCGTCTCCAAACACCGAGAAAGCCTCGGCCTCGGAATCCATTATTTCGATCATCGTCAGGTTCATCATCTCAAGCACCGAGACCACCTTTTCGGGCACGTTGGTGGCGATCATCCGTCCGTCCATCCTCTTCAACTGGTTATATAAATTTATCAACGCCCCGATGCCTGAGCTGCCGATGTACCTCACCCCGCTGAGATTGACGACGAAGCTCTCGAAATTGGCGCGCAAGAGCCCGGTCGCGCGCTCCTCGAAGACTTCCGACTCGCGCAGAAACAGGTCGCCGTGGGGGCGAAGAATCGCCACCTTTCCACGGGTCTCTACAACCAGGTCGAACAGTTTTTGGTACCTCTCGAATTGGCATAAGTTTGGACTACGCGACGGCTGCTTTCAAGTGCAAACGGTCGGCGCCGGCAGGAGGATGAAGTCCGCACTACAAAACCCACTGACTGCCACGTCCTAGAGCAGGTCTTCCCGCCCCTCACTCTCGAGTAAGGTAATCAGCTCGCGCACGTCCTGGCAACGCTCCTTGTCGCAGACGAGCACGACATCACCTCGCGAAACAACCACAAGATTCTCGATCCCGATCAGGGCCACGTCCTTTCCGCCGCCCGAGATGATATTGCCGTTGCTGTCGATCGAATAGAATATGCGGTCTGTCGAGTTGCCGGCCTCGTCTGCCTTCCAAAGCTTCTCCAACGCCTTCCAACTGCCCAGGTCGTTCCAACCGAAACTTCCCGGCACGCAGACGACTCTGCCGGCATTCTCCATGACCGCATAATCGATTGAACTTTTCTCGAGCCCTGGATAGAGCAGGAGCAGGCCCTTGGGGAAGCCCTCGCTCCCCGGAGCGGGCAGCTTGCGCCAGACCGTCTCCCATAGTTGCGGTTGCAAGCGCTTGAATTCGGCTTCGAGTGTGTCGGCACGCATCACGAAAATCCCGGCGTTCCAGAGGTGCATGCCGCCGGAAAGATATTCTTGCGCGAGATCCAATTCTGGTTTTTCGACGAAACACTGAACGGCCCTAACTCCATCGCTGATTTCTTCTCCAATCTCGATGTAACCGTAACCGATCTCCGGCCATTCAGGCTCGATGCCGATGGTGGCGATCACCCCCTCTTCGGCGGCAGCCTCCGCCGCCCTCACCAGGCAGCGCTGGAAGCCGTCCGGATCGGCAACATTGTGGTCGGCAGGCAGCGCAGCCATAATCGCCTCCGGCGATCTGGCGCCGAGCACTCGCGCGGCAAGCGCCAACGCCGGAGCGGTGTTGCGAGCCGCAGGCTCGATGATGAAGTTCGACAATGGGACTTCCGGCAGGTGCTCGGCCAGCAGCTCGCGGTGTTCGTGGGCTGCAAGCAGGAAAATTCTATCCAGCGGTACCAGCCCCTCGAGCCGTCTGACCGTCTGCTGGATCAGAGACTCCTCGCCGCCCAGACGCAGGAATTGCTTGGGCTTGCTCCGGCGGCTGGCGGGCCAGAAACGAGTGCCCGAACCGCCGCACATGATCACTGCGTTTAATTCGATTTCCCTGTCCTTTTCACTCATTATCCCCACCTCGATGCGCCAGAATCGGGGCGCAATTCTAACAGCGTGTGGTATAATTCGACAACCCGGTACGAATTCATCCCATGGCGCAGATTGAATCGATAAATCAAGGGATAGAAAATGGCTGACGGCAATGATCCCGGCGCGACAATAGTTGCTCAGGAACCCCAAAGCGACCTCGAAGTCCTACGCGAGCACCTCGCCCCCAAGTACAAGGTTGAAAAGAAGCTCGGCAGCGGCGGCATGGCCGACGTCTACCTCGGCTTCCACAACCAGCTCAAGCGCAAGGTGGCGATCAAGGTTCTGCCCAAGATGTTCGCCCGTGACGAAGGCATGGTGAAGCGCTTCCTGCAGGAGGCCGAGAGCGCCGCTCAGCTCGAGCATCCCAACATCATCAGCATCTACGACATCGGTGTCGCTGGACACCTCAACTATTTCATCATGGCTTTCGTTCCCGGCGGCACGCTCAAAGGTTTACTGCGCAAAAAGAAGCAGCTCGAAGTCAAGACCGCCGGCAAGGTCGTCGAGCAGATATGCGGGGCGTTGCAGTACGCTCACGACAAAGGAGTAATCCACCGCGACATCAAGCCCGACAACATCATGTTCGACGAGCGCGACAACGCCATTCTCACCGACTTCGGCATCGCCAAGGCCAAATTCGCCTCGAAGATGACCGCCACCGGCACGCTGATAGGCACGCCGCATTACATGAGCCCCGAGCAGCTCAAGGGGCTGGAAGTCGACGGCCGCAGCGATATCTACAGCCTCGGCGTGATGTTCTACGAGATCCTCACCGGCCGCGTGCCGTTCGAGGGGGACGACACATACGCCGTCGGCCTCAAGCACATACAGGAGCCGCCCGTCCCCCCCTTCAAGCTCAACAATAAGATCCCGCAACCGCTGAACGATGTAATCCTAACAATGCTTGCCAAGACGCCTCAAGCCCGCTTCCAGAAAGCCGTTGAGGTCGAGGAGGCGATCAAGGCCGCCCTAGGTGAAGGTGGGCGTTCCCCGGATCCGGGCATTGCCGCAGGCGCCGAAAAAGCGGTGGAGACATGGCGGCTGAAGCGGACCCAGGTCGAGGCTGACTTCGAGCGGATGAAAGACACCCTCGGCGAGGCGGCTCCCGGCGTGACGCCGCCCCCGCTCGGCAAAGTCGAGGAGCAGATCACCGGCGGCGGCAGATCAAAAGGCACCGCTCCCCCGGCGCCGACAACCGTTCGCCCCAGCACCACACCCCCGCCACCGACCGTCGATGGCGTGGAGGAGAGAATCACCGGCGACGGGCCCGTGGTCACCGGCGTCGACCGGGGCAGGCCGAACCTGGTGCCTGTCTTCATCGGCATTGGAGGGGCGGTTGTTATTTTGGTGATAGTCGTGGTTGTGCTCGTACTCGCACTTGGCAGAGGCGCACCGGACAGGGGCCGCTCATCCAACCGATCGCGCGGTGACGAGACGACCTCTCCGACAGCCGAATCTGCTGCAGCCGCCGTCTTTGCCGGACGCGAATTGCTATTTATAGAGCAAATCCAGCAGCGGCCGGTGCTAAGGGAGGTAGACAAACCGGAGGCTTCATCGACCACCATCGATACGCAGCTCTGGACCGATGCCAACAACTACGCTATTGCAGTCAAGCCGAGCCCCGACAACTCGCTGCTGCTGGTGGAGTGGAGCAACGGCAGCCTCTACACCGTCGCAACTGGAGCGACCAACTACACCGAGATCTTCAATGATCCTATCGGCCCGCGCGCCGGCCGCAAGTACGCTTCGTGGTCGCGCGACGGGCGGCGCGTCGCCTTCGTGCGCAAGCAGGATAATTTCGCCTACCTCTACGTCATCCCTTCCACCGGGGCCAACGCCTCCAGTGCCGAACCGGTCTTCCGCTACCAGGGGCAGATCGTCGGCCCGGTCTTTTCGCCTGACGGCTTTGAGATCGCCATCGGCGTCATCGCTGAGTCGGTCAGTGGACAGTCGAGCCTGCTGCTGCTCGATCTTGAAGCGGAGGCATGGGATCCGCTCGACGACTACGACGGCCGCATCGAGAGTCTCGATTGGTCCTACGACGGCGACCTGATCGCCTTTACACTATCGTCGCAGGTCGGCAGCGAGATTTACGTTTTCGACCTCGAGGATGAGAACGGATTCAGAGTCACTGAAGGACCCGTTGACATTTCACCGATGTTCTCGCCTGGTGGACGCCACATCGTGTTCGCCTCCAACCGCGGCGGCGGCCACGCGCTCTGGGCCGTCCCCGCTCGCGGCGGCACAGCCGTCCGCCTGACACAGCAAGCTGCCAGCGGAGTGGCACTGGTTCCCATCGGCTGGAAGTAGC
>DATKUA010000052.1:0-8755 GCA_035530855.1 Acidobacteriota bacterium | reverse complement strand
AAGAAGACCGAATTTCAGAAGTACGTCGCCGTCAATTACATGCTGCTCGATGTGATTGTTACCGACCGCAGCGGCAATTACGTTCACAGCCTGACGAAAGACGATTTCGAGATATTCGAAAACGGCCGGAAGATCGAGATCGAGAGTATCGACGAGTACCAGATGATCGATCTGGATCTCGAGGATGTCGAAGACAGGATGGCTGAGGAGATGCAGCCGGCTGAGCAGCCGCCGCGCAATATCGTCATCCTCTTCGATCTCTTTTACTCATCCACTTACGGCATCAAGCGAGCGGTCGAGACGGCGGAGGAGTTTATCCTTAACAGAATTGAGACCGGCGATAACGTGATGGTGCTCAGTTATTATCAGGGCCTTCGCACAATCCAGCCGTTCACCAGCGACAAGTTTAAGGTAATCAGGTCGCTACGCGAAATGGGCCTCGCCACCGATCTGCTCAACGCCAGGTCGGAGCCGCCTTCCGGCAGGGACCTGGTCGAGAACACATCACTGCTGGCGGACAGGCCTTTCGAAGGGCAGGAGAGCGAAGGCTCGGCCCAGTCGGATATCCGTGAATTCGAGGCCAGCATGAACGTTCGCAACTATCTGCTGAGCATGCAGACCCTGGCCAAAGCGGTGAAGTTCCGGCCCGGCCGCAAAACGGTCATCGTGCTCAGCGAGGGCATCAACTTCGACCTTATCGATCCCACCAACATAAACCTCGACAAGTACGGTCCCGGCGGGAGGCTGGTGAGAACCGCTGACAGGCCGGCCATCTCGGTCTCGCGCTTCGCCGAGTACAAGGACATGGTCGAAGCGTTGAACGACGCCAAGCTCTCCCTCTACACAATCAATGTGGGGGGCCTTACCGCCCCCGGAGATGCGGGCAAGCGGATGGCCGAGGTCGACAGCCTCACGCAGCAGGCGGATTTCAAATCGGATGTGGACAACCGCAGGCAGAGACAGGACTTTCTTTCCAGCATCTCCTTGGAAACCGGCGGGCGCGCATACTTCAACGCCAACGATATCTTACAGCTGCTAAACCGCATCGAGGTCGACATTAGTAACTATTACATCCTCGGTTACCGTACCAATTTCGATCCCATACACAGTGAATACCGCAAGGTCACGGTGAAGACGATTCAGCCCGGTCTAAAGGTCCTCCACCGCAAGGGTTTTTATACGCCCCGCCCCTTCAAGTCGCTGGATAAAGATGAGAAGGAATTGCACCTGACCGAAGGATTTCTCAGCCGCAGCTCGATCAATGAGCTCGACGCTACGGTGACTTTTGATTTCGTGCGGCCGTCCACTGACAAACTCGATGCGCTGATCTGCATGGAAATTCCATTCGAGGCTTTGACGCTGGATAATGACAAGCTCGAATTCGAAGTACTTGTTTCAAATCTCAACGATGAGGGAAATATTTTCAGCAGCGTCCACAAACTCTATTCAAATGAGCGGGCCGCGATTCCCGAGCTGCAAGCAAAGGATCTGCGCATCGTGGAAAGGCTGAATTCCGACGCAGGTTTCAACAGGATCAGGATCGCGCTTCGCGACTACAACAGCGGCAAGCGCTCATATTACTATTACAACTACAGGTTCATGCCTGAGGAAGCCGATGATTCGCTTCTGCTGTCACAGCCGTTGTTCTTCGATCCTGACGACCAGGACCGCACGGTCAATGAGTTCGGGTTGAGCGTCCAGGATCTCGAGATGTGGAACGAGAATCCGGCCGGGGGTTACGATTACCTTACCCATCCCACCGAGGGAGCCATTTTCCCGCTTTTGGATCATACTTATAGCCAGGGTGCCGAAGTGAACTTCCTGGTTGTGCTCAGGAATCTTCAGACGGAAATCACCCAGGATTCCGCACCCCAGTTCCAATTCGCCATCAGCCCGGTCCCCGGTGAGAATGCCAAGCGCGAGTATTACAGGGTTAATCCCGGCCAGCAGGTGTACAGACTGCGCACCGGCGGCCTGGTGATGCTGGTCAATTTCCCGCTGGGCGAGCTCGAGCCGGGTGAGTACGATCTGCTCGTGTTCGCCTCGGAAAAAGAAACCGCGCGCCGAGCCGCGAGCGCCGGGCGGTTGAAAGTTATTGAGTAGCACCTTATCAAACGGGATAAAGACAGCGGGCGTTGGAAATTAGCGCCCGCTTTTCTTGCAGGTTTTGCGATGCGATCTGAAGGCTGATAGCTTCTCGTTCACCGTATTCTCTCAGCACTAATTTTTCGCGTCGGGTAGGGCATGGAGGCTCAAACGGAGCCCGGCTTCCAATTGATCAGAATATTGACCCTGTGCGGCCTCTGCTCGCAGCCTGCGCTAAACATGCCGGGATGGCATCCTCGTGCAGGCATAAAGCGACTCCTTTTATTGCCGGTAGATCAATGATATAACAGCCTTTGTTATTCGGATTACTTCGTTTTCTTTCTAAAACGATAAAATGGAAGTGTTGAAGCGCTAACAGCTTCGTTTTTGCAAACGCGAATTGTCGGAGTATTCAGGGGGTAAAAGCGAAATGACTGGGAAAACCTACCTCTTTTCACTCGTACTCCTTGTCTGCGCGGTTTTGGTTAGTAATGTCCTCGCCCAGGAGGATGCTGTCCGCCCGCAGCGAATCAAGGAGACTGAGTTTCGGAAGTACGTGGCGATCAATTATATTTTACTTGATGTGATTATCACCGACCGCGATGGCAACTACGTACGCAACCTGACGAAAGACGATTTCGAGATATTCGAAAACGGTCGCAAGATCAGAATCGAGAGTATCGACGAGTACCAGATAATCGATGCCGGTCTCGAAGATGCTGAAGCACTGCAAGCCGGGATGCAGCCTGAGTTGCAGCCGATGCAGCAGCCGCCGCGCAGCATCATCATCCTCTTCGATCTCTTCTACTCATCCACGTACGGTGTCAAGCGGGCGGTCGAAACCGCGGAGGAATTCGTCCGCGACAGGATTCAACCCGGCGATAACGTCATGGTACTGAGTTACTTCGGCGGCCTGCGCACGATTCAGCCCTTCACCAACGACAAGTTCAAGATTATCAAGTCGATGCGCGAGATGGGACTTGCCACCGACCTGCTCAACGCCAGGGGCGAGCCTGCCTCCGGCAGGGATCTGGCCGAAAATACACCGATGTTCTCCGACCTGACTCACGAGATCGGGGAAGTGGAAGGCGGTAACCTTACTGATGTCTTGAATTTGGAAGCCAGTAGAAATGCCGTCAACTATCTATTGAGCCTCCAGGCTTTGGCCAAAGCGATGAAGTACCAACCGGGCCGCAAGACCGTCATCCTCCTCAGCGAAGGCATCAATTTCGACCTGATCGACCCGATGAGCATCAACCTTAAGGATTACGGACCCGGCAGCCGCGCGTTTTCGAATGCCGACAGGAGCGGATTTCTGGTCTCGCACCTCAGCGATTATAAGAACATGATCGAGGCTTTGAACGACGCCAAGACCTCCCTCTACACAATAAATGTTGGGGGTCTCAGCGCGCCCGGATATGCCGATATGCGGTTGGCTGAGATGGATACCCTGTCACAGCAGGCCGATTTCAACCAAAGTAATTACAACCGCAACCAGCGACAGAATTTCCTCTCGAGCATCTCGCAAGAAACCGGCGGCCGCGCTTATTTCAACGCCAACAACCTCCTGGCCCTACTCAACCGCATTGATGTCGACATCAGTAATTACTACATTCTCGGATACCGCACGAGTTTTGACCCCAAGCGCAGCGAATACCGCAAGATTTCCGTCAAAGCAACACGACCCGGCTTGAAGATACTGGCTCGCAAGGGATTCTACACGTCGCGCCCGTTCGAATCGCTCGATAAGGATGAAAGGGAACTGCACCTGACCGAGGGCTTTCTCAGCCGCAGTTCGATCAACGATCTCGATGCGAGGGTGGGTTTCGAGTTAGTGCGTCCGACTACCGAAGAACTCAACGCTATCACCTGCCTTCAAGTCCCCTTCGAGCGGCTGAGCCTCGACAAGGGCAAGCTCGATTTCGAAGTGCTGGCCTCGAACCTGGACGATGATAATAAGATCTTCAGCAGTGTTCATAAGCTATACTCGCTGAATCAGGCCGAGCTCTCGAACCTGGAGGGCAAGAACCTGCGAATAGTGGAAAGCCTGGTCTCTAAAGTCGGGCTCAACCGGATCAGAATCGCCTTGCGCGACAATCACAGCGGCAAGCGTTCCTATTTCTACTTCAACTACAGGTTCATCCCGGAAGAATCCGACGATTCGCTGCTGCTCTCGCAGCCGTTATTCTTCAACTCTGACGACAAGAGCCGCTCAGTCGATGAATTCGGGCTGAAGGTCGAAAAACTCAGGACCTGGAACGAGAACCCTCCGGGCGGCTATGATTACCTCAGCCACCCCACTGAGGGGGCGTTCTTCCCGCTCGTTAATCCGACCTACCAACAGGGCGACACGGTGAACTTCTTGGTGGTTCTCAGAAATCTGCAGGATGAGAGCATGCGTGAGATGGAGCCGCGGTTCGAATTCGCCCTCAGCCCTGTTCAGGGTGAGAGTACGCAGCGCGAGTACTACAGGTTCAATCCCATCCAGTATATGTACGGCTTGCGCACCAACGGCCTCGTGCTGCTGGCAAGTTTCCGGATCGGCGATTTCGATCCCGGCTTTTATGATGTGGTCGTGACTGCGTCGGAAAGCGAGACGAAACGCAGGACGGCGAGTGTCGCTCGGCTAAGATTAGAGGTGGAAGAAGCTCAGCCGGACAATTGAAAAGCGGGCGCCGGAAGCCGGCACCCGCCTTTTCCTTCTCGATTCTGCGATGCAGTCAGAGGGCTGAAAGCAACTCGTTCGCCTTGTCTCTCTCCCCGAACTTGTTCTCAGCGTCGAGCTCGAGAAAGCGATTGAGTTGTGTTCTGGCCTCATCGTTGCGCGCTTTGAAAGCCAGCGCCTTGCCGAGATAGTAATGAACCAGGGCTCGCGAGTCGTCCTCCGCAGCCAGGCTGTTTAAACGGTCCACAGCGCCTTCCCAATTTTCCACTATGCTGTCGATCATCGCCTTGGCGTTGGAGACGGCGGGACCGGCAGGGTCGACCTCCACATATCTGAGCAGCATATCTATGGAGTCGGCGTAATTGTCCTGGAGGTTGAGAATCGTACCTTTGTAGAGATAGGGCATGGCTTTCGTCGGGTCGAGCGCAATGGCTTTGCCATAGTACTCGACGGCGACATCGTATTTCTCAACGTAGCGCGCCACGTCGGCGGTCTGGTTGAGAATGTAGTACAAGTCGGGCTTGGCCGCAGCGGCCTTGATGTACCAGTTGAGCGCTTCCTCGAAATTGTTTTGGGCGAGGTAGACCTCGGCAACGTAAATGAGAGCGTTTACGTTGTCCGGGCTGTGCTCCAGGGCGATGTTGTAGTGCTCGAGGGCCTTCTCGTAGTCTTTCTTACTCTGCATGATAATCCCTATGTTTAAATGCACTTCATAGAGATCGGGATAATCGGCTAATAGTTGATCGAATATTGCCAGCGCCTCCTCGGGATTGCCTGCCTTGAACAACTCGACACCCTGCTCGTACTTCTCCCTGATTTCAGGGGTCGCCATCCCTTCCTCGCGCTTATTACTCGCCAAAGAAATGTCCAGCTTGATTCTGATTGCAGTGCTGCTGAGCCGCTTCGTGGTCTGATAAGGCTCGAAGCCGAGCTTCTCGAATTGAAAGCCGGCCGCCCCCGCTACCAGCCCGGTTATAATGTACTTACCACCCTTGTCTGTTGTTTCGATGAACTTGGTATTGGGCTGATTAAGCATGAAGGCTGTAATTTTCACACCCTCGATCGGCTCACCGGTTTCCACGTCGGTAACCGTGCCGGTGACGCGCCGAACGGCCTGTGCTTCTGCAGTGAGCGCTAAGGCCAACAATAACACCATCGCCACGATCACCACGCGCAGGGATTGGTTCATAATTCTCCTCCTAATACTTCAGACTAATGATTGACACCCATAACCTCAGCAGGTTCTCTTTATTGCTCCTTTTTCTCGGGAGCGTTCTGCAAATACTCAAGGCGTCCGGAAATCATTGGCTGTATCGGCTCGATGTCCAGTGATCGTTGCCAGATCTCGACAGCCTTGGCGTCGTTTCCGGCAAAACGGTAGGCTTCGCCCAGCGGATTCAGAGTCTCGATGGAGTCGCCTTCAAGCAGCCGCACCTGCTCGTAGTAGGCTATTGCCTTGTTGTACTGGCCGGTCTGCAGGTGGAGCATCCCGAGGCGTCGTTTCCAGTCGGGATTCTGCGTGTCTCGCAGTGACGCCTCAAGCAACACCCCGATCGCTTTCTCATGCTCGCCGATCTCGGTTAACGCATCGGCATAGAGCGAGGCAAGTTTGCTGTCCTGCGGCCATTGTCGTGTGGCCGTGCCGAGGAGCTTGGAAGCCAACGAATATTCCTTCAGATTGACAAGCTGTGTAGCTTTGGCGAGCGTCGGCCCCGATCCTGTGAAGTCGAGCGTGCCGCCGTAAGTTGTGAGCGGCTCCGAGGTAAGACCGCTACTCATCAAAGGGATTTCTCTCGAAACCGCTTTGGCCGTTTCCCCAGCCAGACCCGCTGTGATTTCCAGCCGGTAATTGCCCTCGGGGATATCGGTGGTATCCAGCCGCCAAAACACCGAGGCTGTTCCCAGGTCGTTGAACAGCTCGGCAGCCAACGGATAGACCGACTCGCGCACCGTTTCCTGATTTACATTGAGCAGCCTGTAGGTGACTTCGACGGTCTCACCTTCTTCCATGGGCGCGTGTACCTGATAGAAAACACCGATCTGCTGTCCACGCGGAACCGAATTGGCAAGAATCGGGTGAAATTTCAGCGAATAGAAAGCGAAAGGCGGTATCGCGGAAGGTCGTATTGGGTCGCCGGCCTGCGAGCGGTCGTAGAGCACGGGCTCGCCCACCATCAGCTGTCTCGTCTTAAAGGATGGCACGTGAGCCTTGCCCTGGGCCAGATAGTAGACCTTGGAAACCCTGTTGCGCACCGTGAGGGTCACGTCATAATCGCCGGGCAGCAGCAGCAGGTTGTCCTCAAAGAAGAGGCCACTGCGCTTGAAATTGTTCATTTGCTGCGGCGTGATGTCCTGATCCAGCATGCGATTGACTGATGCGACCTGTGTCCCCTCGGCCGTCGTGGCGGTCAGCACCACCTCCAGGGCCGTGTAGACTGTATTGCCATACTGGCCGTAATCGAGCATCGTGGCGGGGAAGTAGAACGAGTAATTCAGCGTGCTGTCACCGCTGGCCAGCTTGATAACTGAAAATGCCGCCGCGAGGTTGGTGGAATCGAATGAGAAGCGGGTTTCCACCCTCGGCTCGCCGCGCAGGATCCGCTCCGCGTACTCCGCATCTCTCCTGTAATTCGGGATGTTTTCGAGTTGGCTCATGAACTGTATCGAGGAGAGTGAAGGACGCCTTGCCGACCAGACATCTTCCTGCTCGGTCGGCACGAGGCTGATCGAGGCCTGAGCGAGCTCGAAATCGATATCCGCGATGATTGCTGCGGCCTGCTCGAATGATTCGCCGGCGCTCATGAAGATCAACTGCTCGGGGCCGTGTATTGCCGGGTCGTAGAGGATGAAGTCCCCAACGCCCCATTTCTTGAAGAAAATCACGTTGAAGAACGGCGGCACGCCGAGCATCGGGTCGGCGTCGTAGAACCACAATTCAAGCGGAACGAGTTTTCGGTCGCCATAGTAATTGCGCTTCTGCTTGGGCTCGCCGAGCAGGATGTAAATCCGGCCGCGATCGGTCTTCCAGCCGGCCTTAGCCGTCTCCCGCCCCAGCCATAAGTTGGCGTAGTCGATGCGCTTGTAGTGTTCTTCCTTGAACTCGTTCTTGTCGGTTCCCGGCGTTGGATCGCGCTGCAGCCAGAACTCCTCGATAAAGCGGTCGCGCTGCGCGTTGGTCGTGAATTGGCGGAATATCCTCTTTTCAGCGTCCGAGATGATGTAGACGGCCTCTTCCTCAAGCCACTTGCGGTAGCGCTGCGGCATCTCGTCGGCGGCTTGTTGCGGTGCCGCCAGACTTAAGACAACGCTTAATATCAATTCTACCATCATATCCCTGCGAGTCTAACATAATTGGCATTTCCAAGACATGTCATGATCATGACATTTTAAGCACTTACGGGTTTACAAGTGGCAGAAAACAACCTCCGGGGTTTCCCCCGGAGGCTGTCTGTTGCACTCGTGTTCCGCTTAGAAGATCAGGCGGACACCAACCTGGTAAATGCGCGCGTTGGCAATCGTAGTCGGCTCGAGGAAGGTCGACTGGTCGATGCGGGTGGAGACGTAGCTGGAAGTGTAATCGGAGTTGGTTAGGTTGAAGACATCGAAGATCAAACCGGCGCGGTAGCGGCTGAAGAGGATGAACGATTTCTCCAGCCGCAGGTCGATGTTGAACTGGCTGTCGTAGCGGTCACTGCCGTCCCGCGGCTTGGTCAGCACCGAGAAGTCCTGACCGGACGGGCGGTAGTAGATGCCGTAGGGCTGGCCGGTCATCCAGGTGAATGCCGGGCTGATGTAAATGTCGAACGGCGCGATGTAGGTGCCGCTGACCTTGATCACGTGGGTGCGGTCGAGTGAGGAGAGGGTGCCCTCCATGTTCACCCACATTGTGGGGATGTTGTACTCGGTGTAACCCTGCACGACACCGTAGCCCATCGACGTCGGGCTCTTGGAGCGGCTGAGAGTGTAGTTGGCCTTGAGGTTCCAGTTGTCGCTCATCCGCTTGTT
>DATKUA010000051.1:0-5095 GCA_035530855.1 Acidobacteriota bacterium | reverse complement strand
AAGTTTTGCTTCGACGGCCTCCTTGTCGGCGTAGACGCCGACACCATAAACCTTGAACCAGATTTTCTTTCTCGGGGCCACGCCGTACAGCTTGACCGGCGGGTCACCCCAGGTTTTGGAGAAGGTTGTTTTGGTGGTCGGCTCGGTGACTGTGTCATCGTTGCCTATAGGAACGATGAGAGCCAGAGAGATTGCGAGCACAGCTAAACCTGTCATTGATTCACCCCCAGAGACAGTATTTATTTTAAGACCGGGAGACTCTAACACAAGCTGAGTTAGCGCTCAAGCACGGAGTATGGCCTGACGATAATGTCGAAAAGCGGTTGGATTACAACTTCAACTCGCCGTGGAATCCGAAATGAACTGAGTTGTCGACTAAGACAATGCGGCTCGGCCTGAAGCGGTAGAAGCGCACCGAGGAGACCTTTTCCTGCATTTCCGGATCCAGCAACTGCTCCTGCTTGAAGAAGACTTCGGTGAACGGGTAGCGCGAAAAGTAGCTCTTCTTTGCCATTTCCAGCTCCGAGCCGTTGGCAAGCATCTCCGCCTTGCCGCTCAACTGCAGGCCTTTGATTCTGTTCCAATCGGATGAGCCGGCATGGATTGCACCCGCGAGTTCATCTCCCGTTTCAATCGCCCTGCCATGCCGTGACGACGGATTGGTGACAAAATAAAGGTCGAAGCCTTCTTGTGCGTAATAGACCGGGGCGGCCCAAGGCCCGCTGGAATCGCTTGTGGAGAGGGTTATCACGTGCTGTTGCGACAGCAGTTCATCTATCTTCTTGCGCAGCTCTTTTTTATCCATCGTGGTGCTCCTGCATCTGCAGTAATGATTACGATTCAAAACGCCATTGGCTTCCTGATATCAGGATATGTTCCGCCGGGTGGTGAGCGGTATGCAACATGTTATTTGGATTTTGCGATTCACAGGTGTGATATCGATTCGCTGATACGCAGGAGGAGCATCGCAGGCGGGAGTGCCAGGCAGATCATCGAGTCGCTGGTCGTTGTTACTCGTCTGGCGCACACCCTGGGATATGCTCGACCCTGCATTAAGCGTCAGCGCACGTCGTAACGGATAAAGAGGACGAAGCCGAGCGTGTAGAAGATGATGGAGATGATGACCATCATCATCAGGTCAATCAGCGTCAGGTTGATGCTTTCACCAATCGACATGTTCACAAAGCGGAATTCCGGGATGCCTGTCAGGTCGAGTTGTCCCTGTTCCGAGGAGCCATGCATGAATCCCCCGCCTCGCTGCTCTTCTTTCTCCTGCTGCTGCTCGACATACTCGGTGAAACGCTCGCGGTAGCTGGTCAATTGCGAGAGGAAATTCTCCTGATTGTGGAATCCCGTGCCTGCCATGTTGAGGCCGACATATGTGAGTGCCGAGGCCGGAGATACACGGCTGATCGACATCGCCAGATTGGTGAGGTTCGCCTGCTGCTGCTTGAAGTCCGAATAGAGCTTTTCGTTCTGCTGGAGGTATATCGGTTCCAGTTCAGCGCGAATCGTGTTGCGGATCTCACGCATCTTGCGCCAACGCTCTTCGCGAGAAACAGTACCTTGAAGTTTCTGGAATTCCTCGCTGGTCCTTTCCCATGTCTGTTGCCGGAAATCACGCTGAAGCTGGAACTGTTGGGCTCGCACCTCGTTGATGCTCGGGATGGGATAGACCTCGTCGGCGATCATCATCGAGGCTTTGGGGATGACCAGCACGAACAGCACCCAGACGAATAGCAGAATGAGGAAGCTGATGGCTGACTTCTTGGTGAGTGCAGAAACGAAAAGCCCGGCGCAGAAGAAGGCGAGCATGTAGAGAACATAGCTCAGAGTCAGCAAACCTAGCCTTGCCCAGTCGTCTCCGCTGAAGCTGACGTTGCCCAAAGTCATGATCAGCAGCATCCCGAGGAGCAGTGGGATCAACAACGGAATAAGCAGGCTGACGAAGGAACCGATCGACTTACCCAGTAGGTAGGTGTTTCGCGGCACCGGATTGCTGAGGCAGAGTTTGAGCGTGCCGTTTTCCTTCTCGCCGCTGATCATGTCGTAAGTGAAGAGAATTGCGAAGAGCGAGATAACGATCTTGATGATGAAGGTCAGATCGAGGTCGCCGAAGACGGCGAAAATCGGGGCCGTGGAATAAATGCTGTCTTCCATGTGAGGGAAGTCGCCCTCCCTCACGGTGGCGGTGCGTCCGACCGATTCTTCCAGGCCCGATGAGAAGATGCCCAGCGCCGTGGTGGGCTTGATCACCTTGATGCCGTTGCGCGCTGCGTCGTGCCAGCTTCCGGCTTCCTGGAGATTGCCCCTGTTGATGCTGATGATCTTCTGCTCCTCGGAAAGTTGGGCTTCGAAGCGGCCGATGCCGGTGATCGTCGCTGCGATGACCAACAGCGTGCAGACAATGAAGGTGACTACAAACTTGATACCGTAAACATTCTCTAGGATTTGCGTTCTAATCAGCGTTCCGAGCATGATGCAGCCCCTCCTATCCGTTCACATAGACATCTCTAGTGCCGCTTGGTTAAACGCGGTTGTTCTATTAGTGTATCTTATCCAACTGGTGCCGGCGCACTCATTTGAAGCATCGCCGGGTTGGAGCTGGGCATCAGCGTACGTCGTAGCGGATGAAGAGCACGAACCCGAGCGTGTAGAAGACGATGGAGACGATGACCATCATCATCAGGTCGATCAACGAGAGGCTGACGCTCTCGCTTAAAGACATCGACTCGAAGCGGAAGTTCGGGATGAGAGAAGTATCGAGCTGACCCTGAGCTGCCGGTCCGTGCATAAATCCTCTCCGCGATGAGTTCTGCATCTCTTTCTCGATCTCCGTGTCAACGAACTTCGAGAATTGCTCCCTGTAGCCGGTCAGTTGCCGGAGGAAATTCTCCTGATTGTGGAAGCCGGTTCCGGCGATGTTAAGGCCGACGTATGTCAGGGCGGAAGCCGGGGAGACACGGCTGATCGACATCGCCAGGTTGGTGAGGTTCGATTGTTGCTGCTTGAAGTTGGTCACCAGCTTTTCGTTCTGCTGCAGGTATTCCGGTTCGTACTGCTCGCGTAAGGTGTTGCGGATCTCGCGCATCCTGCGCCAGCGTTCCTCGCGGGACAAAGTGCCTTGGATCTTCTCGAATTCAGCGCTTGTTTTCTCCCATAGCGTGTTCCAGAAATCGCGTTGAAGCTGGAACTGCTGGGCGCGCACCTCGTTGATTCTGGGTATTGGATAGACCTCATCGGCGATCATCATGGAAGCCTTGGGGATGACCAGCACGAACAACACCCAAACGAACAGCAGCACGAGGAAGCTGACGGCCGACTTTTTGGTTAGTGCGGAGACGAAAATTCCCGCGCTGAAGAAGGCGAGCATGTAAAAAATGTAGCTCAGAATGATAATGCCGAGCCTTACCCAATCATCCCCGCTGAAATTGACGTTGCCGAGTGTCATGATAATCAGCAGGCCGACGAGCAGCGGTATCAGCATGCTGAGGAATGAGCCGATAGTCTTACCGAGAAGATAGGTGTTTCTGGGTAGCGGATTGCTGAGGCAGAGCTTGAGCGTGCCGCGCTCCTTCTCACCACTGATCATGTCGTAAGTAAACAGGATTGCAAACAGTGAGATCACGATTTTGATGATGAATGTCAAATCGAGATCGCCGAAGACGGCGAAGATGGGCGCCGTGGAGTAAACGCTGTCCTCCATGTGCGGAAAATCGCCCTCTTTCACAGTGGCGGTGCGGCCGACCGATTCCTCCAATCCAGAGGAAAAAATCCCGAGAGCCGACGTGGGCTTGATCACCTTGATGCCCGTGCGGCTGGCCTCGCGCCAACTCCCCGCTTCTTCGATGTTGCCGTTGTTGATGCTGAGTATCTTCTGCTCCTCGGACAGTTGGGCTTCGTAGCGGCCGATACCGGTGATTGTCGCGGCGATGACCAACAGCGTGCAGACGATGAAAGTGACCACGAATTTGATCCCGTAGACGTTCTCAAGAATCTGCGTTCTGATCAGCGTTCCTAGCATTTTTTTATATACCTCCCCTAAAAACAGATAGACACCGTAGTAGCCAAGGGGTTAAACCCGGTAGGGGTCTACATCGCCCACTTCAGGCTGCAACCGATCGCCCGGTTTTCCGGTTTTGCCACCGGCCCGCCGGCGAGCAGGGCGTCAAGTGCGTCCCGGAGGTCGTGCTGCCTCGCAGCCTCCGGGTACTTCCAATTGTCGTCCACACGGCCGTGGTAGTGCAATAATCTTTGTTTGTCGAAAACGAAAATCTCTGGCGTGCACTGCGCACCGAAGGCCCCGGCCGCTTCCTGGGACTCGTCGCGCAGGTAGGGGAAATTGAAGCCGATCTCCCGGGCGCGCTCGACCATCTGCTCGAAACCATCCTCGGGATATCCCTGCGCGTCGTTGCTGTTGATCGCCACCAGGCGGACGGCACGGTCGGCATAATCGCGTTGGATCGCGATCAGGCGATCTTCGTAGGCCTGGACATAAGGGCAATGGTTACAGGTGAACATCACAACCAGAATTTCTGCAGCGGCAAAACTGTCTAGACTGTAGGTGTGCCCGTCGACGCCGGGCAGCCTGAAATCGGGCGCCTCGCCGCCGATCCGCAATTTGTTGTCGTCTATCTCCTGGTACATCGTGTCCTCCAATGCAATTCATCACTGTAAAGCACTACTGTCTACGTATTTGTGTTGAAAAACATGCCGGATGGGTTGAGCGGGAGCATTGTGCTAGTATATCTGCCGATCAGGGGAGAGACTCAGAGTTCAGTCATATGGCGGGCGAGACGATATCCGCGGTTCTGATAACCAAAAACGAAGAGGCGAACATCGAGCGCGCCCTGCGCTCCGTCTCGTTTGCCGACGAAGTGATCGTGCTCGACGGCGAGAGCAGCGACCGCACCGCAGGGATCTGTCGCGAAGCCGGAGCGAGGGTCGAGGTGAAGGAATGGGGCGGCTTTGTGGCGCAGAAAAACGCCGTCGCACAGCTGGCCACCTGCGACTGGATACTCAGCATCGACGCCGACGAGCAGGTGACCCCCGAGATGCAGGCTGAAGTAGAGCGAGCCGTTGCCTCGCCCGGCGG
>DATKUA010000050.1:0-13550 GCA_035530855.1 Acidobacteriota bacterium | reverse complement strand
TTACATCCTAATAACGGTCCGGGAATTGCCTAATCCTTTCGGAGTTTGAAGATCAGTTTTGTCCCGTCCGCCTTCTCCGCGTTTCGAATCTCCGGCACGCTTTGATGCATCTGCAGAAGTTCCCTGAAAGGGAACGACAGCACTAGCCCAGGGTAAGCGAAGCGCCACCCTGGGAAACGAGCGAACGACCCCCCCATCCAGTTCCCTGAAAGGGAACGACAGCGCTAGCCCAGGGTAAGCGAAGCGCCACCCTGGGAAAAGATAACCGAACCATACATCCAATTCCCTGAAAGGGATCAACAACACCCGGCTGGGAATTGAATAACCCCTTGGGGGATTGTCACAGTACGGGCCCGGCGTGGCTACAATCGGTTAGAACAACACGGGAAGATTACCGATGCGGTGGACGAACAAGCAACGCGATTACCAGCGGTTTCTGGCGCGGCTGACGCACAAGCTTGACGCGGAGACGATGGCTTCGGAGCTCGGCGAGACGCTCGATGTCTTGCACGAGTGGGAGAAGAAAAAGGGCTTCTGGGGCGAGGTGAACCGCCTGGCGCGCGAGGAGGCCGAGCGCGCGCTGGCATCGGTCTGGGGTTCGCTGCTGCATCGGGCGCGGAAGGGCGACGTGGCGGCGATCAAGCTGCTCTTCGCGCTCCTGGGGCAGGAGTCGGGCGCCGAGGGCGAGACGCAGCCGGTGCAGTTCAAGTTCGTGGTCGAGAACGGCAGCAGCGCGACGGTGACGGCCGACATCCCGGTTAACGGCGCCGTCAGGACGGGCAAGAGTTGAGACGGCAGCCCGTGAAACAGACTCCGGGACAACTCCTCCTGCGCTTCCGGCCGCTGCCCGCGCAACGACGCTTCCTCCTGGCCCGCGAGCACTTCGCCGCCTACGTCGGCGGCTTCGGTTCGGGCAAGACATACGCACTCTGCCACAAGGCGATCCAGCTCTCGGGGCACAACCCCGGGCTGCCGGGGATGCTCGTGGCGCCGACCTACGGCATGCTGGAGGACGCCGTGATGCGCTCCTTCACCGACATCCTCCGGGTCAACCGCATCGACTACAAGCTGCACAGGACGCGCCGCGTGCTGGAGACGGCCTGGGGCGGGGAGATCTGGTTCCGCTCGGCCGACCATCCCGACTCGCTGCGCGGCCCGAACATGCCGTGGGTGGGCATCGACGAGATGGCCTACATCGACCGCGCCGCCTGGGAGGTGCTGATCGCCCGCGTGCGCGAGCCGCGGGCGACCCGGCGCCAGGTCTTCGGCGCGACGACCCCGGAGGGCTACAACTGGGTCTACGAGTTCTTCGTCGAGGAGCACATCGAGAGCCGCCGGGTGATCTTTGCCGACACGCGGGAGAACATCCATCTGCCGCAGGGCTACGCCGAGTCGCTGCTGGCGGGGCTGGACGAGGAGGGCGTGCGCCAGTACGTCGAGGGCCGCTTCGTGGCCGCCACCTCGGGGCGCGTCTACAAGCACTTCGACCCCGTGCGGCACTCCAGCGAGTCGAACCCGTTGGTGGCCCAAGGCGGCGAGCGGCTCGAGCCCTCTCTGCCGCTCTGCATCGCCTGCGATTTCAACGTCGACCCCTGCATCTGGCTGCTGCTGCAGCATCACGGTGGCGTGGTTTACGTAGCCGATGAGATCGTGCTGCGCAACACGACCACCCAGGAGATGATCGACGAAGCGCTGCGGCGCGGCTGGGGGAGGCACCCGGCGGGGGCGATCGTCTACGGCGATCCGGCGGGGCACGCGCGCAGCACCTCCGCCTCGGCCAGCGACTACCGCTTGCTGAGCTCGGCCGGCTTTGGCAACCAGCGGGTGGCGCGCAGGCACGCCCCCGTGCGCGACCGCATCAACGCCGTCAACGCGCGCATGCGCGACGCCGGCGAAGTGACGCGCTTCTTCATCAATCCCCGCTGCCGGGCACTGCGGCGCGATCTGCTGCGCGTGCGCTACCAGCCCGGCACGGCGAACATCGACAAGGTGGGCGATCCGGCCTTGACCCACGCCTCGGACGCACTGGGATATTTCATGGTGATCGAGTACCCGATTGTCCGGCCGAGCAGCCGGACCGAATCAGTCTGGAATGTGTTGGGACGATGAGCGAGCCATACGATCTGTTTTCCTCGCGCCACCCGGCTTACAGGCGTTGCCTGGCCGACTGGCGTTTTGCCTACCTGGCCTACCACGGCGGCCCCGGCTTCAAGCGCGAGCACCTCTACCGCCACCCGGCGGAGACGGCAGCCTCGTTCGCGGAGCGCGTGCGGCGGGTCCACTACGAGAACTACGTGGCGGCCGTCGCCGCGGAGAAGGCGTCGATCCTCTTCAAGCGGCCGCCGTACCGCGCGGGCGGGCACCCGCTGTGGCAGGAGTTCAACGCCGACGTCGACCGGCAGGGAAGCTCGCGCGACGACTTCGCCCGGCGTTGCTTCGTGATGGCCCAGATCTTCGGCTGGCTGCCGGTGCTGGTCGACATGCCCCCGCAAGGAGAAACGCAAGACCGCGCGGCGCCCTACTGCGTGCCCGTGCTGCCCTTCGATTTCCTCAACTGGGCGGCCGACGAGCGCGGCCGGCCGGCGTGGGTGCTGATCCGCGAGCGCCGGCGCGAGGCGGAGGACCCCTTCGAGTGGCCCGCCGAGCGGGAGCGCTTCCGGCTCTTCGACCGCGAGCGCTGGCAGCTATTCGAGACCGCGGCGGACCCGGCCGACGGCGTGGTCAAGCTGGGCGAGGGGCGCCACGGGCTGGGGTGCGTGCCGGTGGCCATACTCTACGACCGGCGTCATCCGACAGAGCCGGTGGTGGGGCTCAGCTCGCTGCTCAGCGTGGCAGAGCGCTGCCGCAACATCCTCAACAACAATTCGCTCATCCGCGACATCGCCGACCGCTGCCTCTTCCCCTTCCTCGCCGCGGAGGACTACGAGGGCGGTGGCGAGCGGCGCGAGCGGCGCATCGGCACGGCAATGATGTTCTGGTACCCCCAGGGCGGGGCGTCGCCGCGCTGGATCGAGCCCGACACCTCGGCGATCGCCACGCTGAAGCAGTTGAACGAGATCGAGGTGCGGCGCATCTGGGAGGAGGCCAACCTTGAGGGCGGCTTCGCCGCCGAGCAGGCGCGCAGCGGTGTGGCCCATTCCTACGAGTGGCGCCGGACCAATGACGACATCGCGGCCAAGGCGCGCGCGATGGAGGAGTTCGAGCGCCGGGTCGACGCCCTCTTCGGGGCGTGGCTGGGGTTGGAGGATTTCAGGTCGACGATCTCCTACCCCCGCGATTTCTCAGTGCTGGCCTTCTCTTCGCGGCTGGCGGAGGCGCAGGCGGTCTTCGACCTGCCGTTGCCCGACTCGGCGCGCAGGCTCTACCTCAAGCGCTTCGTCCGCGAGCTGCTGGACAACATGTCGCCGGAGCAGGCCGCCGGCGTGGACGCCGACATCGAGGGCATGGAAACGGGTGAGGCGGCGGAGGGCGCCTCCACGGTGGATGGCGGGGTTGGGGATTAGGTTTACCGCCGCTGACGCAGAGGAAAAAAACCACATATCCGCCGCGGCGGACAGGGAACACAGCTGGACATAGAAAGACGGGCGGCATAAATCCGCCTCGGCGGACGCCCCTACTATCCAATGGCGATGTCCTTGCCAACCAATTGTAGGGGCGCGATTTATCGCGCCCGTTTCGCGGCGAATGCCGGGTTAAGTAAGAGATTTGAATCGCAGAGAGCGCGGAGGAAAGAAGCGGAAGGAGAAAATGAATTTCACCACGGAGGCCACGGAGAACACAGAGAAAAAGAAAAGGAAAAGAAGAGGAAAAGAAGAGGGGATTTTACCGCGGAGGGCACGGGCTAAAGGGGACATGGCTGGGGCGGAGTCTTGAACCGGGGTGGCGTGGGGCTGACCCCGCACCGGATTGGGTTGCCCTTACAGGGCAAGTTGGTTGGGGCGGCGGGTCACCCAGGGTGGCGCTTCGCTTACCCTGGGAACCCCTTTAGGGTGTTTTGCGGGGGAGGATTGGTACGGAGTATCCCACCTTTGGCGGGACGATATGGATCAGCAGATTTTGTGAGGGGGCTGTTTACGAGGCGATGATTTGGCGGTGTGATTGCCGCCTTTTTTGATTGAGAGGACGAGATGACACCAGAGCAGATCGAAGAGGCGGTGGCGCGGCTGGAAGCGCTGCCTGAGGAGTTGACGTCGCGAATCAACAAGATCGGCGGCGACACGAATCTCTCGGCGGCGGGCCGCGAGAGCGGCAGGGCGGAGTTGCGTGAGAGCTATACCGCAGAGGTCGATGACCTGGAAGCCGCGCTGTCAGAGGCGTTGGGCTTGCGGCTGTCGCAATTGCGGGCGGAGATCGCCGACGAGCAGCGGAGATACTTCGAGGTCGCGCCTGAGGAAGGCGGCGGGGCCGAGGCGGCGACGATCGGCCTCCTGCGCAGTATCGACGGGCGCCTGAGTCGGGCCGACCTGCGCGAGCGCTGGAGGCTGCTCTCGGGCCGCGAAATCCTCGCGCTCTACCGGGAAGTGCTGGCGCGCGACGAGCGAGCACTGGTCGAGCTGTGCGAGAACGAGGCCCCGCGTTTGCTGGCCGAGCGCGGCGATTCCGAGAGCGAGACTGCGCTGCGGACGGCCGTCGCCCAGGCGCGGCAGATGCGCACGACCGGGCGGCTTGAAACCCTCAACCGAGCGGTGGAAGCGGCGGAGGTGCGGCAGTTGCGCTTCCGCAACGCCATGGCCTTGGCGCGCGACCTGCTGCGCACCGCCTGAGATGCTCGGCTCGAACCTCGACGGCCTGGCGCAGCAACTCCGCTCACGGCTCGAACGCAACCTCGACATGCTCGACGGCGTCCTGCGCGATTACGTCGAGAGCGGTGAGCTGCTGGAGGAAGTCGGCGCGGCGGCGCGTGAGATGATCGTGGAGCGGACAACGGAGCGCCGGGTCGACGCCGGCGGCAGGCCGTTCGCACCGTACTCACCCGGGTACGCGAAGTGGAAGGCGCGCCGCTTCGGGCACGCGGGCGCTCCGAACCTGCGACTGAGCGGGCGCATGCTGGGCGAGATAACCCTGAAGCGCGACGCACCCTTGGCGGGAAGGCTGAGTTTCGCCGGCACGCTCTCTGCGCGGATCGCGGCATATCACCAAGGGGGCCGGGGGCGCCTGCCGCGGCGCGCCTTCTTCGGCATCCGGCCCGGAAGCGTCGAGGCCGCGCGGCTAATGGAGGTAGTGGCGAGGGAGTTTGAGAGGAGGTTGGGAGGGGGCAGGGGGAGGTAGTTACGCGTCGGTACGCACAAAAAGGGGTCAGTCTTATAATTCTAGGGTCTATTATTGGAATGAATAGCCAATTCTTAATATATATCAGGGATTTTCTCGAACACGCCAGCCTAGAATTATAAGACTGACCCCTTTTGCCCCCGGGAGGGACTACAGCTACTTGCGGTGATTGATGAAGGGGCATTCCCATGAATCGGTGGGAATTGTGCAACCCTTACAGGGTTGATTGTTTAGGTGGGGGCGATTTCCCGGGGTGGCGCTTCGCTGACCCCGGGCTACGAATTGTGCAACCCCTATGGGGTTGAAGGAACTTATCCCGCCGTTGGCGGGATCGGGCGGATTGAATCCCGCCCCCGCCTGTGGCGTGGCAGGCTGTTGGCGGGACAGGTTTCACCCCTGCAGTGGCTTGCGAGCGGTTGCCGAAGAAGAGGGCGGACTGAGTTTCTTTGAGAGAGGGTAATCACATGGATAAGAAGAATGAGAGCGGGAGTGATAGTGGTGATGGACTCGGTGAAGTGGCGGCCGGTGAAGCGGCGAAGGGCTCTGATGCCGGGTCGGACGCCGCGGCCGAGGCGGCTGGCTTCGAGCAGCGGATACGTGAGCTGGAGCGGCAACTGCTGGGTGTGCAGGGCAAGTATGCCGATCGCGTCCTCGGCGAGGTTTTACGCGAGGCCTACCTGGCGCAGGGGGGCAGGCCCTCGGCGTCGGCGACGGCGGTGCTGGCGATGCGCGCCGGCGCGGGCATCTCGCTGAACCACAAGGGCGAGCCGGTCTTTGCAGAGGCGGACGGCGAACCGCTGACTGATGACGACGGAGTGCGGCTGACGGCCGAGTCGTTCGTGCGCGGCTGGTTGAGCGACAACCCGATCTTTCTCGGCAAGGACGCGGCGCGCGGCTCGGGGGCGCGGCAGTCGGAATCCGGAGAAATGTCGGCCGACGAGATCCTGCGGCGGATCAGGACAGCCAAGACCGCCGAGGAGGTGGCGCGGCTGGCGAAGGAATTGGGATTGCGGTGAGAGGGGCGAGCCTTGACAGAAATAAGAAGGAGGTCTATATTAATAATAAAAACTAAATATAGTTAAGGAGCTAAATCATTATGAGTCTTGCCAAGGATTTCAAGAATCCTTATCGCCCTGGGGCCGGTCACATGCCGCCCTATCTGGCTGGGAGGGAGGCTGAGACCGGGGAGTTCGAAAGGCTGCTGGAACAAGAAGTTATCTTGGAGAATATGATTCTGACCGGGCTGCGGGGCGTCGGTAAAACGGTCTTGCTGGAGAAATTCAAGCCGATAGCCATCGAAAGTGAGTGGCTGTGGGTGGGGACGGATATTTCGGAATCAGTCTGCATCAGGGAGGAAAACATCGCCATCAGGCTGATAACGGACTTGTCGATAGTCACATCAAATATCGAAGTGGAGTACGAGAAGATATCAACCTTGGGATTTGTTGAACAGCCGACAAAAGAAAAATACCCACTGAATTATACAAATTTAAGCAAGCTATTCTCTCAAACGCCGGGTTTGATCCTGGATAAGCTGAAGACCGTGCTGGAGTATGTTTGGAGGTGCATCGAGAAGTCCTCGATAAGAGGCATTGTATTTGCCTACGATGAGGCTCAGAACTTATCTGATCATAAAGAGAAAGAGCAATTCCCGCTCTCCGTTCTTCTCGATGTTTTCCAGTCGATTCAAAGGAGGGATATTCCCTTTTTGCTTATCCTGACGGGCCTGCCGACTCTCTTCCCCAGGCTTGTAGAGACCCGGACTTATTCGGAAAGAATGTTCAGAGTCGTGTTTCTTGACAGGTTGAACGAGGAAGAGAGCAGAGAGGCCATTCTCAAGCCGATCGAAGCCGATTCATGTCCGTTGATATTCGTTGAGGAGTCCTTGAGGCAGGTCGTCGACGCCTCCAAGGGGTATCCGTATTTCATTCAGTTCATATGCAGGGAAGCATTTGATTCCCTTATCCAGAAGCTCCATTCGGATGACAGGCCTACGGTGCCGATGTTGGAGATCATCAGAAAGCTTGATTCGGATTTTTTTGCGGGGAGGTGGGCGAAAGCCACTGATCGTCAGAGAGAGCTTCTTGCCGTCATAGCGAGTCTGGATAATTCCGACGAAGAGTTCACCGTGAGGGAGGCTGTCGAGAAATCAAAGGAAATTGCGGAGAAGCCGTTCAGTGCGGCTCATGTACACCAGATGTTGAATTCGCTCATCGATGCAGGCTTGGTCTATAAAAACCGCTATGGTAAGTATTCGTTTGCGGTGCCCCTCTTAGATGAGTTCATTCGCAGGCAAGATCAATTATCAGACCTCTTTTCCATGTGAGATCTGGTCTGCGGGGGGGGGGGGGGGATGGCTATCCCGCCGTTGGCGGGATGCGGGGGTCGTGAACGATCCCCCCTACATCGTTTGTGATAGATCCTAGCCGAACTCAAAGAGGGCGGGATCGGGCCGCATAATCCGAAAAAGGGGTCGGTCCTGGAATTCAAGGCTACTACTCCCGCCAAACACAGAGATTTCCACTGTAAACAAAGGTAAATCGGCAAAGACCTAGAATTCCAGGGCTGATCCCTTTGGCCTACTTTTAGTTGCAGGTGTTAGATGGCGAAGTTGAAGTTGTCGACGTTCCTGATCCTGAAGGACGAGGGGAGGACCGTGGCCCGGGCCCTGGAGTCGGCCGCCGGGATCACCGACCGGTTTGTAATCGGCATCGACGCGGCCTCCTCGGACGGGACGGAGGAGATCGTGCGCGGGTTCGCCGCGCGACACCCAGGAATCGAGTGGGACATCTATAAGTTCAGGTGGGAGAACCATTTCGCGCGGGCGCGCAACCGGGCGCTTGAGCTCTGCAAGGGCGACTGGATCCTCCAGCTGGACGGCCACGAGTACCTGCGCTCGGGCTCGGCGCAGATGGTGCTGTGGTACATCGAGCACGCCGATCCGGAGGTCTGGCTGATCAGCGTGATGATGCAGATGGAGCCCGACCGCTACGGCATCCCCGACATCTTCTTCGTGCAGCACCACCTGTGGCGCAACGGCAGGGGTGTGCGCTACGTCAACGCCTCGCACAACGCGATCCCGCTGGAGGTGGTGCCCGACCACCGGCGCCTGCGCACCAACGACATCGTCATCGTCCACCAACGCCCCCGCGGCAACGCCGAGCGGCGCCGTGAGCAACGGCGGGCGATGAACATCCCCAATTTCGAGCAGGCCCTGGCCTCGACGCCCGACGATCCCCGCTCCCTCTTCTACATGGGGCAGTCGTGCGTCGACGCCGGGCGCCCGGGAGAGGCGGTGCCGTTCTACAAGCGCTACCTGGAGGTCTCGACGCACGCGGAGGAGAAGTACGAGGCCGCGGTGAAACTGGGTGAGGTGGAGGCGTTGGCCGGCAAGCCGGAAGAGGCCGCCGAGGCCTTCCACGCGGCGTTGAAGTTGATCCCGGCGCGCGCCGAGGCGCCGTTCAACCTCGGCCTGGTGGCGAAGTTGCGGATCGAGGAGTTGAACGCGGAGATGCTCGACGAGGCGGGCACGATCGAAGGCGTGCGGGAGCGCCAGCTTTATCTCAACCGGCTGCACGCGTTGACCGAGGAGGCGCAGCGCTGGTTCGCGATCGCCGGCTCGACGAGCCCGCCGGTGACCTCCTACTTCCTCCGCGGGCCGGTTTACACCTATCTGCCCCACCTCGAGTCGGCGCGCCTGGCCGCGGCCCTCTACCGCTACACGGGCCTGGAAATCCATTTCGGCCGCGCGGCGGCGGCGTTCCGCAAGGCCCTGGAATTCCGGCCGGGCGACCCCGAAATCCTGGCGGAAACGGGTGTGCTGGAAGAGGAGCGGCTGGCGCGGCTGCGGGCGGCGATCGGCCCCGCGGGGGAGCGGAAGCGCCTGCTGGTGGTCGACGCGACGGGCCAGTTCACGCCGCCGTTGATCGAGCGCTGGCGGGCGGATTACGAGGTGCGGCCGGTCAGGCGGGCGGCGACGTGCGACCTGCTCTGGGCCGATGCGGTGTTCGTCGACTGGTGCGACGAGAACCTGGTCGAGATTTCGCGGCGGCGTTGGGGCGTGCCGCTGGTCTGCAGGCTCTGGCGCTACGAGGCCTACAGCGCTTTCCCGGCGAGGGTGAACTGGGCCAACGTCGACGCGCTGATCGTGCCGGCGGAGTTCCTGCGGACATGGCTGGCCGACCGGCATGGGATCGAGTCGCCGGTGCGGGTGATTCGGCCGGGAATCGATCTGAAAAAGGCTCGCTTCCGGGAGCGTGGACCGGGGCGGCGCGTGGCGGTCGCCGGCTATCTGCACCCGCGCAAGAATCTCGACGAGGTCGCCGACATCGCGGCGCGGGAGAATATCGAGCTCCACCTCGCCGGCCGCTGGCAGGGCTCCTGCATCGAGCGCCATTTCTGGTGGCGACTGCGGCGGGCGGGCGCGGCGCAGCGGGTGCGCTTCCACGCTTGGCGGGGGGACATCGGCGCCTGGCTCGACGAGGTCGGCGCCAACTACATGCTCTCGGCCTCCTGGTCGGAGTCCTTCGGCTTTGTCATCGCCGAGGCGATGGCCGCGGGCATCAGGCCGATCGTCAAGCGCTTCGAGGGGGCGGAGGAGTTGTGGCCCGACAGCGTCTTGTACGACGACCCGGCGGATGTCGGAGAGCACATGGCGGGCAACTACGATTCGCGCGCCTACAGGCAATGGGTGGCGGAGCGCTGCGATGTCGAGCGCGAGGCCGCCCAGTACCTGGAATTGTTTGCCTCAGAGGGGTGCCTCAAAGGGGTCAGTCCTAGAATTCTAGGCGACGATTCTTCCACCAAAGACTGATTTTGCTACAAACAAATGCATCCAAAGGAGACCTAGAATTCTAGGACTGACCCCTTTGCAGCTGCAACTACCTGGGAATCTTTCCCTCTATGATGTCCTGGCATCTCCGGCACAATCTGCGCCTTCCGGGATTTCCGCTGCGCTCCTTGTCCGGTTCGATGTTGTTTCCCGTCGTGCAATTCTCACAGATGTGATAAACCTCTGAATCCACCGAGAAGTACGGTTTGACCTCCTGGCAGTTTCCGGGCATGCCCCTCTCCTTTTGGTTCCTTCTGTATGTACATAATGATATAAAAACCGGTTGCGGAATATCACAGATGCTCCCGAGCCCGATGCGTCGGCCTTCTGACTCCCATGATCTCCCGTTTGAGGCACGGTTCGTGTATTATTAGTAATTAATTATCAACGGTAATATCTGCCGAGGGGCGAAGCCAGTCACGCAAAGGGGGTGGCAATGAGATTCTCGAAAATCGGTATCGCAGAGATCGGTGTCCTGTGCCTGACAACGTTACTGCTTTTGACACCCGGCGCCTGCGGTCCCACGCAGGAGAAGCGGGCCGAGGCGGAAGTGGAAGATGTTGTGGAAGCCTTTTACAAGGCCCTGGGTGGCAACGAGCTTGATAAGTTGGCCGAGCTGACAGTCGATCCCCTGGCCGAGGCGGTCGGGGAGATCGAGGGCAATGCGACAGTCGAAGATATTCTTGGCAAGTACAAGGATGCGGATATCAAGGTCGATGAGGTGGAGATCGACGGCGACGAGGCCGAGGCGAAGGTGCTGCTCAGGCGCGAGTACGGCGAGCTGACACAGACCGTCGAGTTGGAGAGGGACAAAGGCGAGTGGAAGGTGGCCGACTACCGCTACGAGATCGAGGGCATGATGGGCGGAGTCGAGATGACCATCGGCGTGCACGTCGACGAGGCGGTGGAGAGAGAGATTTATGACGTCATGGATCTTGTGCAGAACATGCTGGATGAGCATGACCTTGATTTCTCGCTCGGCGTTGCCAATCTGAAATTCGACGAATCCCTGCCTTACAAGCAGCTTCTGGAAGCGGACACCGGGCTTCCCTCGATAGAGATCGCCTTGACTGACGATTCACTCTGGTCCGACTTGCAAGCGGTGATCGACTCGGTCAGTGAGGCAGTCGAAATGAGGGGCTGGTCCTTAACCGCTGAAATGCCGTCCAGGATAATGCTGAGTATGACCACGGTCGGATCAGTTCGCCGGACCGTGATGGAGCAGATGCGTGAGTCGCTGGAGGAGCGGCTCGGCAGTCTGGAGATCCCTTTCCCGGCGGTGCTGATCAAGGGCGACCCGGAGACCTCACGGGAGATCCTGATCCACTTGCCGGGGGTAGGGGACAGCGATGCGGTGAAACGCATTATTTACATACCTGCGTACCTGCAATTTCGCGCGGTGGTTCATGATGAACAGGGGTTGCCCTACGAGAGTGCGTCGCGCGAGGAGTTGCTCGCGAGGCTCGGCGGCGAGCTGCCACCGGGGACGGAGCTCGTGCCCGAGTTCGAGCAGCCGCGCCCGATTGACCTGCCCGATCGAAGGACACCGTTTAAGTGGTATCTGCTGTACAGGGCGGCCCCGGTCGATGGGCGGTTTCTCGAGACTACCGAGGCGAGCCGCGACGCCTACGGTCAGCCGACGATTTTGTTCACGCTGAATTCCGAGGGCGGTGAGCGGATGAAGCGGCTGACCGGCGCGAACATCGGCAGGATGTTGGCGATCGTCCTCGACGGCGAGTGCATCATGGCTGGCAGAATAGAGGGCGAGATCGGCGCGGAGGGTCAGATCACGGGCAGGTACACGCTGGAGGAGGCGGAGCAGCTCGCGCTGGCCTTGAAGACCGGCGCCCTGCCCGTCTCGTTCCATTTCATTGAGGAACGGGAGCTAGAGGCAGGCATGATCTGGTAGCAAAGTTGTAGGGGGGTCTCCGCCACGGCGGATACGGCCCCCGTCTTATTCAGCCGCCCTTAATTAGCTGCCTGTCACAGTTTGGAGCTCTGACAGCTACAATCGGATAGAAAGAGATGGTCGGGGAGTTCCCCGGCCTTTTTACCATCCGCTGAAGCGTAGCAGGAGGAAGCAGTGAATTTCACCGACACTTCGACGCTGACCAAGACGGTCAGGGAGATGTACAACCAGACGGCGCTTTTCGCCTTCCAGCCGCAGAAGCAGTTCCTGGGCGTGGCCCAGGAGCGCGAGACCGAGGTGGCGGGCGCCAAGAGCGTGGTGTTCACCATCTACAGCTCACTCTCGGCCGCCACGGGCGAGCTGAGCGAGACTTCCGACGCCAGCGGGGCGACCCCGGCGGTGACCCAGAAGGAGGTGGCGCTCAAGGAGTACGGCAACTTCATTGTCTCCTCCGAGAAGCTGCGCAAAACCTCCTTCGGCGCGCCGGAGCGAGAGCAGTCGACGCTGATGGGCTTCAACGCCGGCGAGAGCCTCGACCTGCTGGCCCGCGAGGCGCTCGACGCCCAGACCGGCGCCACGTGGATCGACTACGCCGGCGCGGCGGCCGCCACGGCTGAGCTGACTATCGGCGACGAGCTCACCGCGGCCGATTTCCGGCGCGCGCGTGCGAAGCTGGCGGCTGAGAACGTGCCGCCCCTCGAGGGCGGATACTACGTCGCCGTCGTCCACCCGCACGTGCTCAAGGACCTCCTCGACGAGACCGGCGGCGGCGCCCTGCGCACCCCGGCGGAGTACTCCGGACGCGTCGCCGCGATTCCCGGCGAGGTCGGCGTCTTCGAGGGCTTCCGCATCGTCGAGTCCTCCAACGCGGGCATCCAAATCATGGCGGGCGCGGGGACAACCACCTCGGCGGTCTCCGCCGACGTCTACACCACCTACTTCCTCGGCTCACAGGCGCTCGGCTTCGCGCGCCACGCAGAGGTCCCCGTGCCCGACATCCGCGTCAAGGAGGCAAACCCCGATTCCGGCGACGTCCTCGGGCGGCTCTCATCGATCGGCTGGTACGCCCTCTGCGGCATCGCCGCCCTGCGTGACGACTCATGCTTCAAGGTCTTCTCCTCGTCGTCACTCGCCGAGAACGGCACCTAGCGAGAGCCGGAGGCGCATATCTGAGTTTCCTCCCCTGACCTCCTCATAGCGGTCACTCCGCTGGCCGACGGGGCGGGGCGAGGCGCCTGCGGGCGCCGGACTCCGCCCTTGTCACAGCGGGATCGCAGGGACCGCCTGCATTAATCGCTACGATCCGGCACTGTGAGGTGATGGGGCGTATCCGCCGGCTGAGCTGAGCCGGCCCGTGAGGAGGCGATGAAAATGGAGTTCGATCCGCTGACCGTGACCGCAGGCGTAACGGCCCTGGCGCGGAAGTTCGGCGTGAGGACTGTGCTGCACGCGGGCGCGAGCACGGGCTTCCTCGGCGCGGCTCTGCGCCAGGCGTTGGATTTCTGCGCGGGGCGCCTGACGCCGTGCGAGCGGCGGGCGCGC
>DATKUA010000049.1:0-6584 GCA_035530855.1 Acidobacteriota bacterium | reverse complement strand
AAGTCAGCGATCCGGAAATCGTGCTCGCAGTCGACAAGCAGTTGCTGGAGCTCTACGGCAACGCCAAGCGGATAGTCGACTTGCGTGATCTATCCATGCGTCTCGAAGAGCAGGGAAGCCTGATTTACACCGATCACCTTGTCGTCATCGAATATGCGATTGATGGCGAAGCCTGGGATTTGGTGCTCAACCACTGCGCGTTCGCCGAGCCCTTTGCCAACGCCGAGACATTCAAGGCCGACTATCCGAACGATGATTTCTCGGATGATGAACTCGAGATCGCCGGCAGGAATCGTGTGGGTTTGCTGTATACCTACGACGGTTGGGCGAAGATAAATACCGGGGAGGTCGAGGGTGGTCTTTCCGGGTTCGCAACAGCGGAAGGGCTTTTGAGGAAATCATATTTCGGTTTCCCCGACAACGAACTCTATCATTACTGGGGTAAAGCTCTCCTGGACGATGGCGATGCGCGGGGAGCGATTGAAAAGCTCGCCCCGGCCGCCCTTTTCTGCGCGCAGAAGGATGCCCTTGATCCCCTGAAGCAGGCCTACCTCGCCACCGGCGGCACAGAGAGTGGCTTTGATGATTTCCTCTGGGCTCAGAGGTTGAAACTGGCCAAGACCGTCGACGATTTCACTCTGAGCGACTACGACGGACAACCCAAGCGTTTCGCCGACCTGCGCGGCAAGGTCACGCTGCTGAACTTCTGGAACCCCACCTGAGGGGGCTGTCTCGTGGAGTTGCCACGAGTCGAAGAGCTCTGGAAGAAATATCGTGACAGGGGATTCTCCGCCGTCGCTCTCGAAACCAACCGCGATCGCGAAAGGGCGGTCAAATTCATCGAGGAAAAAGGGCTGACGATGCACATGCTCGAGAACGGGGAAGAGAACGATATCGTCGCCGACCTCTTTCTGGTCAACGGATTCCCGACCACCTTCATCATCGACAGCGAGGGCAGGATTTTGTTCTACCACCTTGGTTTCTCGGAGGGTGACGAGGAGGTGATGGAGCAGGAGATCCTCAAACTGCTGAACGAGTGAGTCGGAAGGATCATTTATAGACAGCTTGGGATCCATTTGTCAGTTCCACATGCTTGCAAATAAATATATAATAGCGAGATGTCGGCGCAATTGATCAAAGGCGATCAATGGGGAGGTGTCCATGTCACGAAAACTACTGATGTTAATTGTCGTCGTTTTGCTGGTGGCGGTTCCCGCTGTTGCACGGGAGCAGCAAGATCCGCGAGCGGATTACCAGGAAACGATGGCCAAGTACCGTGCCGCTAAAACCGACGAGGAGAAGTGCACCGTCTGGTTTGATTTCCTCAAGCGCAATCCGGATAACGACTTTACCTATGGGACTGTCAACTACCTGGTGCGCTCTCACTACCTCGGTCATATCAACGATCCAGCGGCCGCGATTAAGTTCATCGATAAAACGGTTTCCAAGGTTGCCAGCGACGACAGAAAGCGCGGGCTTAAATCGCTGGCGATCGGCGTCTACGGGAAGGCTAAAGACGCCGGCCGGCTCAAGGCCTTGTCCGCGGAACTCGCCGGGTTAGGCGAGCTGGACTACAACATGCACGAGTCCTTCACAACGGCGGCAATCGAGGCTGAGGCATGGGCTCTGGCTATCGAGCATGCCGACGCGGCTCTGGCTCTGGCAACTCCCGAAGCGATCAAGGCCGAGAACGAGAAGGCCGGCAGCGAGATGGATGAGCTGCGGGTTGAAAAGACGGTAGGGTGGCGCACCGGCCCGAACATCGCCGCCAAGGGCTGGGCGCTTGTCAACCAGGGAAAGGTTGACGAGGGCCTCAAGGTGTTCGAGGAAGCTTTGGAGGTCACACCGCGCTTCTACGTCGGCATGCCCACCTCCGACCTCGACATTTATTGGGCCAAGACTCTGCTCAAGACCGGCGATTTCGGCCAGGCCATCGAGCGCATAACCCCCAAAGCCATCATGCTCGGCGGCGAGGAGGCGGAGGAACTGCTGAGGAAGGCCTACGTCGGCAAGAACGGCAGCGACGCCGGTTTCGAGGAGTTCCTCTGGACCAGACGCCTGGAGATTGCTCCCACCTTCACCGATTTTACACTGCCCGATTACGAGGGCGCGGAGCACAAGTTCAGCGACCTGAAAGGCAAAGTCACTGTCCTGTCATTCTGGTTCCCCACCTGAGGGGGCTGCCTCGTGGAGTTACCACGACTCGAACCGCTCTGGCAGAAGTATCGTGACAAGGGCCTCTCAATCGTAGCCGTTGAGGCGTTCAGAGACCGCGAGACGGCGCTCAAGTTCATCGAGAAAGAGAATCTGACCTTCCACTTGCTCGAGAATCTCGAGGGCGACGGCGAGATAGTCTACGGCGACTATAAAGTCTCGGGTTTCCCCTCCACCTTCGTCATCGACCGTAACGGCAAGGCAATCTACTTCCATTACGGTTTCAGCGAGGGCGACGAGGTCGAACTCGAGGAGCAAATCCTCAAGCTGCTTGAAGACTGAATATCACTTGTTTCAGCGACGTTCCGAAGGGGCCGGAATCCGGCCCCTTTTCTTGTCCTGCCCGCTCATGGAAAATTGGGGGGAATCAGATTTCGTATTTTGATGTGAAGGGAGTCGTGAGATGGATAGTGAAGATATAACGCCGCAGATGACGATCGAGGAGATGATCGAGCGCTACCCGCAGGCATCGAGTTTCTTCCTGCGTTTCGGCATAAAGTGCTTCACCTGCTCGGGGATACTCTGGGGCACGATCGAGGAGACTCTGCGCCGCAAGGGCATCGAGGACATCGAGGGTACAGTAAGAGAGCTTCGTGATTACGTTGCCGGGAAGGCGACAGAGACAGCGATAAAGAGCGAAGATAGGGCGATCAGAACTTAAGCGGATTACCCCTCTGTACTGCTTTTTAATGAATAGAACTCTTCTCAAGCATGAAACGATAGACTGCGGTGTAGTTCTCCTCGCCCAGCCCAGCCTCAACAGCCTTTTCACTCAGACGTTGCGCTGCTTCTATGGTGGGTAGCTCGAGGCCCATGCCGCGGGCGGTTTCGACAAAGTAACGCTGGTCCTTCTCGAGATTCTTGAGGTAGAAGGTCACGTCTTGCTCGCCGCTTAGTATCTTGCCGGCGACTCGCTCGACAACCGACCCTGAGACCCGCGACAGAATCGATTTGACCGCCGCCTGATCAAGTCCGGCGCGCCCGGCGAATGCCAGGCTGCTGGAGACGCCCATCAGCAGGTGGCTGAGCATGATGTTCAGCGCCATCTTCATGTGGGTGCCGTTGGTGAGTTTCCCCACGTGCAGAACGGGCTTGGCAACGGCCTCGAGCATAGGCAACATTCTGTCGAACGTTTCGCTCTCGCCGCCGACGGTGATCGTCGCCGAGCCGAGAAGCAGGTTCTGCGGGCCGCCGAGAATCGGGGCGTGCAACATATCGGCACCCCTTTCTCTGACGGCTTCAGCCGCCCGCAGGACAGCCGGGGCGGTGAGAGTGCTCATGTCGATGAGCACGGCCCCCTCGTTTATCCCGGACGCGATTCCCTCTGGTCCGAAGACAACAGCGGTAAAGGCCTCGTCGTCCGACACCATCGTCACCACGGCGTCGCATCGCGAAGCCAGCTCGGCCGGTGTCGCTGCCATTTCCGCGCCCTGCTGGAGGAAAGGTGTCAATTTCGATTTTGTCCGGTTGTAAAGCATCAGCGAATCGTTGGTTTGCAGCAGCCGTTGCGCGATTGCTGTGCCCATCTGTCCAAGTCCGATCAGCCCGATTCTCATTATTGTGCCTCAGCGTAACTCTTTGACACGATTACACATTTTAGTCTGTCGATGGAAGCGGCCCGAATAGCGATATGGTGTTCTTTTCAGCGGCCTGCCTGATTCTACTACAACCCCCGCTAATTGTTTGCAGCTTTGCGGCGGAGCTATTATATTTGAATTCATTTAGAAACCAGGGGGATGGTAGATGAGAACCTACGGTGGCCTGTTCGGCAAATCTCCATTCGGACCGCTTCATGCCCATGCCGTCAAGGTGAACGAGTGCGTACGCTTGTTGCGGCCGTTGTTCGAGTCGCTGCTTGCGGGGGACGACGAGAAGGTCGACAGCCTGATTGACGAAATCTGCGACCTGGAGAGCGAGGCCGACGCAATCAAGAACGACCTGCGCGACAAGCTTCCCCGCACGCTGTTCCTGCCTGCAGCCCGTAGCGATCTGCTGGTGGTGCTGGAAGTTCAGGATGGGATTGCGGACGCCTCCGAAGACGCATCGGCTCTACTGAGAATAAGAAGAATCACCGTTCCCGAAGCTTTTCGGGCCGACCTGATCAAGCTGGTGGAGCACGCGCAGGCCGCCTGCGACAGCCTGCTCGAGCTGTTCAATAGACTTCACGACTTGCTTGAAGGTTCTTTCCGGGGCAAGGCGGCGACCGATGTCTTTGAGGGGATCATAGACGTCAGCAGAGCTGAACAGCGCGCTGACATGGTTCTCCACACACTGCTTTCGAAGCTCTACAACTCCGAAGACCAGTTGACTACGCCTGAGTTCATCATCTGGGATAAGCTGATAGCTAATCTCTCGCGCGTTGCAGATCTGTCGGAGAAAGCTGCCAACAGAATGCGCTTGATCATCGCGCGCTGAAATTACTTTTATAATACGTATAAAGCGGGAGGGAAATGGCGCTCGAGACGATCATTCTGCTTGCGCTTGCAAGTGCGTTCGGCCTCTATATGGCGTGGAGCATCGGAGCCAACGATGTCGCCAACGCCATGGGCACCTCGGTCGGCTCCGGCGCTCTGACACTTCGCAAAGCGGTCCTCATCGCCGCGATTCTTGAATTCAGCGGCGCCTTCCTGGTCGGTGGCCACGTCACCGAGACGTTCAGGAAGGGGATACTTGACCTCAACGCCATCCCCGAAGTGCGGCTGCTGATGTTGGGAATGCTGGCCGCTCTGCTCGCCTCGGCTATCTGGCTGCAGATTGCCACCTATTTCGGCTGGCCTGTCTCGACCACGCACAGCATCGTCGGCGCGATTGTCGGGTTCGGAATCATCGTTGCCGGCGTCGGCGCCGTAAGGTGGGACGGGGTCCTCTCGATCGTATCAAGTTGGTTGCTTTCTCCAGTGGTGAGCGGGGCCGCGGCCCTCGTTTTATTCCTTTTAGTAAGGAAGCTGATCTTCGAAGCACCAAACCCGGTAAACGCCATGCGCCGCCTCGCGCCTATTCTGATCTTCTTGGTTTTTTTCGTCCTATCGCTGGTGATAGCGCTCAAGGGCCTGAAAAACCTCAGCCTCGACCTAGGCTTTGTCGAGGCGATGCTCATCGCCCTGGTTATCTCCTCCGTGGCCGCGTTTATCGGTAACGAGATGATCGGCAGGATGCGGGCGCCGGATGCTCCCAATGCAAAGGAGGAAGAACAGGCTGCCCATGTACAGCAGGCCAAGAACGCGTTGCCGGCCATCGTCCGCGCGCTCAAGCATTTGAGGTCGGCCCAGGATAAAGCGCCCGATTTCCTCAGCCGGGATCTCGAGGAATCGCTGGAGGTTTTGCAGTCGGCGCAGTACGAGCTCGAGGGGATAAGCGAGCACCGGCTGCCTGCTTTCCACGAGAAGAGCTATCTATTCGTCGAGCGCGTCTTCAAGCACCTGCAAATTCTCAGCGCCTGCGCCGTGGCTTTCGCTCACGGGGCCAACGACGTAGCCAACGCAATCGGCCCCCTGGCTGCGGTGTGGGAGATAGCGACGACCGGCGTGCTCTCGCCGGTCGTTCCCGTCTCTCCGCTGCTTTTGGCCCTGGGTGGTTTTGGAATCGTGGTCGGCCTGGCAACCTGGGGCTGGAGAATCATTGAAACACTCGGAAAGAAGATCACCGAGCTGACGCCAACCCGCGGCTTCAGCGCGGAATTCGGAGCCGCTTGCACAATTCTGGTTGCCTCGAGGCTTGGTATGCCCATCTCGACGACTCATTGCTTGGTGGGCGCGGTGATGGGCGTCGGCATCGCGCGAGGTATATCAAGCCTGAATCTTCGCATACTTCTAAGAATCTTCTTTTCCTGGATTCTAACCATACCCATCGCGGCTTTCCTGGCGTCCATTATTTATTTCGCACTTAGAGCGATTCTGGGTTAAATCGGCGATAAACCGCTCTCATCGCGCACCTTTAATGCACCCGTGAAAGGCAGAGAGACAGATTTCCGCCCAGCCGGCAGGTACTGCTACAAAGCCTTGTGAAGAATGTTGATCATCGTGTCCATCGGATTCGGATGGACAGTCGGGAGACCATAATGATCTCCGTCGAGCGTCTTCTTTACGGTCTCGATATGCTCCTTCTCCAGCCCCTCGAAGCTCAGCTGCAGAGGGATATCGAGCCGCTGTATAAAGCGACGGAGCAGCTCTGAAGCCTGCAGGCGCAAATCGCTGTCGCGCGGTGTGAATTCGGTTCTCTCCAGTGCGTCCCTAATCATCTCCACTCGCTCGGGGATGCTTTCGCTGCAATAGTCCAGCATGTGCGGCAGGAGTGCCGACATGACGTAGCCGAACTTGATGTGGACAAAGGCTTCGATCTGGGCGGAAAGCCTACAGAGCGTGCTCCGCGAA
>DATKUA010000048.1:0-11595 GCA_035530855.1 Acidobacteriota bacterium | reverse complement strand
CAAGCGCCCTGCAACTGCTCGCGAAGTAGTGCTGCGCCGCCGCAATACTTGTTCCCAAATGTCCCTAATGTCCCTATTTCAACGCTTGCTCTTGTCCCCTGAATTTACCCTAAGTCCTTGAATGCATTGCATATTAACCGCCTATGCTCATGGCCGCCCGAATTGCCCGATGTAATTCGTAATCAGCAGGTCGGCGGTTCGAATCCGCCCGCTGGCTCCATTCCCCAAGTAGAAAAAGCTTTAGTGCGTTGCGTACCAGTTTCCCACGTCGGATTCCCTGCGAGTCGATTTTTGTACGCACGACCGGCAGGAAATGGGAAGGCCGATTTGCATCGGCGGGCTCGAAGATCATCAAGCCCGGGGCGGCCGCCACTTTCCTGCCGGTGTTCCGTTCACTTAATGCGAAAAGATGCTGCCGTTGATAACGGTGATCCCGGGGGCCGGAAAGGCTCCGGCCCCTATGAGAATAACCGTTACTGGTTCACCTCGTTGCCCTGGGCGTCAAGCACTATTACCTCGCCAAGATCGAGGGCGCGGATGTCATCCTCAATCACCGAACGGTCGCCGACGATCATCCAGACAAGGTTGCCGGAATCGAACGCCTTGGCGGACACTTCGATTATATCTGGGCGTTGCACTTGGAGGACGTTGGCGGCGTAGGTCTCGAAGTAATCGCCGGGCAAGCCCCTGTTGATCATGTCGGCAAGGAGGAAGGCAATCACCCGGGCCGATTCCCACTGGGTACCCAGCTTGAGCACGTTGTCGTTACGCGCCCTGTCGAGCTCATCTTCGGTGATCGGATTGTCCCCGCAGTAGCCATCGAGCTCCTTGAGCATCTCCAAGACGGCATCCTTTGTCTTATCGATCTGAACCGGGGAACTGACGCCGAACTGACGAGGCCCTGCGCCGGTGGCATAAAACGAGCGGGCGCCGTAGGTCCAGTGCTTGTTCTCCCTCAGATTCATGTTGATGCGCGAGCTGAAGTTGCCGCCAAGAATGTCGTTGGCCAGCTTGAGGGCGATCTCTTCATCCTGAACGATCTGCGGCATCACGCGGGCGGCCGTGATGCGCGACTGGGTGGCACCGGGGTGGTCGTAGATGAATACCTGCGACTTCTCCCGCGCCGGCGCTTGAGGGATGGCCGTCTCGGGAAGATCGGCCTGCTCCCAGCCTCCGAAATACTTTTTGACCAACGGCTTGATTTCATCCATCGTCGTGTCGCCGACGACGATCAGCGTCGAGACGTTAGGCCGCAACCAGGTGCTATGGAATTCGACGAGATCCTCGCGGGCCAACGCCTGGATCGTCTCCGGAGTCGAAAAGGTGCTGAAGGGATGGCCCTTGCCGTAAAGAGCTTCGGCAAGGATCTCCCTGGACCGTCCGCCCGGCATCGCATCTCTCTGGATCAGATTGGCGAGCATCTGACTCTTGTAGAGATCAAATTCCTTCTGCGGATAGGTCGGGTTAAACAACAGATCCACACAGAGTTGCAGCGACGGCTCGAAGTTTTTCTTCAGCAGCGAGAAGTAGACCGATGAGCTGTCCGCACCGCCGCTGGCATTGAAATTGACTCCCAGGATATCCAATTCATCGCTGATCTCCTCGCCGGTGCGCGAGGTTGTGCCGTCGGTGAGCATCGAGAAAGCGAGCCCGGCCACACCGATCTTTGGATACTGCTCGGAAACTGATCCCGCCTTGACATTGAGGACGAAATTGACGACGGGGATTTCATGCCGCTCGGCAACGATGATATCCAGCCCGTTTGCCAGGCTGGCTCGCTGGAAATCGGGAAATTTCGCAGCGGGAGGCGTTCCGGGTTCCGGCAGTTTGGAACGGTCGACATCGCTGCTCACCGTCTGCAGCTGACCGAAAGGCACCAATTCCAGCTTGAAAAGGCTGTCGCTCAGCCACTCCTGCGCCAGGCGATGCAGATCCTCTTTCGTAGCCGTCTGAACGTACTGCGAAGTCACTTTGTAGTAATCGGGGCGGCCGTGATAGAGCAGGTTCGAAGCCAGAGCGCTCGCCTTCCTGTTGACCGATTCGAATCCCCGAATGAGGCCGTTCTCCTGGCGCTTCTTGACGATCAGCACCTCTCTGTCGGTGGGCCCTTCGTCGATGAATTTGGCGAGTTCCTCATCGATTACCGCCTCGATCCTGTCGAGGGCGACGCCGGGCTTGGCCGTTGCGCTTATTGTGAATGTGCCGGCGATCTCGAACAGCATGCAGTTTGCGCTGACTCGCGAGACAATCTGCTCCTCTTTGACCAGCCGCTGATAGAGTCTCGAGGTTTCGCCCTGACCGAGAATGGTGGCGACCATGTCCAAACGGTTGCCTTCGAGCGAACCGTCCCTGGGAACATTCCAGGTATATTGCACGGACGGTAGAGGGGCTTTCACCTCCATCACGACATGCTTTGTTCCCTTCCAGCGCGGGACCCAACTCTCCATCTTCGTCACCGGCGGGCCGGGCTCGATATCTCCAAAAAATCTCTCGACCTTGGCGATCACTTCGTCGGTGTCGACATCGCCGGAAATCGAGAGCACAGCGTTGGCGGCGCCGTAATAGGCCTTGAACCAGGCGTGAACGTCCTCCAGCGAAGCCGCTCCCAGATCCTCCATCGAACCGATCGTGCTCCAGGAATAGTGATGGTTTTCCGGGTAGAGATTAGCCAGTCGAACATGCTCGACCTGGCCGTAGGGATTGTTTTCACCCTGGCGTTTCTCGTTTTGCACCACGCCGCGCTGCTCGTCCAGCTTCGCCTGATCGATGGCGCCCAGGAGGTGGCCCATGCGGTCCGACTCCATCCACAACACCAGGTCCAGAGCGTGCTTCGGGACGATCTGGAAGTAGTTGGTGCGGTCGAACCATGTCGACCCATTAACCACTGCGCCCAGCTTCTGCAGCGGACCGAAGTATTCGTCGTTGTAGTTCTCGGTGCCGTTGAACATCAGATGTTCGAACAGGTGGGCGAAGCCGGTCTTGCCCGACGTCTCGTCCTTGGAGCCGACGTGGTACCAAATGTGGACCGCGACGATCGGCGCCTTGTGATCCTCGTTGACGATCAGTTGCAAGCCGTTCTTCAGTACATGCACCTTATGAGGAACGTCCAACTCCTGTGCTGCCGCGACTAGCGGCACCGTGGCTAGAATAATTGCAGAAACGAGCAATATAAGCCGTTTCCGGAAATCGGTTTGCTTCGAATACTGTTTCATTCTTGATCTCCCTAATCCAAATGCTTGGCTTAATAAGACTCCAGGCCTGTGGTTTGTCCCGAAACCTGGGAACCTTTGAGTGTCCTTGAATCCCCTTGATGATTACATGGAATGCGGCTACTGATCCATCTATAGCGGATTTATCTGTTCAGGCAGGCTTATTTCTGCCGTAATAATCTAGTCGTAGCTGATTTTCTGCGTCCCGCGGGCACAAAACGCAATTACCCATGAGGCCGTCAACCGAAACATTATACTACTAACTTTTGGAGATAGTCAGAAAAACCCGGCGTGAACGCACTAAAAACAGAGAATTGCACGAAAGCAATCACGGACGACAGAGCTGCATGTATACCTTTTCTCAGGAGATTCATAACCCAATAAAGCGGTCCCTGTTCATCCTCCGGCAAAGCGATTCTCTGCATCCTAAGCGAGTTCCGGATGCCTGAGATGGACGACCTCGAACTACTCAAAACCCTTCGTAATCGGGAACACTCAATACCGCTCATTTTCCTGCACGGTCAAGCGAAGAAAGAGAATGCCGCCGGCGTTCCCTCGTTTCGGGCAAGACAGCACTCCGGGCCGGTAAACGACGGTTTTGCACCGCAGCCCAGTCTGCATTAAAATCTATGCAAGCCAAATCATCCGGATAGGGGGCATAGCTATGCTCAGGAGAATCGGTGTGTTTGCCTTACTGCTGGCTGCAATCGCGTTCGCCGCTTGTGGCGGCGAGCAGGCGGAACAACAGGAATCCGAGGCTGCGGCAGAGGAGGCACAGGCAGAGATGACACCGGAGCAGATCGGCAATGCGGCCGGCCGGCTCTACGCGCATGCCATGCAGGAAGTCGTCGATCTGCTCGAGGGCCAGCCGGAAGCCGAGGAGGTTACTCCGAAACTGGAAGAGCTGAAGGAATCTTATGTGCAGAAACTCGTCGAGCTCGGGCATAAGCGCGAGGCTCTAGACGAGTCCGGCCGCTCGGTTGTCAATCGCACAACAATGGCCTTTTTGGGCAACATTTCGCCCGATCTTTACGAGGCCTACAGAGCCGCTCAGCGAAACTACGCCGGCTCTGAAACCGGCAACCTGATCGCCAGCTTCAACACAATCACCCAATACATGAACTTCGATCTACTGAAGAAACAGGAACCGGCGGAGGCGGAAAGGCTCGGGCTGTAATCCTGGGACAAATTAATCGCGCTGCTCAATGCCTAACGGTTACAGAAAAAAACTCAAGTGGGGGTGTTCCGGGCAAAACGCCTCTACTCGAGCTCATGCGTCGAGGTTGGAAGCGGTTGTCTGAAAGGAATTCCCGCGAGACTGCCGGCTGAGGCGGGTCAACGGTTCTTGATTTTCTTGAGAATCTCGTGAAGCAGGCCGTTCATCTTCTTCAATTCGTTGAGGATTGCCCTATCGACCTCGAGTTGCATCAACTGTTCTTCCTGGCCCGCTGCTACGCGCAGTTCCGCATCGCGCTCCCCGAATTGACGCGCACTCGGCTCATCGAGCTTGCTCGCAATGTCATCCGGGCTCAGGAGGTTGTCGAAGTAATCCAGGCTGTTTCTTTCTTGATTGTTCACTATTGTGTCTCCTCTCCCTCGCCAGAAGGGATACTAATATACGGCGCGGAACCAACATGTGATGCTCCGCACAAACTAAAACGGGACAGAGCGGTTTCAGTCTCCAGCTCTGCCCCGCGCGAAAAAACGTAATTATTCTTCAATATAAATATAGTTACTCTCTCCAATACAGTCAAGGGCATATACCGGCCTAAGTTGTTGAAAAATGTGAGATAAATCACTAAAACAGTATTCAAAACATCCGTGACGCAGCAAATAACACAGCTCAATCCCATGTTCTTCGCTATTTCCCGCGAATGTACCGCTTTCCTGGCTAATTATGTCTATATTTGTCCATCGTGATACTTTTCAGCCTCTTGCTGCGCCCGGGCACCGCGAAAAACCTTGATAAATTACACATGCCTGAATCGGTAACCAGCGCGCGAAAAAGCGGGATACTGATCATCGGAGCCGGGATCACCTGCTGCAGCATCGCCTTCCATCCGGCTTAACTCAGGCCGGAACGTTTCGAGCGCGGCGGGATGTTTCATGAGACAATATTGTTGTGAGCCGTTGTCGCGGCGGCCCACCGATCAACAATCAAGTTCATTTCCAGGGGGAAAAGATGATAGATGACGAATTGACGATGATTCCGGGCCCGTCTCCGGTACACCGGAGGATTCTCGCCGCCCTGGCGCAGCCGACGGTATCGCATCAAGCCCCGGGTTTCTTACAGGCCTTTCGCGAATGCCTCGAAGATCTTCGAGAGGTTGCGGGGAGCGCGAGCGCGCAGCCGTTCGTCTTCGCCGGAGGCGGTACGCTCTCGATGGAAGTGGCTCTCGTCAACGTCGTTCGGCCCGGCGAGACGATCCTGGTAATCTCCCAAGGCCACTTCGGCGACCGCTACGCCGAGCTCGCCTCAGCTTTCGGCATCGACTGCGACGTGCTGCAGTGCGAGTGGGGGCAAGTGGCTCCGCCCGAGGAACTCGAGCGCCTGCTGAAAGACAATTCCTATGCGGCGGTAACGATCACCCACGTCGACACGTCGACCGGCGCCTGCACTCCTGCCGCCGACTACTGCTCGCTGCTGCGCGGCCGCGAAGAGATGGTCATCCTCGACGGCGTATGCGCCACTGGAGGCGTCCCCGAACCGTTTGAAGAGTGGGGTATCGATGTTCTCCTCACGGCCCCGCAGAAGGCCCTCGGCGTCCCGCCCGGCCTGGCCATCACCATCTTCTCGGAAAGAGCCCTCGCAAAACGCAAATCCCTCGAAGCGGTTCCGGCTTTCTACGCCGACATACACCGCTGGCTGCCGGTGATGGAGAATCCCGGCCGCTATTTCTCCACACCCTGCGTCAACCAGATACTCGCTCTCGGCGAGGGGCTCAAGATAATCCTGGCCGAAGGGCTGGAGGCCCGCTTCGGGCGGCACCGCCGCCTTGCCCGGGCAGTCAGGGCCGGCCTGGCTGCGATGGGACTCAGACATCTGACCGCGGACGACTGCCTCGCGGACACTCTCTCGGTCGTGCTTTACCCTGAAGGCGTTGATGACGCGGCGTTCCGCAGCAACATGCTGCAGGGCGGAGTCATGGTCGCCGGCGGCATCGGCCCCGTCGCCGGCAAGGTGTTCAGATTGGGACACATGGGCAACATCGACGTCCAGGAGATCGCCGTGGCGCTCGCGACCATCGAGAATTCATTGATATCCCTTGGTGTCGCTATCGATCCGGGGACCGCCCTGGCGGCAGCCTCTTCCTTCTTTAAAGAGTGAGGAATATGATGAAACTGAATGGAATTATGCTACCGCTGACAACCCCTTTTGAGAGCGGCAAATCCGCTGCAGGGCTATTGCAGGACAACATCGCTCGCTATGAGGAGTCGGGGCTCAACGGCTACTTGGTCGTCGGCTCGACGGGCGAGGCCGCCCTGCTTGATCGCGACGAGAGGGTTCAGGTGTGGGAGGCGGCGCGCGCGGCGATTCCGCAAGGCAAGCCCTTGATCGCCGGCACCGGCGTGGAATCGACTTCGGCCACGATCAGGATGACCAGGACCGCGGCCGACTGCGGCGCCGACTTCGCCCTGATCCTCACTCCTTTCTTCTTCAGGAAATCGATGACCGGCGAAGCTCTGGCGGCGCATTACCAGGCCGTCGCCGACGTCTCCCCCATCCCAGTGCTGCTCTACAACAATCCGATCATCACCGGCATCGTGATCCCACCGGCGGTCGTCGGCGTGCTCTGCGCCCACGAGAACATCGCCGGATTGAAGGACAGCGCGGGCGACCTCGGCTGGATGGCGGATGTGTTGAACCGCGTTCCCGGCAATTTCGCCGTCATCTCCGGACACGCCTTTACGCTTCTCCCTGCCCTCACGCTGGGGGCGAGCGGCGGAATCCTCGCCGTTGCCGACGCTGTTCCCGAGCCATTTGTCAGCATCTACGAAGATTTCCGGCGGGAGGATACTGAAGCAGCGCTGCGCATCCAGAAGGCTGTGATTCCTGCGGTGAGAACCATACTCGGCCGCCACGGCGTCCCCGGCGTCAAGGCGGCAATGGACATGCGAGGACTGCATGGAGGGCATCCCCGTCCACCGCTGCTGCCGGCGAGCGAAGAAGCGAAAGTGGAGATAAAGGAGGCGCTCGAGCAATTGTCAGCAGACAAGCTGATTCCTGCGACCAGGCTATAGTTCCGATGCAGAGGATTTCTGCTTGGAAACAGACACTTTATGGGTGCTTGGATAATCGTCGGAATCAGACCAGCAGATCGACTATCTGCCCCGCCATCTCCATCGCCTGCTTGAGGGCGAACATCAAGACCTCGGCGGCTACGTCCTTCTGGGCCTTGCCCGCTGTGTCGAGGGGGTCTGCGGAGGCGACCTTTTGCGAGGCGCTCGCGTAAACCTGCGCCAGCGAGGCGGCTGACGCCGCGTTTAGACTAACTTCCATGTCACTCTTATCGGCTTTCGCCAGCAAGAACATTAAGTTATCCCGAAGCAGCGGAAAAACCCGCGATACTATTGACTTGAACTCCTGGCAGGACATAATTCTCTCAGATCCTAGCAGGAGGGGAAAATGCAATTTAGAATCGAGAATCAGCCTGTTTTCACCACGCTAACCATCGACCTGACGCAGGGGGAATCGTTCAAGGCAGAAGCCGGTGCGATGGTTTCCATGACCAATACGATCGAAATGAAGGCCACCGGCGCCGGCAAGGGGCTCTTCGGCAGCCTCAAGGCCGCGGTCGGCGGCGAGTCGGTCTTCGCCTCGCTCTACACGGCCGAGCGCGGACCCGGCGAGCTGGTCCTCGCCCCCACCCTGCCCGGCGACATAATCCGCTTCGATCTTCAGGGCACAATCCTCGCCCAGGCTGGAGCCTATCTCGCCGGCAGCCCCGAGCTGGAACTCTCTACCCAGGGCTCTTTCAAGGCGATGTTCGCGGGCGAAGGACTCTTCCTCTCCAAGATCAGCGGCAACGGCATCGTCTTCCTCAACTCCTATGGCGCGATCTACGAGAAAGAGCTGGCACCGGGCGAGCAGTACATCGTCGACACCGGCCACATCGTCGCCTTCCAGGAAACCGTGACTTACAAGCTGCGCAAGGCCGCCAAGGGGATTTTCTCCTCGTTGGCCTCCGGCGAAGGTCTCGTTTGCGAGTACACCGGACCGGGGAAGATCTGGATCCAGACGCGCAACCTCTCGGCCCTGGGAGCTGTTTTGGCGAGATTTGTATCCAAGTCTTAGTATTTCTCAGGCGGAAAGGATATAATGCAAAAAAATAACCAGCAATCTCTGCGTCAAATCAGCCTGGCTTGGTACCTGGGGCGGGAAGGGATTCCAGTTGGCCATATCAGCGTTCATTCTCTTCGTCTGGACGGTGGCTTGCTGGTTTTCCGCGCCCTTCGACACGCCGTTCCTTGATCTCTTTGTCTTCGACGTCGATCCCGTTCCGCTGTTTGCTGCGACTCTGATCGCCGCGGCCGGGGCCTTTGCGTTATGGATCTTGCGCAGAGGCCGCGAAGCCTGGCGGTCAGCCGCGACCTGGCTCAGGCAGAACCGGTTGGATGCGATTATCCTGATCGCGATTATCGCTCTGCATCTTCTCCTTCAGATCCCCTCAATAATGCTCTACCGCGGAGCCAACGATTCCGACTCAGCGGTGCTGGGTGTCGGCGGCTACCACATCGCCGACGGCGTGGCCAGGCCGATGTACAGGCACGGAGTCAGTTACATCGGCAGCCTGATTCAGCACCTCACCGCTCCCTTGCACCTGCTCTTCGGCAAAAGCCCGATTTTTCTTCGCTTGGTGAACTCGGTTTTTTACGCAGGCTTCATTCTCTGCACCTTCATTCTCGCCCGCAAACTCTTCGGGCGGCGGACCGCACTGCTGAGCAGCCTGCTGGCCGCGCTGGCACCTTTCGAAATCATGGTTCACCTGCGCCATACGGAATTCGCCGAGATAGCCTTCTGGGGCATGCTGTCACTGGTTGTTCTGGTTTTTCTGCTCGAGCGCGACCGGCCGAGCTGGCGGCAATATTTCTGGTACGGGGCTGTGCTGGGAATCCTCTTCTACGCCCATCCCCAGGGAATTAACTTTATAATTACTGGCTTGATCGCCCTCTTCGTCAGGGACAAGCTCTTCTTTATCCGGCCAGCATTTGCTCTCATGCCTATCGGATTGTTTCTCGGCAGCATTGTTACCTTCATCAACTCCTATTACTACGACTGGATAATCTTCAGGGTGTTTTTTGCCAGGGATTCAAACGTCACATCGGCTCTGGAGCGACTCCCGGCCACGCTGGGCGGCTTCCTGCGCCACATGCCGGAACTCCTCGGACTCAGGAAGGACTTTAGCGCCGCCGATCTGATGGGACCGCTGGTAACATGGGTCGTTCTGATTGCCGCGCTTGCCTGTATCGGCCTGTTCCTGTTCCGCCAGCGGGCGAAAATCCTCGCCTCGCTCAGCATCAGGAGTGTCAATCCCGGAGCAGCGGTGATACTGATACTGATCCTGACGGTATCGCTGACATATTGCTTGTCACGCTTTTCCAGTCCGCCGGCACCCATGCGTTACCTCTTCCCTCTCTGGCTGGCAATCCCTATCCTGCTTACCTCCCATATTGAAGGCTGGCGAACTGCTTTGGGAAAGGCCGTAGGAGCATCCCTGATCCTCCTGTTCGTGGCAGTGTTCATCACATCTCAGATCATCTACGACGCCTCAATTATCGAAGCAGAGCAGAAATGGGCAAGGTGGGAGAATTTCCTGCACCATAATGACATTACGGCATTTTACGGTAATTACTGGGTCGCTTATCAGACCTCCTTCATCACTTCGGAGGGTGTCGTCGGCAGTGCCAGCTTCCCCGAATGGCTTGAGCGCTACCGGCCCTACACGCGTTTGGTGGACCGTGCGCCCGATCCGCCGGCATATGTTTTCTCCCCGGATATCCATCCTTATCACAACGAGCTGGCGGCCGGGTTGGCTGAGAAACTCGAGCATCTCGGGATAGCCTGCAAGCGCTCGGAAATAGAGGGTAGGATCGTGTTGCACGGCCTCAGCGAGCGCGCCACACCGTCTCAGTTGCGCGACATGCGCTCGCTAAACGGAGCGGCCATCCGCAACACCGTCGTCCAGAAAATAGCGGACCTGCCTGGGGAATCAGAGCCGTGGCTCCTGACTCTCTCGGTGGTCAATTCCGGCAAGACAACCTGGTTTGCCAACGGAAAACATGGATTCCCCGAGTTGGTCGTCCTTTCCGAAGAAGGTGAAGAGTTGAGGCGCCAGCCTCTGCTGCGCGACGCGCCGCCAGGTGCGACTATCAGTTGGAGGGTTCTGCTCGACAGGGCTGAAGTAGAGGGAGATTCCGTGGGCCTGCAAATCAGGCTCAACGACATAATAATCAACGAAAACAAGGAGACATATCGCGCCGATCTTCATCCGGCGGAAACTGCACCAACGGTACAGGCACAAGATCTGGATGCGGCGGGGCTGTTCTCTAAAGCCAAGGGACTCGAACCGCCGGATTTCATGCTCATCTCGGGTTGGGGCGTTACAGAGCTAGTGGGCGACCAGCGCTTTCATTGGAGCGGTTCGACCAGCAGCCGACTCGGTTTCCTCCTGCGCCGCCCCAGGCCTCTCAGGCTGATGATGTTTCTGGGGCCATATCGGAGTGGTGACATCGATGCAATCCAGAACGTTAGAGTCTTGTGCAACGGCAACGAGATCGCTTCGGCCGTGCCCTTGGAGAGGAACCGCGACGTTACCATTTTCCTCGATCGAAGTCATCTTAAGCGCGGCTGGAATGTACTCACATTCGCTTATGCCTTCACGGAGCCGGAGTACAGCCTGGAGCGCCGCCGTATGACGTACAGGATCCGCCCGAAAGCCATGGTGCTGTCCCACATCAGGATCCGCAAAGATCCGACATTAAGCAGATGATTATCACCGAGGACCGATGGAGCTTATTGCGCGGCTGTGAAAATCCGGCCATACGGAAGGGAGTACAAAAAAAAATTGGCAGGGCTACGGGGATTCGAACCCCGGTCTGATGGCTGAGAACCACCTGTCCTGACCCCTAGACGATAGCCCCACCGTCTGCCCAATTATAGATATGCGGTGTAAGGTGTCAACCCCGATCGACGACCCGGTGGTTTACAGTTGAGACTCCGCTTTATAGAATCGGGACAAGCATAGGAGGAGTAATAGTGGATAATTTCAGCGTTCCATTCGACCGCGAAACAGCCCTCGGGAAACTCAGGGAAAAAGTCAGCACCGATTGGCTTGTGAAGCACTGCATCGCCGCCGGGGCGGTGATGCGCGCCGTGGCAGAGCGC
>DATKUA010000047.1:0-32503 GCA_035530855.1 Acidobacteriota bacterium | reverse complement strand
ACTACCTCGACATCAGCTACGGCATCTTCTTCCGCGGCGTCGGCCTCGCCGAGACCTGGATACCCCTCTCGCTTCTCCTCGGACTCGGAGTGCTGATCTTCACGCTCGGCGCACTGCGCTTCAGGAAAAAATTCGCCTGATGATGTCAAAGTAGGGGGTGCCTTTATGCACCACGATCACGCCACGGGCGTTATGCATCCCTGATGTCCGGCTACACACTCACACCTGCGCCGCCAGCAATTTCTCGCGGGCGTCCATCCTGCGGCCGCGGCGGACGGCGAGAGCGAGAATGACGGCTGCGAGGGCTGCCGAGAGGCAGGCGATCAGCGCGAGCCAGAGGTAGAGCGAGCCGAAGCCCTGGGTCTCGCCGACGAAGCCGGCGAAGCCCGAGCCGAAGGCGCCGATGCCGAAGCTGAGGAAGAAGCTGAAGCCGTAGCTGCGCCCGCGGAGCCCCTCGGGCGAGTATTTCGCCACCAGGGCGTTGCCGAGCGGCTGCATGCCGAAGAAGAAGAAGGCGTAGGCCATGCCTGTGCCGAGCATCGGCATGCCGGTGAATGCGCCCAGACCCGCCAGCAGCGGTACGACGGCGATGGCGATGACAAACTGCAGCGTCTCGGTTCGGATTTTGGCGGAAAGGGTTCCCGCGAGGAATTGCCCCACCGCGCCGGTGAGGAAGATGATCCCCGTCAGCAGGCCGCCGCGCGAGGTCGGGTCCAGCCCGCTGAACCAGCCGCCCACCACCTGGGCCGCGTGCGCGGGCATGAAGGTGATCGAGGAGCGGTAGATGAAGCCCGAGAGCGACTGCAGCACGATCACCACCAACAGCATCAGCAGCAGTCCCTTGGCGAAGCGCTTGGGCGGGTCGGGCTGCAGGTGCTTGTGGTCCTCACCCACGTCGCGGAAGCGCGTGGTGAAGAAGATGAATGACAGCAGGGCGAGGGGCACGGCGGTCCAGAGGTATGCCCACCGCCAACCGAATGCCGCGGCGACGAAGCCGGCGATCAGGGGCCCCATCGCCAGGCCGATGTTGCCGAAGGTGCCGTGGATGCCCATCGCCAGGCCGGTCTGCCGCACGTTGCGGCTGATCAGCCCCAGCCCGGCGGGGTGGTAGACGCTGCCGCTCAGCCCCATCAGCCCCAGCCCGGCCATCGCCCAGAAGGGGTCGGGTGAGAAGGCCAGCACCAGGTTGGCCACCGCTAGCCCGGCGGCGCAGATGGCCAGCACGCGCCGCGCGCCGACGGCGTCGCTGACGAAGCCGGCGGGCAGCGCACCGAGACCGAAGAGGAAGTAGCTGAGGGTGCCGACGAAGCCGATGGCGGTGATCGAGGCGCCCAGCTCGTGCGCCATCAGGATGTTGACCGCGGCGAAGGCCAGCATCTGCATGTGCACCGTCGCGTGCATTGCGCTGGCCAGGTAAACAATCTTTTTCTCTCTCGCGTCCATGTCCACCCTCGGTTGAACAGGCATTATACGGCTCAGAACCGCGCTTTCAATACCCCATACCGCCAAGCCGCATTCCCCGGATAACGGCTGCCGGGATAGTGACGGCGAGAATCCTTGCGCCGTCTCGCCTTTTCAGGAGAAAATCACCATTTATGTTTGCCAAGGGGGGGGGAAATTCGTGAAAACAAGACAAAAAATCAGAATCGCTCTGGTGCTCATCGCATTGTTGATTTTCCCGATCACCGTCTATCTGCACTCGCCGGCCCTGGCGATCGGCGGTGCGGTGCAGGGGATAGTCGTCGGCAGCTTCATCCTCTTCGCGCTGCAATTCCTGCTCTCGCTCTTCGTGGGGAGGGCGTTCTGCGGCTGGGCATGCGCCGGAGCCGGGCTCCAGGATTGCTGCGCCTTCTTCGTCGAGAAAAGGGCCAGGGGCGGGCGCAGAAACTGGATCAAGTACTTCATCTGGGTGCCGTGGATTGCGACCATCGCTTATCTTTCCCTCCTGGCAGGCGGTTACCGCTCGATCGATCCCTTCTACCAGATGGAGAACGGCGTCTCGCTCGGCGACGTCCAGAGCTACATCGTCTACTACGTGGTCGTCGGGCTGATATTCGTGATGGCCTTGGTCGGGGGCAAGCGCGCCTTCTGCCACTACATCTGCTGGATGGCGCCCTTCATGGTGATCGGGCGCAAGATTAGAAACGTGGTCCGTTGGCCGTCGCTCCACCTGCGAGCCGATGCCGGCAAGTGCACCGAATGCGGCAAGTGCGACAAGGGCTGCCCGATGAGCCTGGATGTCAGCGGCATGGTTGCGGCAAGTCAGATGGAAAACAGCGAATGCATCCTCTGCGGCAATTGCGTCGATACCTGCCCTGCCGGCACCATCGGATTCGCCTTCTTCAATCGCGAGCGTAAGCGCTGACCGGATGCGCCGGTTCCGGCCAAAACAAAATGAGGCGGCGGGAGCCGCCTCATCGCTGCATCCGAATTATAAGAACCGTTCTTGACCTGCCCGGCTGCCCTGCCTAATTCGCCAGGTGGTCGAGGAACCAGTTTGCGATCTTCTTTTCCAATTCCCTGTCGGAACTGAACAGGTAAGTCCCGTGTCCTCCGCGCGGATAGATGGTGGCCGCGGCCAGGCCGGGGGCGCCGTCGGCAGCGCGGCGCATCAGCGCAGCCACATCGCCGTCGTCCTCGGCCGCGATGAACTGCCAGTGAGCCGAGCTGTTGGCCACGAACTGGATCGAATTCTCTGAAAAGCTGCCCGAGGAGAGTATGACAAAGGCCCTGACATCAGCACCCTCGCGGGCGGCAATCACCGCCTGCTCGCCACTGTAAGAGGCACCCAGAATGCCGATCCGCTCAGGCTTGATACTTTCGCGCTCCGCCAGGAAGTTGTAAGCCGCGAGAATGTCGCGCCACGCCTCGGCGTTTATTTCCTGCGTGTGCTCACCCTGGTTGATGCTCTCGCCGTGACCGCGGAGGTCGATCCTCAGCGAGGCGATGTTGCGCTCGGCCAGAAATCCTGCCAGCTTGTTGTAACTAGTGCGGTCGGTCGGCATCATATGAAGCAGCAGCACTGCCGGAACCGGCTCGGGCGATTCGGGTTCGACGAGATCGCCTACGATGACCCATCCGTCACTCTCCAGCTCGACCCTCTCTCCAAGTTGTTCCGGCTCACCGCAGGCGGCCATCAGGAGAAGGGCCGCAATCATCCCACATGCTGCGAGAACTCTCATACGCTACTCCCCTCATGTTCTTCTATTATGCGCTGTCCCAATTCGGTCAGCGCTAGTTTATCTCCAGCCGCCCTCAGCAGACGTTGCTTGATACTCATCTCCACCAGCAAGCGCTGAGGATCGACCTCCCTCAACAGATCGGACAGTTGTTGCAGTGTGGCGTCCCCGAGGTCGCGCAGTCTGGCCAGAACCGCTGCTTCCGCCCGAGCATAAGCCCCCTCTTGGCGCTTCATCAACCCGCTCAAGGCGACGACCAGGATCTCGCCCAATTCAATAAGCACTTCCTGATATTTTCTATCACCCCGAAGGTAAATGGAAGTTTTTTCTTCGGTGCCCGAGTTGCGGATAAACACCGCCGCGCGCGTGAGCGGCTCGCCGTCGGGGCTGCTCGTGTCGTTGAAGGCGAGATAGATCATCCCCGGCTCCTCCTCGCGGCGCACCAATTCGGCCTCGAGCTCGCCGCCGAGGCGTTCCGCTCCCTCGCGCTTCAACATCGACTCCAGCTCGACGTGCACTTCCGAGCCGGACCTCAGTTTTTCACGGGCGGTGTAGTAAACGGGCATGGTTTGCTTGAATCCCGGCTCGAAGGGGTGGTGCAGGCGGCGGTAATACTCCTCGCCCCGGAGTTCCGCCGCCAGAGCCCGGGTGGCCGCGAACAGATTGAGCGCGCTCTTGAGGCCGTTGCCGAAGTAGACCACCCGCTCCTTGCCCTCCTCGGGCAGGGAGATGCGGCCGGCGGTGACGGCGTGGCCGGTCTCCTCGCTGCCGACGGCGAAGGTCAGCAGCTCGGGATTCTGCGAGAGCCTGCCGATATCGATTTCGTGCTCCACCGCGATCGACTCTGCCTCCGCCAGGTACTCGATCAGCTTCACCGCATCCAGATCGGGTTCATCGGCAAACCTCTTGGATCGCTCTTCTATCCGCGAAAGCACCTCGTAGTCCTCGATGTTGTTGTTGAGCACCTCCCAATAGGTGCCCAGCAGGTGGCAGGCGGCCTCGCGCAGCAGCCACTTGTCGCCCACCGCCGTGCTGACCGGTATGAAGCCCAGCGCTTCGGCGGTCACTCCGGCGTTGATGTCGCTCTCGACGGTGGTGGTGAACGCCGAGGCCTCGTTGTAGCTCTCGCCCAGCATCCGCCGGATAAACCAGGCCTGGTGGTAGGCGATCTCGTCGCCGCTGAGCACAAGCACGGCGTCGCCGAAGGGGTCGTACTCGAGACGGTAGAAGCGGTCGCCGTCGGCGTCGAAGGCCGCGCCGGAAACGCGCTTCCCGCCTCTCTTGATCTCCGCACGCATCTCGCGGCCGTGATGGAAGAGCGCCTGAATGATTTCGGCCGTGCGGAAGTCGACACCGGCGTTTGAGATGAAATCGGGCCCGATGCGCTCGTGCCCTTCCAGGAGCCCGGCGCCGCAGTTGGCGTTGACCGAGCCGTCGGCGGCCACGCCGGTCATCACGATGTCGCCGAATCCGTAGTTCTGAAACACCGGGCGGGCCAGTTCGGCGAGCGCGCCGTTGGCGCAGTCGACCACCAGCAGGGTATCGCCGAAGCCGTCGGACGACTCCTCGAGCCAGGAATTGCTGGCGTCGGCGAAGAACTTCTCGAAGGCGCCGCGGGCCTTCGCTGCCGCGTCGAGCGCCTGGTGCGATCCAGGACGGCTCGAGAGACCGCCGCGCTCGAGGCCGTAGATCCTCGCGGTCAGGCGCACGTCATCGGCGGGAAAGGGCTTGAGGCCGTAAGCGGGCAGGAAGAGCTTGATGCCGTTCTGGTCGGCGGGATTGTGGCTGGCGGTGATCACCACCGCTCCGCCCGCGCCGGTGGCGATCATGTAGAGGCCCACACCCGGGGTCGGCATCACACCGATGTTCACCGGCCGCGCCCCCGCCTTGGCGATGCCCTCGATTGCGGCTCGCACCAGCTGCCGGTCGCGGTCGCGCGGATCGTAGCCGACTACGATCTCGTCGCCCCGCTTCGCGAGGCCGGTGGCGACCAGGTCTTCGACGAAGGCGTAGCAATAGAGCTCGACAAATCCGGGAGTGATCAGGTTGTGCCGCAGGTAAGCCTCGACGGGTGTGACGCCGCGGAGACGCTCGTCCCCGGGCGCCGCGACCTCGCCGCGCACCCCGTCGGTACCCTGAAGCCTCGCCGGTCTCTCGCTCATTTGATATCCAGCAATTCGGAAAGGGTGTTGATGACAATATCTGGCGTCTGGACCTTGAGCGCGGGGAGGGGCCAGTTGTTGGCTCCGTCGCCTCCGGCCTGCAGCGTCCTCACCGAGGTCCAGCCCGCGGCGTTGGCCGCGGCGATGTCCCACGGCTTGTCGCCCACATATAACATTTCGTGCGGCAGCAATCCGAGCCTCTTTTCCATCGTGCGGAAGTTGGCGGTGGAGGGCTTCGCGCCGTAATAATCGTTCTGGATCGAGATCAGCACCTTGTCGCTCTCGAAGAGGTGATCGAGGCCCGTGTGGCGCAGCTTTCGCTGCTGAAGCCGCTCGTCCCCGTCGGATATTACCGCGATCTGCACCCCGCCCTCGCGGAGCGCCGCCAGCGTATGCGTCACCGTCGGCAGCGTACTAAGGTTCTCGAAAAAGACCGTGTCGAAAAGCTCCGCCGCCTCCTCAAGCCGGTGATGAGGGGGTGGATCGGCGCCCAGCTCGATCGCCAGCGAGCGCCATAAATCACCCAGCTTGCCCCAGCCGAAAACCTTGTATAGCCGCCGCTCGGTCTCGACGATGTCCCCATCGACTGCAAACCCCGCGGACTGCAGGAAGAAGTCGAGGCAACGCCGGCGGGCGGTGCGGTTGGCGGTAGTGGTGGCGAGCAGCGTGTCGTCGATATCGAAAACGTAAGCCTCAATTTTCATATCGCGATTCTAGCCGCGGGGCCCCGCCGCCGCAACCGGACGTGCCCCCTTCGCTGCCATGCCGCTATCGTTTGCCCGGCTGCTGAGTTACAATGCAGACAAATGTGCTTCGCCTTTTTTGCCGATAACAGGGGGGATTTATGAGAACAGCGTTATCCGCCGCGACCGCCGCAATTTGTTTCCTGTTTTGCTCTTGCAGCATCTCCGTCGACACCCAGGACGAGGCGGTACTGCAGGAGGCCACCTTCGCCCGCGGCATCGACGAGGGGAAACCGGTCGATCCGGGCGACGAATTCTCTCAGGATGACAAGATATATCTCTACCTGAAATTCGCGGGGCGCCCGAAGAAGGGCGAGGTGGAGAGCGTCTTCTGGTTCCGCGATCAGCAGATCGCCGCAAAATCAATCGACTTCGCCGAGGTCAACGAGGGCGTGATCTTCTCCTTCGGCGAGTTCACTTACGCCTACTTCACCCTGGCCTTCGAGGGCATCCCGCTGGTCGGCGAGGGCTACCGTGCCGAGGTGTCCCTCGACGGCGAACCGATCGGCACATACGAGTTCAAGATCAAGCCCCCGGAGGGCGCCATCCCGTCGCTGATCAGCGGCTCGGTCCTCGCCAAGGGCATGGTCGACGATTACCAGCCGATTGAGCCGACGACTACCTTCGCCCCCGCCGACACGGTCTACCTCGTCGGCCGCGGCGACTTCGGCAACGGCACCTGGCTGGAGGTGGAGTGGTACGTGCTCGGCGAGGTGGCCGAGGCCGCGACGCGCAGCATCACCATCAGCGAAAACCTCAGCGACACCGGCTTCAGCTTCTCCTTCCTCCCCGACGAGGGCTGGCCCGTCGGCGCGCACAGCGTCGTGCTGGTGATGAACGGCAGGGAAATCGGGCGCTACGAGTTCACCGTCGAATAACGCGGGCTTGGTAACACGACAGGTTCAGTCTTCGTCAGGATGGTTAGCATGGGCAGACGCCTATCTTGATGTAAAATTTCACTGATTTGTCTATTTCAGCATTTGCTGAAAATAGCCTATATAGTGAAAACATCCCTTGACAGCTGAGTATTTCACTATTATCATTGATTATAGCATTTGCAGATAACTGGTTTATCATGAAAGAGACAGAGATACAGGCCCAAGCTAAAGAGGCTGTCAAAGCCTGCCTCAGCGACGTGCCGTTCTTGAAGATTGTCAGCATCGACAGCTATCTTAATTCAACCACAAGCAATCTTGCCGACAGGCGGGACTACAAGCTCCAACCGGATCTTGTTATCGCTGTCAGCTTGCCGGGCAGTGTTAAACTAATAATCGCCGAGATCAAACTGAACGGCCAGCCACTGCAAGCGATCAGGGCGTCCGAGCAGCTCCACAGCAACCTGCAAGCGATTCCGCACTCCTATGGTATCTTCATTGCACCATACATCTCCGAAAAAGCCGGGGCAATTTGCACCAGGAACAATATCGGATATCTGGACTTGTCGGGAAACTGCCGAATTCAGTTTGACAACGTCTACATTAACAAGAGCAACTATGCCAATAAATTCAAACAAAACAGGATGCCGAAATCCCTATTCCACCCTAAAGCAGAGAGGGTGCTGCGGGTCTTGCTGTCTAATAAGCTGCAACACTGGAAGCTGGAAGGGCTATCCAAAGAAGCACGAGTGAGCATCGGGCACGCGTCAAAGGTCGGCAGGGTGCTGATAGAGAACGCCTACGCAATGAAATCAAAAAAGGGAATCATCATCATAGAGCCCGACAATCTGCTTGCGGACTGGTCAGACAACTATGAATTTGCCAGAAGCAGTTTCTCCCGATACTACACTCTAGACGATTTGCCCGATGCCGAATTAAAGATCAACGATATCACCTCAAAATCCGACATGCAGTTCGCTTTCACCGGCTTCTCCGGCGCCAATCTCTTCGCGCCGGCAACGATTTACAACAGAGCCCATGTGTATATCGACAAAGCAGACTCGCAGCTAATCGCCATGAGCCTGAATCTCAAAGAAGTCGACAAGGGTCACAATATCGTTATGATCGACCCATATGATGACGGCGTTTACTACAAAGCTGACAGAATCGACCATCTTAAAACCGTCGGTCCCGTTCAACTTTATCTCGATCTGATGTCAATGAAAGGCCGCGGGGAAGACGCTGCAAAATTCCTCCTTGAGAGCGTGATAACCAAGTCACGGTAAATCGCAAGCAGGATTATGAGAACGAGCCTATGAAACAGGCTATCGCCTCCGTCCTGCTCGAACTCACGTCGATCCTCGGTGAATTCCGCGAAAACATGGTCATTGTGGGAGGCCTCGTGCCCTACCTCCTTTTCTCAAATCCAGTGGATCCACACGTAGGGACGGTGGATATTGATGTCGCCCTGAACCACCGTGAAATACGAAGCGATTCCTACAGGACAATCAAACGCTTGCTTCTTGAGAAAGATTACCAAGAGGGCAGCCAACCCTTCATCTTTACTCGAACGGTTGAAATCCAAGGTCGAAAGATCACGGTGGAAATCGACTTTCTTGCCGGCGAGTACGAGGGCAGGGAGCGAAGGCGCAGACATCAGCACATCCAGGATCTCAAAGCAAGAAAAGCAAGAGGTTGCGATCTGGCATTCTCCGATTATGAAGTGCTGACAATCCGCGGGAAACACCCCGGGGGCGGCAAGGATTCTGCTGTCGTAAAGGTCGCGTCAATTGTGCCGTTCATTGTCATGAAAGCGAACGCGCTAGACGATAGAATGAAAGAAAAAGATGCGTACGACATATACTACTCTGTTAAATATTATTCTGAAGACATCAATATTCTTTCAGGCAAATTCAAGAAATACCTTGGAAACAGACTTGTCACAGAAGCATTGGATATCATCAAATCCAAATTTGCCTCTGTAGACGGCATCGGGCCGGTCCAGGTGGCTGATTTTGAAGATATCGTTGACCAGGACGACCGCGATTTGCTCATGAGGGATGTCTACGAGCGTATTCAACTATTGTTGGAACTCATCGAAAATGAAGATGACGATCAGCAATAGATTCATTCTATCGCTGGAACTTCCCTACGGCACGGTCACGCTCTTGGCCAGCGAGCGCGGCTTGTCGATATTGCGCCCCAACTCCAGCGCAGTGAAGTAGCCGAAGAGCTGACCGACCACCAACTGCAGCAGGGGATTGAGCAGCGGATGCAGCGAGGGCAGGACGATCCGCTCGTGGAACAATTCGTCCTCGTCGAAGCAGAAGCCGACCAGGTGCCCCTCCCGCGCCTTCACCTCCTCAGCGCTGCTGTGCGTCGTGTCGAACAGGTCGCTCTCCTCGCGCGAGGGGCAGAAGACCAGCGTGTTCACCTTCTCGTCGATCAAGGCCAGCGTGCCGTGCTTGAGGAAGCCCGCCGGCATCCCCTCGCTGTGGACGTAGGAGACCTCCTTCATCTTCAGCGCGCTCTCCATGGCGATCGGGTAGTAGCGGCCGCGCCCGAGGAAGATCCAGTTGCCGATGCCAGCGTGGCGGTTGGCGAGGTTGCGGATCGTACCGCTGCGCTCGTTGATGATCCGGCGTATCATCTCCGGCAGCTTCGCCAGCGCGTCCGTCAGCGTCTTGTCTTCGCCGGCGCTGAGAATCCCCCTGCGCCGCGCCACCTCCGAAGCCAGGCGCAGCAGGATCAGCATCTGGGCCATCGCCGCCTTGGTGCTGATCACGCAGATCTCCGGCCCGGAGCTCTGGATGACGCTGTGGTCGACCACCCGCGTCATCGACGAGCCGACCACGTTGACGATCGCCGCCGTCTCCGCGCCGCCCTCCTTCGCCGCGCGCAGGGCCATGATCGTGTCGTAGGTCTCGCCGCTCTGCGAGCAGGCCAGCACCAGCGTCCCGGGCTCGACGACCGCCGTGTGCTCGAACTCGTCGGAGCTCATCGCCGGGGCGAAAACGCCCGCCAGGCGCTTGAGTATGTACTGCCCGAAGAGCGAAACGTAAAAGGTCGTGCCGACGCCGAGCAGGTAAATCCGCCCCGCCCCGGCGATGCGGTCGGCGAGCTCAGAGATCGCCTCCTCGTCGGCCGACAGCGCCTGCGTAATCGCTTGCGGCTGCTCGTGGATCTCCTTGAGCATGAAGTGGGGGTAGCCGCCCTTCTGGCTCTCATTGACGTCCCACGGCACCGAGAACGGCTTGCGCTCGACCAGGTCGCCGGTGATCAGGTCGCGGATCTGGTAGGAATCCTTGCCGACCACCGCGTACTCGCCGTCGTCCATCGGCACGGCGTTGCGCGTGTAGGCGATGAAGGCGTTGGCGTCGGAGCCGATGTAGTTGCCCTCGGCGCCGATGCCCAGCATCAGCGGGCTCTCCAGCCTCGCGGCGTAGATGTGCTCGGGGTCGTGTGTCGTCACCGCCAGGATGGCGTAGCTGCCCTCCAGCCGCCGCGCGGTCCGCACCATGGCCGCCTCGACGTCGCCGGTGTCGCGATAGGAGTGCTCGAGCAGGTTGGCCACGACCTCGGAGTCGGTCTCGGTGTGGAACTCGAACCCCTCGCCCCGCAATGACTCCTTTATTTCCTTGTAGTTGCTTATGATCCCGTTGTGGATGATGGCGAAGTCGCCGCTCATGCTCAGATGGGGATGGGCGTTGACCTGGTTGACGCGACCGTGAGTCGCCCAGCGCGTGTGGGCGATCCCCGCCGCCCCCGGCAGCTCGGCGAAATTCAGCTTCTCATCCACCTCCGAGACGGTGCCGGCGTCCTTCCTGATGGAAATCTTCCCCGCGTCGATCATCGCGATGCCGCAGGAATCGTATCCGCGGTACTCGAGGCTGCGGATGCCGCTCAGCAGTTTCTCCGAGGCGTGCTCGACCCCGATGGCTCCGACGATGCCGCACATGCTCAGGCCTCCCCTCTGCCGACGGTGAAGTGGTGGCCGATCACCGAGCCGCTGTCGATCACCGCGCCCGCCTGGATCGTGTTGGAGGCACCGACGACGGCGCCGTCGCCGATGAACGCGCCCAGCTTGTCGAGTCCGCTGTCGACCAGCCCGCCCTTGACCGGCACCTCGATCGACCCGCCCTGCAGGCGGCGGTTGATGGTCATCGTACAGCTGCCGATGTCCGCCCCCTCTCCGACGACGGAATCGCCGATGAAACTGATCCGCCCGATCGTCGCCCCGCCGAAGATGATGCAGTTTTTAAGCTCGGTGCCGTAGCCGATGGTGGTTCCCGGCCCGATGGCGCTGTACTCGCGGATCAGGGCCTTGTGGCCGATGAAACTGCCGCGGCCGATTATCACCGGCCCGCGGATCACCGCGCCCTCGCAGATCTGCACGCCCTCCTCGATGATCACCGGGCCCTCGATCGACACGTTGCCCGCCAGGTCGACGCTGCGCGCCACGCGCGAATCCTCCCAGGTATCCATCACCATCTTGTTGGCCTGCAGGATCGACCAGGGGTAGTTGATGTCGATCCACTTGTTCTCCCAGATCGCGGCGTAGATGCCGTAGCGCTCGATCAGCCGCTCCCACGCCTGCAGGATCGTCTTCTCCTGCTCCAGGAGTCCGAACAGGTCGTAGGGCATCATGAACACACCGCCGAGCACGTAGTTGCCCAGACCCGACTCCTCCGGCTTCTCCACGATCCGCGTGATGCGCATCTCGCCGTCGAGGTAGACATTGCCGTAGAGCGCCGAGGAGCCGTCGGGCAGCACCACTCCGGCCACCGGCGCGCGCAGCCGGTTGAAGATCGAGAGCGTGTTGCTGAAGATGTTCTCGGTGGTCAGGATGTCGGCGTAGACGAGGAGGAAGTACTGGCCCTCGACGAACTTCTTGCGCGCCGAGGCCACCGCCCCGCCGATGCCATCGCTCTCCTGCGGCACGTATTCGATCTGCATCCCCAGCGCCGAGCCGTCGCCCAGCGCGCCGCGGATTCTCTCGCCGTTGCCTCCGGTGGCGATCACCACCGACGTCACTCCCGCCTCCCGCAGCATCATCAGGTTCCGCTCCAGGATCGTCCGGTTGGCGATCGGCAGCATCGGCTTCGGCCTCGTCGAGGTGAACGGGTGCAACCGGCTCGCCGTCCCGCCAGTCAACAGCAGCGCTTTCATCGCCCCTCCTCTGCAGCCCTATTCATGTGTGAGAGTGTATTGCACCCCCCCGCCGCCCGCAAGGCTGCCGCGAAAACCTGAGCAATATGCGTACCGAAGTCGGGGTTTCTGAAAGATGCTTATGAGCGAGTCTCCGCCCGCCTTCGCGCCTTTCAGGGGCGGGCCGAGCCGCCTGTGCTGCCGGCTCGATTTTCTTTAAAGCCGTTCCATCGCTACCACAGGGTGTCAAATATTCCTCGCCTGTTCGGCTTTAAGGCACACTGCGGCCGATTCGATTGACTATGGTCAAGCGGGGTCGATTCAGGGCTCCGCGGGGCCTGCGCCGCCCTCACCGCCTGAAGGGCGAGTGCTCCTTCCAGCGGATCGGCTCGGCCCGGCGGTCGATCGCCAGCAGCAGCTCGGTGCACAGCCGGATTATCTGCTGCGTGCCGGTCAGCTCCCACTCCGGGTCGAACTCATCGGTGACCTGGTGGTAGCAGTTCGCCCGGTAGTCGTCGCGCAACTTCTTGCCGTAGCCCTCCGGCCTGCCTCGCAACTTCTCCCCCAGGTCGATCCAGGTCGCGGGAATCCCGGCGCGCGCGAAGCTGACCTGGTCGGAGCGGTAGAAGTAGCCCTGCTCGGGCGCGCTCTCCGGCGAAACGGTCATCCCGTGGCCCGCGGCGACGCCCTCGATCAACTCCTGCAGATCGGAGTACTGCGCGCCGATGGCCAGCATGTCGTCGGCCTCGCCCCAGACATTCGTCATCTCGAAATTGAGGTTGGCGACGATCCGCTCCGCCGGCAGCGACGGATTGCGCACGAAGTAGTCGGAGCCGAGCATTAGCTCCTCCTCGGCCGCGCAGGCGAGAAAGACCACGTCGTGGCTCAGCACCCCCTGGTTCTCACCGCAGACACGCGCCATCGCCAGCAACGCCGCCAGCGCGGAGCCGTTGTCGAGCGCGCCGTTGTAGATCTGATCGCCCTCCCCCTCCCCGATTCCGAAGTGATCGTGATGCGCGCTGAAGACCACCGCCTTGGCCGACTGAGCGGGGGCCTTGCCGCGCGCGACGCCGACGATGTTGTGCGAGATCACCTTGCGATACTTGTTGTCGGCGGTGATCCGAACCCTCACACCCAGCGGCACCGGCTGAAACGAGCGTTCCTGCGCCGCGGCGCGCTGCGCGGCGAGGTCCTTGCCCGCCATCGCCATCAATTTCAGCGCCGTTTCGCCGTTGATCCAGCTACGCAACGGCAGGATATCGGGTGTGCCGGGGACGAAAAACGCCTCGCCGGCCCAGGAGTTGCGCACTACGCTCCAGCTGTAGCCCGCGTCTTCGGTGGAGTGGATCAGCAGCGCACCCGCGGCGCCCTGCCGCGCCGCCTCCTGGTACTTGTAGATCCATCGGCCGAAGTAAGTCAGCGTCCTGCCCTCGAACAGCTCAGGCAGGTCGGGCCGCGGCTCGTTGACCTGGATCACCACGATCTTGCCGCGCACGTCGGTATCCTTGTAGTCGTCCCACTCGTAGCCCGGCGCCACGATCCCGTAGCCGACGTAAACCAGCTCGGCCTCCAGCGTCTTCTCGGAGCGCGGGAACGGATAGACCGCGACGAAATCCTCCCCGAAGTCGAAGCTCGATTTCTCACCTCCCGGCGCGATGAACTCCAGCACCGTCTCCGGATCCGGCGTCGCCCCCTGCAGGGTCACCTCCTGCCGGTACGACTCGCCGAACGCGGGCTCCAGCCCGTAATGCCGGTACATCGTCTCGATATAAAGTTCGGCGAGGTAGCCGCCGCGCGCGCCGATTCCCCGCCCCTCAACCAGATCGTCGCTGAGGAAGCGGATGTGCGCCGCGATCTCATCGGTCGTTACCCCCTCCGCCGTCTTCAACAACGCCGTGTCCGCTTGCGCCAGGCCGAACAACATCGCGGCCGCCAGCAGGTAAATCATCGCTATCCCCTGTTAATAATTATGACCGTCCGGGTTCTCACCAGCGGATATACATTAGCACATCCGGGGCGGCGAATCGCAGCGATCCAGGGTCTCACAAACAAGAAAACGGCGGGGAGGCCGGTTCCGCGATCCTCCCCGCCGCTTGAGTTTGTCATTAATGTCTGGGTCAAGCTTCCGCCAGGAACTCCTTGACCGCTCCGAGGTACTCCTCCGGCTTGACCACCGACGTCGCGTGCCCCGTGCCCTCGAAGGTGTGCACCCGCGCCGTGGGGTAGAGATCGCGCAGCAGTTGCTGCGACTCTTCCGGCACCATGCGGTCGCCCGCCGCGTCAATGATCAGGATCCTATCCGTCCAGTCGGCGAAATCCCCGGGCTTGAATCGATAATTCTCGTAGAGGTCGATTACGCGGCTCGTCATCGCCCTGATATCGGCCTTCGTCAGCAGGGCGAGTTTCTCCCGGAAGTACGGCACATAGAATGCCCCCGCCTCCGGGAACGGCTTCATCTGCTTCTTAATTTCCAGTAATGAGATCTTACGCAGCAGCCACATCGGCAGAAGCGGCAGCAGCCGCCCAGCGATCTTCACCTTGCGCAGCCCCTCTTCGCGCGGAGCCGCCGTGTGCGACAGCACCACCTTCCTCACCCGCTCGGGATACTTGCGCATCAGGCACTGGGCCACCATGCCGCCATAGGAGCCCCCAACCACGTGCGCGGCCTCAACTGCTTCGGCATCCATCACAGCCGCCAGGCCGTCGAGCAGGCCGCCTATCGTGGCAACGGCCGGGTAGTCGGTCGAGATGACGCGGTAGTCCTTACCGAGCGCCGTGACGTTCCGGAAAGGCTGCTCACCGTCGCCTGTCGCTCCAGGCAGGATCAGCAGGCTTTCCGGCCCCTCACCGGCGGTGCGCCAAGTCCAGGTGATCCCCCCGATCTCGCGCCGGACGGGCGGATGGTTCTCGCGAAATTCCAGCAGCTCATCGACGATTTCCTTCGGGGCGTCTCGGTAGATTTTCGCAAACTTCTTGCCGGCCATTTTTCCACCTCCTGTAATCTAAAGAGCATTTATTGAGAATTATTCTCATCAAGACATAAATACCGCGCGGGGCAGGGGCGGTCAAGAAAATAATGATTCAAATTGAATAAGCTCGGATGATACAGAGCGAGGAGTGATGCTAACAGCCGTCGCGGGCGATCAACGCCGCGCCGCGGGAGCGGCGATCCCGCCTATTGCAGGATGCTGGCCAGAATCTGCTGGCGGGTGCTCTCGAAGTGGTCGTCCATCGACGATCTGATTTTATCCTTGTCGCCGGCGCTTATCGCCTCGTAGATCTCCCAGTGTTCCTTATGCGTAACATTGAAGCGCGTGGCGTCGGTGAGGAAGAAGGTGTAGATGCGGATATGGTGGTCGTAGATCCGCGAGAGCATGTCGACGATCTCGTGATTGTTGGCGGCCTGCACGATCTTGATGTGGAACATCATGTTCAGCCTGGCGAGCTGGTAGCTCCCCTTGCCCTCGCTGGATACCATGTCCTCGAGGATCGATTTGAGCTCCTCCAGCCCCTCGTCGTCGATGTTATCGGCGGCCTTGACGGCGGCGTGCCGCTCGAGCACGTGGCGTATCTCGAGCTGATCCATCATCTTCTTGATGTCGAACTCCGGGATGATCACGCCCTTGCGCGGCACCACGGTCAGAAGCCGCTCTTCGTGAAGCCTCTGCACCGCCTCCCTCACCGGCGTGCGGCCCATGCCGTTGAGAGCCACCGAGAGATCGCGGATGCTGAGGAACTCCCCGGAGGGGAACTTGTTGCGCAGGATCTCCTCCTTGATCTGCTGATAGGCCGACTCGGCGAGCGACACTTCCTTTTTTCTGCTCTTCTTTGGCATTTCTCTAATTCTATACGATATTTCCAGTTAAAAAATATGCGATTGCCGGAATTCTGTCAATCAATCCCCGGGCGCTCACCCCTCGCGGATGTCGAGTCACGAGGCGAGTCTGCGGAGGGAATCGATCAGCAGGTCGGCCTCGGCGAGGTCCTCCGGCGGCAGCGTGGAGGTCAAGCCGGCGGTCAGCAGTCCCGCCGCCTTCGCGGAGCGGATGCCGTAGGGCGAGTTCTCAACGGCGACCGCCTTCTCCGGCGCGATCCCCAGCTGCGCCAATGCCATGCTGAACGGCTCGGGATCAGGCTTGCCGTTGGCCACATCGTCGCCCGTGATGACAACGTCGAATTGTGATAACTGCCGCGCGTCGAGGAGCCGCTCGACATCGCTGCGCGGAGAGCCTGTGACCAGCGCGAGACGCTTGCCGGCGGCCTTGAGCCCCGCGATCACCTCGAGCGCGCCGGGACGCGGCCCGATGCCGGGATAGGAATCATAGATCTGCCGGACCCTGGCTGTGACCTGCTTCACGTCGGCATCGCCGGCTTCGCGGCCCGCCTCGCGGAAGAAATGCCTCACCGAGTTCTCGCCGCTCTCGCTTTCGCGGCGGTAGAACTCGATCTCGGGAGGCACGATCCCTCTCTCCGCCAGAGCCTGGCGCCAGGCGGCGGCGTAGAACGGCATCGAATCGAGCAGGACGCCGTCGAAGTCGAAGACGAACGCCTCGGAGGCAAACAGGCGCTCCCTCGTCTGCGTATCGATCGCGAACCAGGAGCGGCCGGCTTCGCGCCAGTTGAGGTTGACTGTCCAGACGAGGGGCCCGTCGTCGTTAAAATCGATCACCGAGACGGCGCACGGCGGCTGCCGCAGGACTCTGAAATGGCTGTAAGGTATTCCGAGCACGCGGCAGAGGATCACCTTGTTTACCGTGTGGTGGGCCACCAGCAGCACGGTCTCGCCCGGGTGCCGCTCGAGCAGCGTCTCCAACGCTGGCCAGGCGCGCGCCTCCACATCATGCAGGCTCTCGCCGCCGGGCATCGTCAGGGTGCCGGGTGTGTCGCGCCAGGCGCGCAACTGCTCGGGGTAGTTGATGCGGATCTCCTGCTCGGTGCGGCCGTCAAGCTCGCCGATGTCTATCTCACGGAAATTCCGGAGCTTCTCCGCCGCGATCTCTCTGCCACCCAGGATTATTTCGGCGGTCGTTACGGCCCGCTGCAGATCGGAACTGTAGGCTGCGTCGAATGCCACCTTCGACAGCAGATTCGCGACCTCCGCCGCCTGCTCCCTGCCGAGGGCGGAGAGGGGTTGATCGGCCCAGCCCTGGTAGCGGCTCTCGAGGTTCCAGACGGTCTCGCCGTGGCGCACAAGATAGAGTCTCATCGAGTATCCCTCCGAACGGGGGCAGCATACCATAGGCGTGCGCTGGGATGGGTACGTTAAAAGCGGCCCCCACAGTAGGGAGCCGCGATTCGGAAGACACTGCTAAGTCAGAGTTTAGAACTTTGGACCGATCCAGAAGCTGAAGTCCCATTCGTCGGCGAATTCCTTGAAATCCCAGCGCTTGGCCCAGTCGAAGTTGAGTGGAAAGTAAGCGAAGTTGATGGTGAAGCCGAAGCCGAGTGCGCTCACAGCGTTGCTCAGGCGGCCGTCCTCCATGAAGTGGAACTCCTCGTCCTGGTACCAGGCACCGCCCAAGTCCCAGAAGAACCTGCCGCGTATGTTGGCGAAGCTGATGCCCAGTGGCAACGCCGCGTAGTTGATCAGCGGGAAGCGCAACTCATTGTTGATGTAGAAGGCGCGGTTGCCGACCATCGAATAGAATTCGTAGCCTCGCAGCGTGTTCATGCCGCCGAAGACAAAGATGTCGGGGGCATCGCCGCGGCTGTAGCCGAGGAACGCGCGGCTGGCGATCAGCGCCGAGCTGGTCAGCTTCAGGTAGTTGCGGAGCTCGCCGGTGAAGGTTGTGTAACCCAGAAAGTCTCCCGAGAAGCCCGGCGCCAACTCCGCGCTCATCTCCCAGCGGCGGCCGGCTATGGGGCCGAAGGCGGGATTGTATCGCGCCGTGTCGCCCACCAGCGAAGCGCCGAAGTAGACGAAGTTGCCGCTCGCGAACCGCTCGCTAAGCAGGCTGCGCGAAATGTCGCTGATCTGCTCGAGGGTCAGGGCATCGAACTCGTAGCGGCGGTTGTTGAAGCCGGTGAAGAGCTCGGCCCTCATGAACTTGTTGAAGGGATAGCGGGTGAAGAACCGCACGCCGAGGTTTTCCACCGTCGTCCGCTCGACCAGCACGCTCGCCGGCTGGGCAAAGACCGTAGGATTGCCGGCGAGGAAGGTGTTGACGTCGTAGACCGTCAGCCCCCAGTTGAGGCGGGAGCGCTGGTTGAAGTAGGAGATGGCGTAGGAGCGGAAGCTGGCTATCGTGTTGAACACCAGGGTGAGGCTCTCGTCGCCGAACATGTCGGTGAAGCGCGCCTGGATAATCGAGAGCACGGTGCCGTCGCTGGCCACGCCGCCGTAAAGGAAGATATCGTCGAGGTTGAACTTGAAGCGCGGCTGCTTGTCCTTCTCCTCTTCCTTGATCGGGATCTGGACGACGGGAGTGAAGCCGATAGCGGTGCCCGCGTCGGCCAGCTTCAGTTCCTCGGCGGAGAAACTGCGGATCGGCTCACCGAAATCCATCGTGTAGAGCTGGTAGCGCCTCTTGAGGAAGCCGGAGAAGTAGATTTTCACCTTCTCCTTGCTCTTGGTCATCGGGTCGAAGTTTGGCGTGAAGGCCCCGCTGATGACGTCGGTGTACTGGTTGATCGTGTTCGTCTCGAGGTCGTAGGTGTAGATGTTGTAGATGCCGGTCTCGTTGGAGACGTAGATTATCTGCTTGCCGTCCTGGCTCCAGGAGGGTTGCTTGTCGGAGAAGGCCCCGTAGGTCAGCTGCGTCTTGGTCTCCGGCCGTTGGAGATCGAAGATGAACATCTTGTGGTACTCGCCGCCGACCACCGAGGTGTAGACCACTTTCGTCCCGTCGGGCGAGATCACGGGGGCGTAGTCGAAGGCCTCGTCCTGCGTGAGGTTGGTCAGCTGCCCGGTGCTGAGATTGTAGATGTAGATGTCGCGGATGCCGACCTTCGAGGCGCTGAAAATGACGTTATCGCCGTCGGGCGAGAACGACGGATTGAGCGCCTGGTCGACCTCGAGCGAAATCTGGTCGGCAATCGAGCGCTTGAGGGCGTCGATCAGCAGCAGGTCGCGGTTCTTGCCCTTGCGGGCGAACGTGGCGATGTACTTGCCGTCGGGCGACCAGCCGAGGTCGCGGCCGTCGCGCCACTTCGAGGTCACGCCCTGGCCGATGATGTATTCGTAGCGGTTGGTGTAACCGGGGGTGAGATTGCGGAACATCGAGCCGTCCTTGCCCGAGAAGAGCATGAGGTCGATATCGCCCTCGGCGAAGCTGAGCGCGGCGATCAGGTCGCCGCTGGGGCTGGGAACGGGAGAGAAGATCGGCATCTCGAAGTCGGGCGACTGCAGCAACTCGCCGTACTCCTCCGGCTCCTCCTTCTCCACCAGCGCGGGCAGATACTTGTCGCGCAGCCACTGCCGCATGTTGCGGATGAAGCGGTCGTCGCTGATCTTAAACAGATCCTCGATCGCGCGCTTGATGCCGCCCTGGCTCGTGCCGTTCTTGCGCAGTTCCCAGACGAAATTCTTGATTGCCGCCTCGCCGAACCTCTCCTCCATGTAGAGGTAGATGACATTGCCGTAGACATAGGGGATGTAGAAGCCGCCGGCGCGGGAGATCTCCTCGATCGTGGGCACGAAATCGTTGACCACGGCGTCGCGCACCAGCATCTCGTCCATCGTGCTGAGGCCCTCGGCCATGTACTCCGAGAGCCCCTCTGAGATCCAAAGCGGCGAAGGCCCGCCGAGCGGATTTCGAATCCGGCCCTGGTACCAGATGTCGAACTGGAAAGCGTGTGTCAGCTCGTGGGTGAAGAGCCGTTGCATCTCGGCCGGCGGGTCGTCGAGCGGGATGACCACGCGACCCATGCGCGGTTCCGCGAAGGCGCCGACGCCCTCGGGCAGGAACATCGGGATGATGTTGGTCTGCTCGAATTCGCTGTGGGTCTTGTAGAAGAGGATCGGGATCTTCTTGCTGAGCTGGTGGTTCAGCCGTTGGCTGATGATCTCGTAGGCGGTCTCGGCCCAATTGACCACCTCGTCGAGGTAGGCCTCTTCCTCGGGGTAGTAGAAGATCTGGAAATGCTCGGTGTCGTAGCGCCGCCAGTCGAATTTGTCGTAGTTGACCTTGTTCTTGCCGCCGAAGTAGTCGACCAGCTGGGCATCCGCGGGCTGCGGAGCAAGCAGCAGGGCCGCGGCAGCCAATGCAGCCACCGCTGCGGAGGCAACAACTGATTTCATCATTTAATTCCTCCTAACCTTTCAGCAGGAAGCGTATAGCGTCGTGTTCCCGTGGAACGAGTATATCCATGAAACGGGGAAGGATGCGATTAATTACATCATAAAATGCCTGCAAAGTGGGATCAAGTCTGCCGCGATAGACGATCGTCTGGCCGAAGCTCTCCTCGTGCACGATCTCGCCTGTCGCCGAGTCATGGAAGAACAGGTCGAGCTCGATGGTCATCGCGGTGCGGGGGATAAGCAGCTGGGCCGTGCGGTAATTGCCCGAGCGATAATCGCGGTACTCGTAGGGGTAGTAGCCGTCGGCAGGCTCGGTATAGAAATTGATCCGCCCGTAGATGACCAGATCCGCCCCGACCCTGGAGCCGAGATCCTGCCAGAAATCGTAATTGTCGACCAGCTCGAAGAATTCGTCCTCGTCGGAGGGCAGCTTGAGTTCCTCCAGCGGTAGGATGTCGTAGAGCGTATACTTGCGCAGCTCTGAGCGGAAATACTCGGTGGTCTCGAAGTTGAGGTTGAACATTTCCTCGACGGCCGGCGAGAACCCGGCTATGTAGACGCGCTTGTATTTCCCGCTCAAGGGAGTTTCGCGCTTCGGGTGCTTGATCAGCACCTGATGAGGCGAGCCGACCCTCCGGTAGATGTCGCGCTCCGGATCGGCCAACTCGGGCTCTCTGCCGCTCTCGGGCTTCTCACCAGCGCCTTCCTCGCCGGGCTGTCTCGACTCCTGCTGCTCCGCGTCCGGTTGATTGCCCAGGCCCTTCCCTGACAACGCCTGCTTGCGCTCGTCCAGCTGCATTATCTGCTGTTGGTAAAACTGCATGAACATGCGGCTGTTCGATTCGACGTAGCGGTTGCGCTTCGACATGTCGAACGCCAGCTGGTAGTGGCGCAAGGCCTCCTGGTACTCGCCGTAGTTCTCGAGAGCCACAGCGAGGTTATTGTGTGCTGCCGGGAAGTTCGGAAAGCTGCCAATCGCCTGATTCCAGCGGAAGCTGGCCTCGTCCCACAGGCCCTTCATCGCTGCATCGACGCCGAACTCGGTCAGACGGCGGGCCTCGGCCAGTGGGTTCTGGTTTTGCACAGAAAGAGCCAGGAAAGCGGTTGCCACCAAAACAAACAATGCTATGAAGTTTCGCCCGGTTTTCATCGCGGCCTCATTTATCTCTGATGCAACGGGCTCGCCGGGGAGAAGCGACGCCGGCACCCGTCAGTCGTGTTGCCAATTATGCACAACAGCGGCCGTCAGGCTGTAACAGTTCTTACAAGAGTTTACCATATCTGCCAACTGCTTTGTGCGCTCCGCTTCAATGTAATACGAAGTGTGGCGGCCATCCATTGCTAACCTGCTGCAGCATGGTCGCTTGCACGCCTCTGTGATATAATACGCCATCCGGGTGGAATCCCGAGTCAATTCAGCAGCAGAGGGAAGGTGTGGCGACCGCACAGCAGACCAGTATGCGGGTCCTGAGGACCATTGCCCAGAATAAATCGATCGTCGTGCCTATCCTCGTCCTCGCCGTAATCGCCGCCATCATAATTCCCCTGCCGCCGATCGTGCTCGACTTCCTGATCGCCACCAACCTGACGCTCTCGATCACTATCATTCTCATCTCGATGTACATCGACAGCCCCGTCGACTTCTCAATCTTCCCCAGCTTGATCCTGCTGATGACCCTCTACCGCCTCGCGTTGAACATCGCTTCGACGCGCCTGATCCTCTCCAACGCGGGCACGATGGGCGAGCGGGCCGCGGGAACGGTGATCGGCTCGTTCGGCACGCTGGTGATCGCCGGCAACTACGTCATCGGCGCGGTGATCTTCCTGCTGATCATCGCCATCCAGTACATCGTCATCTCGCAGGGCTCGGTGCGCATCGGCGAAGTCAGCGCCCGTTTCACCCTCGACGCGATGCCGGGCAAGCAGATGGCGATCGACGCCGACCTCAACGCCGGCTTCATCGACGAGCGCGAGGCGCGTGCCCGCCGCGAACTCATCTCGCAGGAGGCATCGTTTTACGGCGCGATGGACGGCGCAGTGCGCTTCACCCGCCGCGACGCCATCGCCAGCCTGATCATCACCCTGGTCAACATCATCGGCGGCCTGATCATCGGCACCACCACCTTCGGCATGGACATCGGTGAGGCGGCTACGGTCTTCACCACGCTGACCATCGGCGACGGGCTGGTCAGCGCGCTGCCGTCGCTGGTGATCGCCGTGGCGGCCGGCCTGGTGGTGACCCGCAGTTCCTCGACCGAGAACCTCGGCGACGAACTCGCAACCCAGTTCTACTTCGACTTCCGCCCCCTGGCGATCGGCGCGGGGATGCTCGCTCTCTTCGCTCTCTTCCTGCCCGAGACGCGCCTGGTCTTCCTCTTGCTCGGCGCAGGCCTGGCATTCCTGGCCTACCAGAAATTCACCAGCGTCAAGCGGATGGAGGCGACCGCCGCGGCCGTGGAAGTTGAGAAGGCCAAGCAGGCGCCGCCGCCCGAGAGGGTGGAATCGCTGCTGCGCGTCGACCCCCTCGGCCTCGAGGTCGGCTACAACCTGATCCCCCTGGTCGACATCAACCAGGGCAACAACATCCTCGACCGAATTAAGAGCATCCGCAGGCAGATAGCGCTGGAGATGGGCATCGTGGTGCCGCCGATCCGCATCCGCGACAACCTTCAACTCGAGCCGAACGAGTACACGATCATGCTGCGCGGCGTGGTGATCGCCCGCGGCAGGCTGATGATGGGCAATCTCCTGGCGATGAGCCCCGGCAAGGTCGAGGCCGAGATAGAAGGCGAGAAGACCAGCGACCCGGCCTTCGGCCTCCCGGCGATCTGGATTCCCGAAGCGGAGAAGGAGAAGGCTCAGATCAGCGGCTACACGGTGGTCGACACGGCGACCGTCATCTCCACCCATCTCACTGAGACGATCAAGAATTTTTCCCATCAGCTTCTGGGGCGCCAGGAGGTGCAGGCGTTGCTCGACCTCGTGTCGGAGAGCGCGCCGAAGCTGGTTGAGGAGGCCGTGCCGAAAACCCTGCCGCTCAGCGGGGTGCAGAAAGTGCTGCAGAACCTGCTGAGGGAGCGCGTCAGCATCCGCGATTTGCACACGATCCTGGAGGCGGCCGCCGACTACGCCACCGTGACGAGCGACTACGCCCAGCTCACCGAATTCGTACGCATGGCACTCGGCCGCTCAATCATCCAGCCCTATCTCAGCGAGAAGAACGAGCTCGCGGTGATCACGCTCAATCCCGAGCTCGAAACTAGCATCGCCAATGCAATCGTCAAAAAGGAAACCGGCTCCTACCTCGCGATGGAGCCGCACGCCGCCCAGAACTTCCTCGAAAGGCTGCGCACGTCGATCGAGACGGCGGCATTTCCGGTGCAGCCGATCCTGCTGGCCTCAGGCGAAGTGCGCCTGCACATCCGCCGCCTGACCGAGCGGTTCCTGCCCGGCCTGGTCCTGCTCAGCCACGGGGAGATCCCGCCGCAGGTCTCGATCATCAACCTCGGTGTCGTCGGCTGACGCCCTCGCCGAACACTCGCTTGGTTGTCCGATTCCCGAGTGGTAAAATCTAAGCCATATGCGATTCGGCGATATCGATATTTACATGGAAAAGCACGGCGGCGGTCCGCCGTTGGTGATGGTCCACGGAGGCCCCGGCCTCACCCACGAGGTCTTCAAGCCCCACCTCGAGAGGGCCGCCGAATTCGCAACCGTCTACTTCTACGACCAGCGCGGCTGCGGCCGCAGCACAAGGCTTACCAACGACATCAGCTGCAAGCTCGACGACCACATCGCCGACCTGGAAGGCCTCCGCTCATCGGCGGGGATTCAGCGCATGACGCTGCTCGGGCACAGCTGGGGCGCCTACCTGGCCCTGGCCTACGCGGTGAAATATCCCGACCATGTGAAGAAGCTGATGCTCGTATCTCCGACGCTGCCCTACCCGGAGACCGAGGAGCACCTGCACCGCTGGTACAGCCTGCTCACGCCCTCCATGCGCCGCGAGATCCACAACATCACCATGTCGGCAATCCCGGAAAACGAGAAAGAGCTGAAGCGGCTCCACGTGATGCTGCCGCTCTACTTCCACAATCTCGTGGCCATGGATGATTTCCGCCGGCGGGGAATCCGCCTTTGCGGAAAAGTCGCCGAATACATCGCCACAGAGGGCGATCTTGTCGACCTGCGCCCGGCTATCGAAAAGCTGCGCCTGCCGGCCCGGATATTCGCCGGCAGGCACGACATGCGCACCCCGCTGAGCTACGCCCAGGAGCTGGAAAACCATCTCTATTTCGTCAGGCTGCACATATTCGCCTCTTCAGGCCACTTCCCGTTCCTCGAGCAGCCGGAGGATTTCATCACTCTGCTCAGAGCCGAGTTGTCCACCACGGAATAAAACGAGGTCCGCCGGCCGTGATCCCCCTCCGCGATGTCCTGCGCTCGAGAACGCAGCCGTATATCGTCTACGCGATAATCGCCCTCAACGCGATCGTCTTCATCTATGAGCTCGGCTTGGGGCCGATGGAGTTGTCGAGGTTCTTCTTCGATTTCGGTGTCGTGCCCTGGAAGCTCACCACCCCCGAAGCCTGGGGAGTGCTGAATCCGCTTGAACAACTGCTGCCCCTGCTCACCTCGATGTTCCTCCACGGCGGCTGGCTGCACATCATCGGCAACCTCTGGATCTTCTATATCTTCGGCGACAACGTGGAGGACCGCATGGGGCGCCTGCCCTTCCTGATGTTCTTCCTGCTAGCGGGGCTCTTCTCCGTCGGGCTCCACGTTCTCACCAACTGGGGCAGCAAGATCCCCACCGTCGGCGCCAGCGGAGCGATTGCGGGGATCATGGGCGCCTACCTCGTCTACTTCCCCTACGCGCGGATCGTCACCTTCGTGCCCATCCTGCTGGTCGTCGTGGTCACCATCCCCGCCTACGTCTTCCTCATCGTCTGGTTCCTGCTGCAGTTCTTCAACGGCGCATTCGCGATCTTCGGAGGCGGCGCCGCGGCGGAGGGCATCGCCTGGTGGGCCCACATCGGCGGCTTCCTCTTCGGTGTCGCGGCGGCGAAAATATTCGCAAAGCCGACGCCCCGGCGGCCCGGCCTCTCGCCGCTGGCAAAACGCTTCTTCTCGTAATCAAATCGTAGCTAATTCAACCTTGCCGCCGGTGCGCCCGCCGCCGGATTCGGTTGTCGAGTCGCGGGCTGGATGTTATGATTTCCCGGCCTTTAAACGGGGAAACAACTTGGATCTCGAATCGATCACAGAGGGCGTCCTCAAGGGCAAGACCCGGGCCGTGAGCGCGGCCATCAGCGCCGTCGAGGACGGCGATGCCCAGGCCTTCGAGCTGCTCAAGCGCCTCTTCCCGCACGGCGGCGGCTCGCATGTCATCGGCATCACCGGCCCCCCCGGCGCCGGCAAGAGCACCCTCACCGACCGCCTCATCACCCTCGCGCGCTCCAGGGGTGCGCGCGTCGGCATCATCGCCGTCGACCCCACCAGCCCGTTCTCCGGCGGGGCCATCCTCGGCGACCGCGTGAGAATGACGCGCCACTTCGTCGACCCCGATGTCTTCATCCGCTCGATGGCCACCCGCGGCACCCTCGGAGGCATCAGCCGCGGCACCTACGACGCGGTGGTGATCCTCGAGGCGGCCGGCTTCGACTACGTCGCCATCGAAACCGTCGGCGTCGGCCAGGACGAGATCGATATCATCAACACAGCCCACACCAGCGCCGTCGTGCTCGTGCCCGGCATGGGCGACGACGTGCAGGCGATCAAGGCCGGGATCCTGGAAATCGGCGACATCTTCGTCATCAACAAGGCCGACCGGCAGGGAACGCGCCGCCTGGAGACCGAGCTGATGATGATGCTCGACCTCGCGCCCAAGGACAACGGCTGGCGGCCGCCGATCATCAAGACCATCGCCTCGGAGGGCGAAGGGGTTGAGGATGTGGCGAGAGCCATCCTCGATCACCGCGCCTTCCTCGAGAAGGACATGATGGGGCGCAGGAAGGAAATTCAACGCTGCCGCCACAGAATCAGGGAATTGTGGAAGGGCATCGCCATGGAGCGCCTGTTTCCACAACTGCTGTCCGATGACGAGTTGCAGGAGGCGGCCGAAGCAATGGCTCTGCGAAATGCTGAGCCGTACTCGCTCATCGAGCGGCTCGAAGCGCGGCTGGAGGAAAACAACGGTCGGGCGTGAAACGGCAGCCGGGAATCGATTTGACAAGGAAAGAGTGCTGGTCTAAATATACCGCAAGAGGAGGCTTTCCCACCATATGAAGAGTGCTAGAGTCGTCATAAACATCCTGATACTCCTCGGCATCCTGCTGAGCACCTACTTCCTTCACCTCTCGCTCACGCCCGACGGCTACACCGGCCGTTTCCTCTGGTTCACCTACGCTGTCCACACGCCGAGAAACCCCGCCATCGTCATCGGCATCCTGGTCTTGGCCCTGGTCGCCATCAACTGGAAGGCATTCATCAAGACCCGCCGGATCATGCAGATCATCGGCATGTCCGTCCTGACGTTGGCAATCCTCGCCGGAGTGTTCTTCTTCCTCTCTTATAAACGTCACAACAGGCTGCCGTGGGACCGGCCCAACGTCCTGATCGTCGACGTCGATACCCTGCGCGCCGACCACGTCAGCGCTTACGGCGCCGGGCACGCAAAGACCCCCAACATCGACTCGCTGGCCGAGGACGGCTGGCTCTTCGAAAAGGCATACAGCCACATCCCGATCACCATGCCCAGCCACTCATCGCTCTTCTCCGGGCGCCTGCCGCACGAGGTCTGGGTCTTCAACAACACCGACGACTTCAACTACTCCAACCAGACGCTCGCCGAGATCCTCAAGGCCGAGGGCTACAACACCGGCGCCGCCGTCAGCCTCGGAGTCCTGCGCGCGCGCCACAAGCTCAACCGCGGCTTCGATTACTACAACGACAACTTTCCCCGCGACGGTCGCTGGTACAACAATGCCGAAATCATCACCAACCGCGGTATCGAGTGGCTCGAAAAGAACTCCGGCGCCGAGCGGCCCTTCTTCCTCTGGCTCCACTACCAGGACCCGCACGAGCCCTACTGCCCGCCCACACCGGAATACCCCGACGACGTTGAGATACTGCTCAACGGCGAACGGGTCGCCGCCGGCAGGCTCGACAGCGCAGCCTTTGTCGATGCCGGGCTAAACCTCAAACCCGGCCGCAACGAGATCGTGATCAGGAGCCTCGATCCCGAGATCATCCACCTCTATTTCACCAGCATCTATCTCGACGGCCTCGAGGAGAGCGAACTGCCGCCCGACTGGCAGGAACTGCTGCGCCGCCACACCAACAGGGACCGCTTCCGCAAGCTGCGCCAGCTTCAGGAGCCGCGCTTCCTCACCGACTTCAACGGCTTCGAGTTCGCCGGCCTCGCCTTTGAGGAAGGGGAAGGCTGGCAATCTCCCGACGACGACGCCAGTCGCCTGCGCAGGTCGGCCGAGGGACTCGAATGCTCGATGACCATCAACAACAAGAGGCCGTCGGCCAGGGAAGTGACCCTGCGCATCAAGGGCGGCATGCGCAAGGAAATCGAGAGCGTCTGGCGTGACTACGCCGCCGAGGCCGAGTACAACGACCGCGAAATCGGCCGCCTGCTCGATTACCTCAAGCAGAAGGGGTTGATGGACAACACGATCATCGTCTTCATGTCCGACCACGGCGAAGAGCTCAGCGAGCACGGCATGGTCGGCCACATCAACTACCTCTACACCCAGAGCATCCAAGTGCCGCTGATAATCCGCGACCCCGACTCCGACCACAAGGCTCTGCGCGTCGACCGCCTCGCCCGCATCGTCGACATCGCGCCCACCATCCTCGACATGGTGGGCCTGCACAAGCCGACCTACATGCAAGGGCGGACGCTGCTCGAATACATCCTGCGCAACCGCTCCGACGAGCGCACGCTCTACGCCGAGACCTTCCGCAACGAGGCCCCGCACGACCGCGTCGGCATCCTCGAGGGCGACTGGCTCCTGGTCTACACCCCCGACGTCGAGCGCCTGCGCCAGCTCGAGCTCTACAACCTCGCCGACGACCAGATCCAGTGGATCAACCTCGCACTCTCCTCGCGGGCCGGCGTGCTCAACAGCATGGCCAACCGCGCGCGCGCCTACTGGCAATCGATGGAGCTCATCCGCGACCAGGACACCGACGACGAGGACATCGATGACGAGCGCCAGGAAATGCTGCGCGACCTCGGCTACATCCAGAGCAGCGCCACCGAGGACACCAGCGCCCAGCGCGGCACGCCCTCCGAAGAGCTGATCAGGGAAGTCAGGAGCGAGATTCTCAGGTTCGCAGAGGTCCGCATTGAAGAATTGAAGACCGAGGTCAGGCTGACCGGCGGCGACGGCCCCGCCTACATCTTCGCCGAAATCGACCTCAGGACCGATGAAGACGACCTGCTCTGGCCGATGGTCGCCCTCCAGGGGCACTTCAAGCTGCACGTCCTGCCTCTCGCCGAATCCTTCCCGATCCACCTCAGGGTCAACGTCGGCGGCCGGACCGTCTACGAGCGCGTCCTCGCCCTCGATTAATCGGCAGAGTCATTGCCATTGGATTGTAGGGGCGAATGAACTTGTCCGCCTAAGGCGGAATCCGCCCGATCGCGCCCCGCGCGATGAAAAAAGACGAGGGGACCGTTAACGACTTCCCTACAAGGCGTTGCGACTGCCAGCCGATTGTTGTAAGGCGGTCATGAATTTATCCGCCTATGGCGGAGGGCCGCCGCGTATTGCGAAGGGCGCCCAGGACAGGACGGGGGCGCTAAAGCACCCCCCTACAATTAGTCGGCAGGGGTATCAGCCAGGCACTGTAGGGGGCGGATTAATCCGCCCCGATCCCGCCAGAGGCGGGATATTCCGCAACGGGTCAATACCCCACAGTCCTGCACATCAATCCCGAAGGGATTCCACAATTCGTAGCCCGGGGTAAGCGAAGCGCCACCCCGGGTTCAGAGCGCCCCACCAAACCCATTCCCTGAAAGGGATAAACAAATTGGTTTGCCGGGCAAGTAATTGAGGCAAAAGGAGTGTGGCTCAATTAGGCAAGGTGAGATATTGCGCCGGGTGCCCCTCAGATCTTCATCTTGCGCTGCGGTATGCCCCTGATCTTCTCCGCCACCTTGAGCCGGCTCAGGGCACGCATCAGCGCGGCGCGCGCGGCCTCGAAATCGACGTCGACCTGCTTGCCCGACAGCACTTCCATCGCGCGGTCGCGCGCCTCCATGGCGCGCTCGAAGTCGATCTCCTCCAGCCTCTCGGCGGTCTCGATCAGCACCGTCACCTTCTCCGGCAGCACCTCCACGAAGCCGAAGCCGACGGCCATGAAGTGCCTCTCTTCGCCGATGCGGTACATCAGCTCCCCGCTGCGGATCAACGCCAGGAACGGCGCGTGGCCGGGCAGCACGCCGAACTCACCCTCCCAGCCGGGAGCGGTGATCTCGTCAGCCTCGACGGTGATCACCTCACGCGCGGGCGTCACCACCGTCAATGCAAGCTTGTCCGCCACGGCGATCAGTCCTCCACCGTCAGCCGCTTGGCCTTCTCCACCACGTCGCCGATCTCGCCGCACATGTAGAAGGCGCCCTCGGTCTTGTCGTCGTGCTTGCCGTTGAGGATCTCCTTGAAGCCCTCGATCGTCTTCTCCACGGGCACGTACTTGCCCTCCATGCCGGTGAAGGTCTCGGCCACGTGGAAGGGCTGCGAGAGGAAGCGCTGCAGCTTGCGCGCGCGGGAGACAGTCAGCTTGTCGTCCTCGCTCAACTCGTCGATGCCGAGGATGGCGATGATGTCCTGCAGGTCCTTGTAACGCTGCAGCACCATCTGCACCGCCCGCGCCGTGTCGTAGTGCTCGTTGCCGATGACGCGCGGGTCGAGGATGCGGCTCGTGCTCTCCAGCGGGTCGACGGCGGGGTAGATGCCCAGCTCGGTCAGGGCGCGGCTGAGGTTGGTGTTGGCGTCGAGGTGGGCGAAGGTGGTCGCTGGAGCGGGGTCGGTGTAGTCGTCGGCGGGCACGTAGATCGCCTGCACCGAGGTCACCGAGCCGCTCTTGGTCGAGGTGATGCGCTCCTGCAGCTCGCCCATCTCGGTGGCCAGCGTCGGCTGGTAGCCCACGGCGCTCGGCATGCGGCCCAGCAGCGCGCTCACTTCGCTGCCCGCCTGGGTGAAGCGGAAGATGTTATCGATGAACAGCAGCACGTCCTGCCCCATCTTGTCGCGGAAGTACTCCGCCACCGTCAGGCCCGTGAGGCCGACGCGCAGGCGCGCCCCGGGCGGCTCGGTCATCTGGCCGTAGATCAGCGCCGTCTTCGCGATGACGCCGCTCTCCTTCATCTCCAGCCACAGGTCGTTGCCCTCGCGCGTGCGCTCCCCCACGCCCGCGAACACCGAGTAGCCGCCGTGCTCGGTGGCGATGTTGTGGATCAGCTCCATGATCAGCACGGTCTTGCCGACGCCGGCGCCGCCGAAGAGGCCGATCTTGCCCCCCTTCAGGAACGGCTGCAGCAAGTCGATCACCTTGATGCCGGTTTCCAGCATCTCCATCTCGGTGCTCTGCTGGTCGAACGCCGGCGCGTGGCGGTGGATCGGCCAGCGCTCCTTGCAGGGAATCGGCTCGTCGGTGTCGGCCGGCTCGCCGATGACGTTGATGATCCGCCCCAGCGTCCCCTCGCCCACCGGCACAGTGATCTGGTGCCCCGTGTAGACCGCCTTCATCCCGCGCACCAGCCCGTCGGTCGGGTGCATCGAGATGCAGCGCACCCTGTTCCCGCCCAGGTGCTGCGCCACCTCGCTGACCACGAACAGTTCCCGGCCCGATTCCTTGCCGTCGTCGCGGATCTCGATCGCGCTGTAGATCGGCGGCAGATCGCCCTCGAAGGCCACGTCGATTACCGGTCCCACGACCGTCACCACCCGGCCCTCAGCCGTCACGCTCTTGCTCTCAGCCTTCGGCATTTATTCCTCTCCTGCTTCAATCCAGCGCCTGCGCACCGGAGACTACTTCGATGATTTCTCTGGTGATCTTGTCCTGGCGGATGCGGTTCATCACCAGCGTCAGGTGGTCGATCAGCTCTGCGGCGTTGTTGGTGGCGTTCTCCATCGCCGTCATCCGCGCCGCGTTCTCCGAGGCCGCGCTCTCCAGCAACGCCCGGTAGATCTGGATGTTGACGTGCCGCGGCAGCAACTCGTTCATGATCGACCGCGACGTCGGCTCGAAGATGTACTCCCGCGCCGTGTGCATCTTCTCCTCGTCGGGGAACTCGATCTCCCCGATCGGCAGCAGCTTCTCGCAGACCACCTTCTGGCTCAGCGTCGAGATGAACTGGTTGTAGATTACGTAGATCGCGTCGAGCTTGGCGGCCTTGTAGCCGGCGATGATCTCCCGCCCGATGCGCGCCGCGTGCTCGTAGGCGACGTTCGGGAACAGTTGTGTGTATTCGGAGTAGATCTTGAAGTGCTGGCGGCGGAAGAAGTCGCGCCCCTTGCGGCCGACCAGGTGCATGCCGATGTCGGGTCGGCTGCGCTCGGCGAGGAAGTCCAGCGCGGTGCGGATCAGGTTGGCGTTGAAGGAGCCGCAGAGGCCGCGGTCGGCGGTGATCAGCAGCACCTCGACGTTGTCGTCGCCGCGCACCTCCAGCAGGGGGTGTGCGCTGCGGTCGACGCGGGCGGCGAGCGAGTTGAGCACCTCGAGCATCTTGACCGCATAGGGCCGCGCCGAGAGGATGCCTTCCTGCGTCCGCCGCATGCGCGCGGCGGCCACCATCTTCATCGCGCGCGTGATCTGCTGCGTGTTCCTGACGCTCTTGATCCGCCGCCGCAAATCTATCAGGTTTGGCATGTTCCCTGTCCGCTCCTATCAGCCCTCCACCTCGGCCTCGGCCTTCTCCTCAACCTCAGCCTTCTCAGCTTCGACCTTCTCCTCGCTCTCCGCCTTTTCCCCGGCGGCAGCCTTTTCGACCTTCTTATCGTAGCCGTGCTCGGCCGCGAAGCGATCCTTGAACTCGTCGAGCGCTTCGGTGAGCTTCGCCTTCAACTCGTCGTCGATCTCGCCCTTCTTGAGGATCTCCCGACCCAACTCCGGCTTGCCGGTGTCGAGGAATTCGTAG
>DATKUA010000046.1:0-14259 GCA_035530855.1 Acidobacteriota bacterium | reverse complement strand
CTACGAGCAGTTGCAGCAGGTGGACGAGGCGATCGAGTGCTACAAGAAGAGCCTGGAACTCGACCCGAATTTCCCCCAGGCCAAGGAATCCCTGGAGCGTCTTGAAGAGAAGAAATGAGCTTCGCGGAGGCGGGATTCTTTCTGACCCACACGCAGGCGATGATTTAACCACTACGCCGATTTATAGTCTCATAAAGGTGAACACACCTTTGGGGCGAAAAAAAACCCATCGGTGTGCGGCGGAAAACAAGTAGAGGCTGACCGGCGGCATCACAACAACTAAATGAATTGCGCTGGAGCAGTGCCATGAATTCTCTGATCGTAGTGTGTCTGTTTCTGTTTACGACCTGGTTCCCGCCGCTCGCGACGCCGTCCGGGAGTGTCGTGATTCGCAGTCTCGACCGCCACTCGGGCGATGTCGCGTGGTCACCCGACGGGGAGTGGATCGCATATTCCAAAACGAATACCGACGGCGACTGCTACAAGGACATCTGGATCGTCCATCCCGATGCCACTGGCCACCGCTGCCTCAGCAGTCGCTGGACGAAGAAGAAAAGCTTCCCGCACAGGCAGGCCGGCGGCGTGACGTGGCACGTCTCGGGCGATTACCTGGTATTCGTGGCGCAGAACAACGACGCGGTGGGCAAGCGCCTGGAGGAGTTGGCGACGCCCGGCACGGGGCTCAACTGCAACCTCTGGCTCACAAGCGTCGACGACTCCCGGGTCTGGCAGTTGACTTTTTACGAGACCAGCACCACCAGGCCGCGCGGCGTCATCCATCCGCAGTTCTCCCCCGACGGCCGCACGCTCGTCTGGGCCGAGGCTCTGGGCAAGTATCCGAAAGGCGATGCGAAGGTGTATCAATGGGGCAAATGGGCGATCAAATCAGCCGAGCTCGAGTGGCGGAAAAACGGCCCGGTCCTGAAGAACATCCGCAAGTATTGCCCGGGCCGCCAGAAGGTGTTCTACGAAACACATGGCTTTTCGCCCGACGGCTCGAAGATCCTTTACTGCGCCAATTCGATGCAGGGGCAGCCGCTCAACGGCATCGACATCTGGTCGCTCGATCTCCAAAACGGCCGCTCCAGGCGTCTGACGAGAACGCGCAGCGATTGGGACGAGCACGCGCACTACTCGCCCGACGGCAGCATGATCGCCTGGGCATCGGGCGCGGGCTTCGATGTGGAGTTCCCCACACTGCGCTCGCCCGACTGGAAGCAGTACGTGCAGCTCGACGTGTGGGCGATGAATGCCGACGGCTCCGGCATGCGGCGGATCACCTTCTTCAACGAGGACGGCCACCCGGACAGCGAGTGGTTTCGCAATACCGTTTACGACTCGCCTCGCATCGTGGTTTCCGACAGCGACTGGAGTCCGGACGGGCAATCGCTGGTGCTCACGCTCGCCTACGAGGGGCCCGACAAGGCCATGGGCTCATTCCTGCTGCTGATCGACATGGCGGAGCGCCTCGCGAGGTAGCGCAAACCAGCTCCGCGAACATTTCTTCCCTTCTGACCGTTTCCAATTTAGTTTGGAAGGAGTATAACTAGTCAACAAAGATGACATTGATCAAGCAGAGACGGCAACTGATCGAGCAACCACGCCGAAAATCCGACACCTGCCGTCACCGATGCTCATTCGTATTGTGAGGTGGAGAGAGATGCGGATTTTCCTGTCGATTGCCTGGCGCAATGTGATGCGCAATAAGAAGCGTTCGCTGCTGACGACTGTGAGCATCACCATCGGCCTTGTGGCGATGATGATGATCTGGTCGATGTTCGACGGCATGTACCCAATGCTGGTCAGCAACCTCACCAGCTTTACCGGCCACATCGACATCACCCGCCCGGAGCACGCCGACAAGCCGTTCCTCGAGTATGCCGTCACCGACGGCGGCGGGATCATCGACACCGTCGCCGCCAATCCCGATGTCACGGCCTACTCTCCACGCCTGGTGGCCAACGGCCTGATTTCCTTCGGCTCCAACAGCCAGGGGGCCTTGATCACGGGCCTCGATCCCGAACTCGAGAGCAAGTTCGGCAGGCTGACCGAGCTCGTCGGCGAGGGCGGCGAGTGGTTGCGGCCGGGGGACAAGGGCATCGTGCTGGGCGCCACGATGGCGAAGAACCTCAACGTCGGGCAGGGCGATGAGGTGCTGCTGGTGATTTCCGACCGCTCGAAGCAACTGGCCTACATCGGACCGCTGACGGTGACGGGAGTCCTCAAATCCGGCATACCAGATATCGACAGGTCGACAGCATTCGTCGACCGGCGGATGCTCGCCGCCAGGCTCTTCATCGATTCCGGCTCCGCCGAATCGGCCGGCATCAAGGCCGAAGGGGTGTTCACCAATCTCCTGCTCAGGGTCAAGAATCCCGACAGACTCGAAGCCGTCGAGGCAGAGCTGCAGGGGCTGATGCCGGCCGGCGTCACGGTGCGCACCTGGAAGGAAGTCAATCCCTGGGTCGAGAGTTCGTTCAACACCAAGGTCGGCTTCGCCTACGTCGTGTTCTTCATCGTCCTGCTGATCGTCATGGCGGGCATACTCAACACGGTGCTGATGTCGGTGATCGAGCGGACGCGCGAATTCGGCATCATGAGGTCGCTCGGAACCAAGCGCTGGCAGATCTTCACCACCGTCAGCCTCGAATCGGCCCTGCTGGGTGTCGTCGGCATAGTCGCCGGCCTCGTCATTGGCATGGGCTTTGTGACGTTCCTGGGCCACACAGGCATCGACATGTTCTCGGCCATGGACGAAGAAATGCTCGGGCAGTTTTACATGATCGACAGGGTGTTCTACCCGCGGCTGGGCTTCGAACACCTCGCCACCACCTGCGCGATGATCATGGTGGCCGTGCTCCTCGTCGCCGTCTATCCAGCGAGCAAGGCGGCGCGATTGCAGCCGGTCGAGGCGATCAAGTCGCTGGGCTGATCGAAAGGCTAGGCACCTGGAAGCTGCCGTGATCGCGACTGATCACCGCGTAGTCGCGCAACAGGAAGCCGAAACAGAGAAACAGCAGTGTCAAAAGCAACGATTTCAGCAGAGAATCGATGATAGAGACGGCTCTGCTCCAGCCACTATTTCCCCTTCTCTTTGAATTGCTTGATGAGATCGAATAGCTCGTCGATCTCCCCCTCGCTGAGCTTGTTACGGCTCTGATTCAGGAGGGCCACGACGGTCATCGACGCCGAGCCTTGAAAGAATGTCTTCATCAGGTTGCGCAGAGGTTTCTCGCTCGCCTTCTCCGGCGGCAGAGCGGGGCGGTAGACGTTGCGCTTGCCCGAGCGCCGGTGAGTCACAAGCCCCTTCTCCTCCAATAGCCAGAGGAATTTCGAGATCGACGATGTCCCGATCTCCTCGGGAATCTGCCCTGCGATATCGGCGACCGTGGCCTCGCCGAGGCGATAGACCGCTTCCATAATCTGGCCTTCCCTACGACTCAGGTGGCCTTTTCTCTTCCCCTTCATCTGCTCATAACACCTCGGAACTTACCCATGAATAAATTTTTTACCATGAAAAGGGATTAGTCAAGAACAAATCCGAAAAAAATTCTTATCTATGCTTGCCGGGCTGCGACCCGACAAACAGATTCGGCTGACTCCATACATCGGGTACGATTTGGGCAGGCATGTCAGATTGAGCTTCGACAGCAACTTCTTCATCAAGCTCGGCTACGCGTGGGTGCTGTGACTCCGGCGATGGAGAAACCGCAGAAAGCGGCATAGGCATTACAGCACCCTTCCGATGGGTGAAGCCCCCCGCCGTCTTCGATCCCGTGCGGCGGGGGGCTTTTTTATCGGTTATGAGGTGATGACGCGGGAAATCGATTCGTGCGGGCATAAAATATCGATCTCAAGCCTATTGCGGCGGGTGTATCAATGTATTCGTGGTGATTGTTTACTGTTTTGCTTATAATGCCGCCATTCACCACCTGGGGGAAGACGATGCGCGGATTCAGAATTTCTGTCGCTGTAGTTCTGTCTATCTTGATAATCGCAGTTTGCGTGCCGGCGTGGGCCCAGGAAAACCGCCCTGCGGCGATAAAGAAGTTACTGCTCAAGTCGATCAAATTCCCGAGCCAGATAAAGACGATGCTGACGATCCAGGAGTTTTTCCCCACGTCTCAACGCAAGGGATTGGCTCTGGCCGATGGCAGGATGAGCGACGATCAGCTGCATGTTTTCATATTGCAGGTGAACGGTAACGGCAAGGCGAAGCTGGTCGATACTTTCCCCGTGGCCCTGGAGAATGGCGCGCACATGTCGGCTTTGCTGGTGGATGGCACCGAGGCGGACGGCAGCCCCGCTGCGGAGAAGAGCCGTGGGCTGCTTTTCTGTGGTCATGACCAGGAAAAATACGAATGGGCCGCGGTCTCGATGGCCAGGTTCAATGGAAAGGGGAAATTTATCGGCGAGCCCGTGGAGCTGATCCACATAACCAAGCCGGCCGGGGTTGACGAAATCCTGGTCGACAGGGTATTCGCGGCCAAAGGACCCAATTCGGTGGCGGTGGCGGTCAGCCTGAGGACTTACACCTGGGAAGGAAACAAGATCACATCAATGGCGCGCTTCTTCGAAACTGATTTCGATGGAAACCTCATCGGCGGGATAAGAGAGGTTCCGTTCGATCCGAGTAAAAACCTGAGTGCAACTTTGTACAGGCCGGTGTGGAGCGGTAAGCGCTGGCTGGTGCCGTTGCGGCTGACCGAAAGGGAGCCGAAGATAACAAGAACCTGTTCGATGATCATCGCCGACAGCGCGGCGGCCGCGGTGCCTGCCAACGGTACCTCGATCAGCATCGAGGAGGTTTACAGGCTAGATAGCTCGGAGACGATAATATTCAGCCTAAATTTCCTGCCCGAGTACCAAGCGGCGGGAGAGACCTCGGCAAGGCCCGCTGCCAGCAAGCGGTTTAAGCTGGTTATCGATCTTTTAACCGGGATTCCCAGAAACACAACAGTGTTGACCAAATCGAACAATGAGTTCCTGATTCAGCAAATAAAGGATACGGGCGCAAAAATCCGCAAGCCCAGGCCGCTCAAGGTCAAGCCCTGGAGCCGCATATTAGCCGTTGAAGAGGGGATGATGTTCGAGACCATCTATGAGATGTTCTCGGATTATCACGCGGTGGCCGCCGACAGCTACATATCCGCGAGGGCAGTGCACATCAGAAGAGTGCCCGTAGCTTCGGCTCCGGCGGCGACCAAACTGGACGAGGGCCGCCTGAGCCTGTTCTCGTTCGATAAGAAGTTGAAGAAGATTTCGGAGGTGGCCGCGGTCGATTTCAAAACCGGAGGCTATCCTCGCGACTGGCCGTTGCTGCGGGATTGCGGCGGCAAGTACTGGATAATCATCAAAGCGACGGATCCCCAGTCGAATTACACGGCGTTCTATGTCTCCACTTTCGTGCTCTGAATCGGAGGAAGTGCAGCCCGCCCATCCCTCCCCCGCCCAATTCAATAGAGTGAAGATAAAATCCGGCTAAGAGGGAAGCGCCTGGGCCGGAACAACAGTCGATTTCGCTGTATTGGAAACGAAAACATCAAATAATCCATGGAAATTGTCTACTTATTTGCTTATACTCGGCTCAAACCGCCGAATTGGGAGGGATGACCATGTCCAGATCCCGGATAATTACTGCCGTACTCCTGTCTTCAGTTATCTTATCGTTTGCCGTGACCGCCGGGGCGCAGGAAAAATTCCCGGCACCGGCGAATCAGATCAAGTTGAAGTTAATCAAAAAGCCCGGAACGCTCTATAACATAATCAGCATCCAAGACTTCTTCCCCATAAAGAAGAATTACGGCCTGGCATTGGCTGACGCCAAACCGAATACGGACGACAGGGGCGTATACATCCTCAAGCTGACGAAGAACGGTAAGTCGACAGTGACCGACACATTTGCCGAGCAGCTCGAGTCGTTCCCAAACTTGTCGGCGGTGATGTTCAGCAGTCCGGATTCCGCCGGCCCTGCGACCGCGCCGCGGGGCCTGTTGTTCTGCGGCCTCGAGGATGAGGATTATGCCTGGGTCAAGGTTCTGATGGCAAAATTCAGTTCCGCCGGGAAATTCACCAGCAATCCGACCGAGATACTGTACCTGCCTTTGCCCACAGGTTTTGATGAAATCCTTATGAACAGTGTGCAGACCGCCGTCGGACCTCACTCTATTGCAGTTGCAGTTAGTATGGAGGTATATGTCGACGCCGCCAAACAAAGCAGCATCGTAGCCCGTTTCTTTGAAATGGACTTCGACGGCAACATAATCGGCAGCATCAGAGAGATCCCTTTCGATCCGAACAAGAACCAGTACGCTTATTTTCAGAAGCCGATCTGGAGCGGGATGAGATGGATGGTACCGGCAAGGGTGACAGAGCCCGGTACCACCCGGCGGTTCAGTTGCCAGGTGGTCTGCGTCGACAGCCTGGTCGCAACGGCGCCGATATCAGCGACAGATTTTAGTATCGAGGAGATCTACGACAGCGGCAGCCCGAACAAATACATTTCGCAGGTGGACTTCCTGCCTTTATACGATGGAGCCGGCGCCGCCGCGCAACCAGCCGCCGGCGGCATGATAAACCTGCTGATCCACACCTTGAGCGACATTCCCGACCATACCGCAGCTCTCAGCAAGTCGAACAACGGCTCCCTGGTGCAGCAATTCCAGAACACAGGATCGAAGGTGCGCAAGCCCAGGCTGATAAAAACCAAGCCCTGGAGCCGCGCGCTCACTGTCGAACAGGACATGAGGATTGAGGATTATCGGGAATACTATTCGCGCTTTCTCGCTCTCGGCGCCGACAGCTACCTCGCCTTGCGCGCCGATCATATCGAAAGAAGATCCGAAGTCGCAGCGCCTTCAAGTGCGTACCTCGATGAGGGCCGCGTGATCCTGCTCTCTTTCGAAAAGAAGTTAAGGAAAATCGAGGAGTTGATAACCATCGATTTCAAGGGCGAGGAGTACCCGGGCTACTGGCCCCTGCTGGCTGAGAAGGACGGTAAGTACTGGTTAATCGTTACGACCAGGGATCCCGAGGCGTCGAAGACGCATTTTTACGTGGGGACACTGGTTCTTTAACGAAAGAGCAAAGCCGTCCGCTGTCGATCGACGTAGCTACTCCGTTTTCCGGCCGGTGAGTGTGCGGCGCAGGAAGTGCAGCTCGATGGATTCGACCTTGCCCTCAGCGTCGCGCAGGAACACGATCTTCCACGGCGCCTGCCTGCAGAAGAAGGTGTCCTCACCGATCGGATAGAGTTCCTCGACCGCGTAGTCGGCCAGGTAGAGCTTGCCGCCGTCCAGCCAAACCGGCAGGTAACCTTCGAAGTAACTGCCGGTGTAATCTTCAAGCCCGCGGCCGGCGATCTCGACCGGCTCAGGCCGCTCCCGCCATAGTTCGGCGGGAGTGCGGCCCTTGTCGTCCACCACATCGGTGGGCAGGCCCCTCCGCAGCAGCAGCTCGACGCACTCCTTGTGCCCGGAGAGGTTGGCGCAGTGCAGCGCGGTCCAGCCCTCGTTGGACGCCAGAGAGGTATCGATGCCGCCGTCGATCAGCACCTCGGCCGCTTTCGGGCAGCCGCGCCAGACGGCGATGTGCAACGCCGTAGTGCCCCAGAGGTCGCGGACGTTCGGATCGACCCCCGCCTCGAGCAGCAGCTTCACCATGTCGGGGCGGTCGTGATGGCAAACGCCGTGCAGCGGAGTTTCCTTGACCACTCCCATCGGACCCAGATCGGGACCGTGCTCGAGCAGGAACTCGTAGACCTCCCAGCGGGCCAAGATCCCCGCCCAGTAGAGCGGCGGCATGCCCCTCTCGCAGACGACGTCGATCTTGCCGGGATCCGCAGCCAGGATGGCCTTCACAACCTCGAGGTCACCCTTCTTGGCGGCCTCGATGATGTCCGCGGCAGCCGGCAAAACCGCCGCAGCCAGCAGTAACGCCAATGCCGGAAAAATAATTACGCGACTTCTCATCGATCTCCTCCACTGATCAGCAACCCGATGGAACCGGAATTGCTCCGCAAGCTTAAACATGTTCATTGAGTCCGCCTGCCGACCGCCGTGCGCCGGATGAAATACAATTCTATGCGGTCGACTTTGCCCTCCTCATTTCGCAGGAATCCGACCTTCCAGGGCACCTTGTCGCAGAAGTAGGTATCTATGCCAAGCGGGTAGAGCTCTTCGACGGATGTCTCCTTGAGATACAGCTTGCCGCCCTCGATCCAGACCGGCAGCACGTTTTCGTAAACACCGACGTAGTCCTTGAGGTTGTTGGGATCGGCCTCGATCGCTTGCGGGCGCTCGCACCACAGTTCCAAAGCCGTCTTGCCGTCGTTGTCCTTCGCCGCGGCCGACAGCCCGCGTTTCACCAGCAGGTCGTAACAATGCCTGTGCCCGGACAGGGCCGCGTAGTGCAGCGCGCTCCAGCCCTCTTTGGTCGCCAGTGTTGTATCAATGCCGCTGTCTATCAGCAGTTCGGCCACGCGCGGGCAATCACGGAAAACGGCCGTGTGCAACGGCGTCATGCCCCAGAGATTCTGGGGATTCAGGTTCGCTCCCCGCACGATCAGCAGCCTGATCATGTCTGGGCGGTCGTGGTGGCAGGCATAGTGTAGCGGCGTGGCGTTAACTTTGTTTCTCGTGTTCACATCGGCATTGTTTTCAAGCAGCAACCGAAACACATCCCAGTAGGCGTCGACGGCGGCGTAGTGAAGCGCCGTGGAGCCGTCTTTGTCCACCGCGTTCACCGCATCGGGATTAGCTTCGATGATTGACCTGACGGTATCAAAATCGCCCTTCTTCGCGGCCTCGATAATGTCGTCGGCTGAAGCGCCGGCGGCGGCTACCAGGAATGCCGCCAGGGCACAGAGAACGATTCTGTTGAGCATGGTTCGCACCTCATTGTTGGTCACGGATTCTCAACGAGCGGGTCACTTCGCTCGCACTCAAACCGAAACGGCAGATGGGTGGAAGTAGAGATCAATCGATGCTGGTACATCACCCCCGCTAAAGACTTAACGAACTCCGCCGAGCGAAGTTCGCTGGACGGAACAAGCAATATCGTAAACACGAATCGAATAACAGTAACCACAATTACTAATGATCTTCTTTAAACAGGCCGGTCGAGCCGGCATGAAGCCGGGCGGGGTGATTAAGGGGATTGAAATGGGATGATGACCGCCCGAGGAATTCGGCTGGCTGTCATGCCCCGTGATTTACGAGGGCGATGAGAACCTGGCCTTTCTTCGGCGCGAGCTCCACGTCGGCCGTCTTGACGATCAGCTTGCCGTCGTCGCTGACGACAAACATGGGGACGGCGCTTTCGCCGTGAGCCTGCCGGAATGAATCGATGTCGTATTCATCGGTGATGGGTATCGACTTGACGACGGCTCCGGCGTGGTGGCGGTCGGAAAGGAGGTTGTAGCCGGCCCTGCTGTCGAAGAGGAATCTGCCGCGCAGATGCATGGGGGAAAACTCCTGCGCGTCGCGCTCCTCCATCCGCTCCGGGGACAGCTGAAACAACTCCTTTTTGTCGAAGACCTCGGAGAAGTGGAGGCAGGCCAGTGAGTTGGCCTCGTTGTTGGAGGTGAGGGCGAGGAAGCGGCCGATGCCGTCGAGTTGCAGCCTTTCGAAGACGTATTCGCTCAGAGCGCTGCCGCAGTGCGCCGGGATGCCCCACGCCGGCCATGCCGTCCTCGTTCAACAAACAATTGCCGCTATGCCCTCCGCCGCGCCGAGCGGAATCGAATGGCAGTCGCCCGGCGGAGTTTCGTAATCCCGCGGGTTTATCCTCACCAGCGACGCGCCGTGGGAGCGCGCCAGGGATTCGGATCGGTAGCGCACCGTCGGCACCGCACGCCCCGCGCCGACCTCGATCACCGCCAACTTCCGGCCGTCGCTCTTCAGGTCCCGAAGCCAGGCGCCGAAGCGCATCCCCTGCTCCTCGGTGCGCGACGAAATCCAGGCCCAGTCGCCGAACATCAGGATGTTGGGCCTGGCCGTCCCACCGCACCTCTCGCAGGCCGGCAGCGGATTCAACGCCTCGAAGCGCTCCTCGTCCACCTCCACCTCGGTTTCGCCGCCGTCCCAAATGGCGTGCGAGCAGACCGCGGCACACTGAAAGTGATGGATCGAGCCGTGGCACTCCTCGATCCGCCCTTCGTCGAAGCCGGCCTTCTGGAAATGGCCGTCGACGTTGGAGGTGAAGACGAAATAGCCGCTGGGCTTGCTCTCCGCCAGCTCGAGAAGCTGATCGAAGCCCCGGTGCGGTTCGGTGTTGCGGTAGAGGTTGAGGCGATGGCCGTAGAAAGCCCAGGCGAGGCGGGGGTTGCGATCGAACCAGTAGGGATTGGCCATCTCCGTGAACGAGAGGCCTAGTTTGGCGATGGGCGGATAAGCGCGCCAGAAGCCCTCGCGGCCGCGGAAGTCGGGCAGGCCAGAGTCGACGCCGATACCCGCTCCGGCGGTGATCACCAGCGCATCAACTTCGCGCACCGCCCTTGCGGCGGCTTCGATTGTGGCTTTCAGTTCCATCGCGTTCCCTGGGATAGCAGTGATTCTATCATATGGAAAATCACAGCGAGCGCGGCGCAAACAGGTGTGCAAATAACAACCAACTCATTAAAAGGATAAATATCACATTGAAAACTCTGCGATATCATTTGAATTTTGAGATATTCGGCATATAATCCTACGGCACCGTGAGACCTGACTCAACGCAGCCTGCCCATCGGATCGCCAGCTTCAGAGAATGGAATAAACATTACATCTTTCTTTTACAATAACTGTGAATAATATGCGCAAACATTTGAGTTTGGAGTGCCCAAGATGAGAAAAATCACTTTCCTGATCGCTCTTGTGTCGCCCATCGTCATGCTCGGTATCGCAACTCAAGAGCAGGAGCAGGCCCAGTGGACGCTGCGCGGGCTCGAGTCCGAGAATTACCGCTATTCCGAGGCGGATGGTTGCATGGACTGCAAGCAGAGCTCCGACGACATCATGACCCGCGCCATCGGCGTGGACATCTCATCCGGCTCTCCGGTTTCGAACGGACAGGGCTGGCTCTCCGGCGTGCACGCCAACTCGTTGAGCCACGACGAGATGAACACTCATTGCACCTGGTGCCACTCCCCCACGATGAAGGACGTGATTGAAGACGAGGACGCCGGCGTGCCGATCGAAATAGGCGGGTGGCAGGGCGTCACCTGCACCGCCTGCCATCCCGGCCTGGTCCGCCGCGAGGTGCGCAAGTCCACCCTTGCCAACCTGAAGCCGGGCGCCGACCTGGCCGATCCGCAGAGCTACATCTTCTACGACAAGTCCGATCCGAAACAGTTCGACGCCCAGTGCCGCTACTGCCACCACGACTCTCACGAGCTGACCAGCGAAGCCAAGCGCGCAATGGTGGAATCGGGCAAGCTGCGCTGCATCGACTGCCATATGGCCGGCTACCGCCAAGAGGAAGGCCGGGCGGTCGAGAGATTTCATGATCTCAAGGTCGAGGCGCACCTGCCCTACTCCTGCAACGGCGCTTTCGGCGCGGTGACCGGCTGCCACACCGACGCCTCGGTCGAGAAGCTGAAGCCCCTCATGGCGACGATCAAGGGCCCGCGCAAAGAGTGGTGAGCTCTCAGTGACATCAGCCGTCTGAACCGCACGACAATCTGATCCAGAGCCGCAGGCAACCTGCCTCGTTGTCAACTGCGCCGCACATATGTAGATATTTTTTTGTGTAATTATTATTACCGTATTTGCCGCGCTGCCGGGCGATATTCCACGAGCTGCCGTAAAGGTCTATTTCGATCAACCCAGACGGCGGCAAGGTGCAGGCTTGGAAAATCGAGGTGAATAATGAGCGGGAAAGAGGCGAAAAAGCCGAGGTTTAACTACGAATCCAATGCCGTGGGGGTTCGCGTGACGGACGGCCCGGCCGATCCCCGCCGCATACTCGACCTGCTGCGCCCCAAAAGGGCGGATGGATAGAGCAGGTCCGCCGACTCAGCGAACCTTCTGAGCCCTGACGGTTCTGCGTAGGAAGTGCAGGTCGATGCTGGCCACCTCTCCCGCCTCGTCGCGCCCGAAGACCACCTTCCACGGCTCCTGCACGCAGAAGAACTCGTCGGGGCCGGTCGGGTAGATGCGGTCGATCGAGAACTCGCAGAGGAAAAACTTGTCGCCCTCGCGCCAGACATCGACGCCGAAGTCGCCGCCGAAAGAGTAGTGGCCGGTGTACTGGTCGAAGTCGGCGGGATCGAAGGCGATCCACTGCGACCGCTCGAAGGCGTGATCCTCCGGCTTCTTGCCTTCCTTGTCGAGGGCGTCGGTGTCGGCCCCGGCGGCGATCAGCAATTCCACCATCCCCGGCTGGCCGCTCTTGTAGGCGACGTGCAACGGCGTCCAGCCCTCGTTGGTGACGGCGTTGAGGTCGGCACCCCTGGAGATCAGCAGGTGCGCCACCTCGAGGCAGCCGCGGCGGGCGGTGACGTGCAACGGCGCGCGGCCCCACTGGTTCTGCAGGGCGATGTCGCAGCCCTTGTCGATCAGCAGGGCGACCATGTCGGCGCGGTCGTAGTGGCAGGCGCGGTGCATCGTGGTGCCGCCGTCGGCGCCGACGACGTTTACCTGCGCGCCGCTCTCCAGCAGCAGTTGGAAGATCTCCCACTGCGCGCGCGTCGCGGCCCAGTTGAGCGGCGTGTAGCCGTACTTGTCGGTGGTGTTCACCTGCGCCGGATCGTCGGCGAGGATGGCCCTCACGGCGCCGGTATCGCCCTTCAGGACGGCGGCGATGATGTCTTCGTCGGCCGTGGCAGTGACGGTTATGAAGAACAGGCAGGCTATGAGGCAGAGTGTTTTCGCGTTCATCAAATCCCCCCTCGCTCAGGAGCGAAACGCTCGAATGGCTGCCGCCACTATTCAGAAATCCAAGGAGAAATGATGTATCGAGCGTTACAAGAAGGGCGATTCGAATGCATCTCAGCGGGGTTGCTGGAGTTCCGATATAATTGTATGGAGCACTGAGAGGGGCGATTTACCGCCGAATCATTTAAAAATCAAATCCGTCGGTTGATATAAGCAGAGCTTTTTATCCTCGGAGCATAGGGATGGCGAAAAAGAGTTTATCGAGGTTGGAGGCGGGGTTGTCGCTGGCTGCGGCTGCGCTGGTGTTGACGGCGGCGGCGACGGGTGTTTTTTACGAGGCGATCTACAAGGACGAGAATCTGTCGTTCGCTACGCAGGCGGTGGCGCAGGACTTCGTGACGGCACTGGTGGCTGTGCCGCTCTTCCTGCTCTGCCTGCTCTGGGCGGCGAGGGGCTCGCTGCGGGCCCGCCTGGGGTGGCTGGGCATCCTCTTCTACTTCGTCTACACCTACCTGATGTACGCGGTCGCCACGGTGTTCAACCCGCTCTTCCTGGTCTACACGGCGGCCTACTCACTGGCGCTGATCGCGCTGATCCTGGGCCTGACGCGCCTCGACCTCGGGCAAGTGAAGGCGATATTCGGCGAGCGGACGCCGCGGCGGACGGTGGGCATCTACTGCATCGCGATGGGGAGCGCGCTGGGGCTGATCTGGGTCAAAGTGATAATCGAGGCGATGATCAGCCGCGGGACGAGCTTCCTCTTCCAACAGCAGACATCGCAGTCGCTGGTGATCCAGGCGATGGACCTCGGGCTGGTGGTGCCGTTGGGGGTGATCGGCGGCGTGCTGCTGCTGAGGCGGCGGCCGGCGGGCTACCTGCTGGCGTCGGTGCTGATGATGAAGGTGGTGACGCTGCTGACGGCCGTCTGGGCCATGGCCATCCTGATGCTCGTGCGCGACGTCGGCGGCGAGCCGCAGGCGGTGGTGATCATCGGCATCGTGGACCTGATCGGCATCGCCCTGGCGGCCTGGTTCTTCGCCTCGGCGAAGAGCGGAAAGGCGGCGGGCGCAGAGAGTACGGAGGACACAGAGAAGAAAGACGGGGGCGCTAAAGCACCCCCCTACAGTGCGTTGCGAGACCCTGCCGATTGATGTGCGTTAAGTACCGCGGAGGGTGGCAGAGGAAAGGGAACCACTAATCCCCCGCGGCCGGGCCGTTGCCCCTCTTGCAGTAAAGCCCCGCCAGCAGCATTGTGAGGCCGACTCCGAAGAAGAAGGCCGAGAAGACCGCTCCCTCCAGCGTCTGGATCTGAATCTTCCGCCAGTTGTTGAGGCGCACCGAGATGTCTTTGGCGACGACCAAGTCCTGCCCGCCCGAGTCATCCACGGCCAAGAGGCTACCCTCG
>DATKUA010000045.1:0-2972 GCA_035530855.1 Acidobacteriota bacterium | reverse complement strand
CACAGCTCGACAAGGGGATCGAGCTGGTGCTCGAGGCTATGGAGAAGGATCCGCGCAAGCGTCCGCCCAAGCCGACCGAGTATCCTGTCAGGTAGTCGATTTCACATGCTGATAATTTGGGGGCGTTGAGGCGCCCCCTTTTCTTTCGCCGGGCGGCGGGAGATGGCGGAATCCACTACACGAGAGCAGAGACGATGAGGGATCTGATCAGATCGAATACTTCTCGAGGATGAACTCGGGGATTTCGACCGGGCTGCCCGTTTTGGCGTCGACCATGACGTAATTGATCCGGCCGTGGGCGGCGAGTTTGCCGGTGTCGGCGTTTTCGATTTCGAATTTGATGGTGCAGAGTGAGCGCGCGCGCTTGCCGCGGCTGGCGTCGCCGATGCCCTCGACCCAGGTGCGGACGCGCGCGACGTCGCCGAGCAGAAGCGGCCGCTTGTGCTCGATCTCCGCCGCTCTGACCATCCAGCCCCAGCCGTTCTTCTCGAATTCCGTCATCGGCATGCCGTAGCAGCGCGCCATCTGATCATAACGGGCGGCGAGAACGTAGTCGAAGTAAACCGTGTTGTGGACGTGGCGGTTGCCGTCGATGTCGCTCGGCCTGACCTCAAGCAGAGTTTCGAACTTACTTGGCATCGCTCTTCCTCCACGGCGGTTCCAAATATCATCTTATAACATTCGCCGTAACTATTGAAAGATTGCAGGGCGGGCCGTATGCTTTGTCGGCGGGCGGCGCAGAAAAAGGAGCGACGGCATAACACAGCGGAGAATAAAGTGACACCAACGGAAGATATTCTTTCTCAGATAGGCAATACACCTCTTGTGCGGTTAAAGCGCTCGAGCCCGAATCCGAAGGTGGAAATCTGGGCGAAGCTGGAGCTGGCCAATCCCACGGGATCTCTCAAGGACAGGATCGCTCTCTACATGATCGAGGAAGCCGAGAAGCGCGGCGATCTGCGCCCCGGCATGACGATCATCGAGGCGACCAGCGGCAACACCGGCATCGCTCTGGGCATGGTGGCGGCAGTCAAGGGCTACAAACTCAAGCTGTTCATGCTGGAGAACAAGACGATCGAGCGACGCAAAATGCTGCGCTTTTGGGGCGCCGACCTAATTCTGACGACAAAGGATGATCCCGACAGCCATATCTACGCCGCCAAGGAACTGATCGCTGCTGAGCCCGACAAGTATTTCTACATCGACCAGAACGAGAACGAGGACAACATCTGGGCGCATTATTACGGCACCGGGCGGGAAATCGCCGAGCAGCTTGACGGGCGGATCAACGGCTTCGTAGCCGGCTTCGGCACCGGCGGCTGCCTCATGGGTGTGGCGAGGTATTTTAAGGATCACGGCATCGACGCAAGAATCTATGCCGTTGAGCCTGGCGACAATCCGCGAGCCAAGATCGACGGCCTCAAGCACAGCTCGGAGGCCTACCAGCCGCCGATCTACGATCGCGGCCTGCTGGACAAGACGCTCGGCGCGCCGGAAGAGGAGGCTTACCGGACCACCAGGGAAATCGCCACGCGGGAAGGGATGATCGCCGGGATCAGCTCCGGTGCGGCCCTCTGGGCGGCGCAGCAGATAGCCGCGAGGATGGAGAGCGGCAATCTTGTGGTGATCTTCGGCGACCGCGGCGAGCGCTACTTCAGCACGCGCTTATTCGACTTGGAATAGCCGGCGGTTGCTTCCGCCGGGTCCGGTTCAAACCTCGAAGACCGAGAGGGAGGGGATGACTGAGAAGCGGGTACTCGTAGCCTACGCCAGCAAGCGCGGTTCCGCCCGGCAGGCGGCGGAGTGGATCGCCGAGGAATTGGGGGATCGTTGCGATCTCGTCGATCTGAAACAAAATCCGAGAGTGGACCTTCAACCGTACGATGTCATCGTGCTGGGCACCGGCATCGTCGCCGGCAACGCCTATGGTCCAGTGAAGAAATTCATCGAGAAGCGCAGAGACGAGCTGGCGGATAAGAACATCTGCCTCTTCATCACCCATCTTGCCGAGGGAGATGATATCGAGCAGGACTTCCGTTCGGCCTTTTCGGAGGAATTCCTGGCCCGCTCGCGTATCCGAGCCGGGCTTGGAGGCCGGTTGAAGATGGGGCAATTGAACTTCTTTCTCAGGTTGATAATGAAGAAAATAACCAAGGAGGATGGCAGGGACCTCACCGATTATGACAGCCTCTCGCATGAAGCATGCATCAGATTCGCCGACAAGGTCAGGGAGAGGTGCCTTGATACCGGTAACAGCTGAGTTCTAGTACAGGGGGAATACCGATGGCTGAATTCCACGCAATGATTCTCGAGTGGCTGAGCATCGCTCAGGATTGGGTTTGGGGGCCGATCATGCTGGTGTTGCTGGTCTGCACCGGCCTGTATCTGACCTTCCTGCTCAAGGGTTTGCAGTTCCGGACGCTTCCGCGCGCACTCTATCTGGCATTGATCAAGCGCAAGGAAGAGGGCGACGCCGAAGGTTCGATTTCCCATTTCCAGGCGCTGATGACCGCGCTCGCAGCCACGGTCGGCACCGGCAACATCGCCGGGGTGGCGGTAGCGATAGCCGTCGGCGGCCCCGGCGCACTGTTCTGGATGTGGATCACCGGCCTTGTAGGCATGGCCACGAAGTATTCCGAGGCGATTCTTTCCTGCAAATACAGGGAGTTCGATAAGGACGGGAATCCCCGCGGGGGGCCGATGTATTACCTGCGCGACGGCCTGAAGCAGCCGTGGCTCGGCTGGCTGTATGCCCTGTTCGCGGTGGTTGCCTCTTTCGGTATCGGCAACATGGTCCAGGCCAACTCGGTGAGCGACGGCCTGGAGGTGACGATCGGCCGTATCCCTGCGGTGAGCGATTTCCTCAGCACGATCGCCGGCTGGTTCGGCCCGACGGTGACCGGGGAATTCGTGTTTAATTTCATCATCGGCGGCCTGCTGGCGATACTCACAGGGCTGGTGATCCTCGGCGG
>DATKUA010000044.1:0-18066 GCA_035530855.1 Acidobacteriota bacterium | reverse complement strand
ACTCTATCTCTGCTAGATTACTGCCGGAAAAGGGGATGCGAATATGGGCATGACATTCACTGAAAAGATTCTCGCGGCTCACGCCGGCAAGAGCACCGCCAGGGCGGGTGAGATACTCACGATCAAGCCCGACTTTGTCATGAGCCACGACAACACCGGCCCGATCTACAACACCTTCAAGAAGATCGGCGCCGAGAAGGTGGTCCACCCGGAGCGCTGCGTCATCGTCCTCGATCATGCCGTTCCGGCTTCGGACGAGAAGCACGCGGCCAACCATGCGGGCGCGCGCGAGTTCGTCGAACGCTTCGGCGTCTCGCACTTCTACGAGATGGGGCGGGGGATCTGCCACCAGGTCCTGCCCGAAGAGGGCTTCGCCGTGCCCGGCGACCTGGTCCTCGGCTCCGACAGCCACACCTGCACCTACGGCGCCTTCGGCTGCTTCTCTTCAGGCATCGGCCGCACCGAGGTTGCAGCCATCTGGGCCACCGGCGAGCTCTGGCTCAAGGTGCCGCAAACACTGCGCTACGAGCTCTCGGGCAGCTTCCCCAAGGGCGTCTACAGCAAGGACCTGATGCTGAGGATCATCGGCGACGGCGGCGCCGACGGCGGCCTCTACAAGGCGCTCGAATTCGGCGGCCCGCTGGCCGACGCGATGAGCATCGCCTCGCGCATGGTGATGACCAACATGGCGGTCGAGTTCGGCGCCAAGAACGGCTACTTCTATGCCGACGACAAGACGATGGCCGCCATCGAGGACGTGGCCAAGATCGAGCCGAAGATCGTCCGCAGCGACCCCAACGCCGAATACGCAGGCGTCTTCGAATACGACGTCACCGAGCTGGAGCCCCAGGTGGCCAGGCCGCACTCGGTCGACAACGTCGCGCCGGTGTCCCGGGTCGCGGGAGAGCGCATCGATATCGCCTTTCTCGGCTCCTGCACCAACACGCGCCTGGAGGACCTGGAGATCGCAGCCTCGATCATCAAGGGCCGCAAGGTGGCCCCCGGCGTCAGGATGCAGGTCCACTGCGCCAGCCGGCCGATCTTCCTCCAGGCCTTGCGCAGCGGCATCATCGAGACCTTCGCCGAGGCCGGCGCGATCATCATGAACACCGGCTGCGGGCCCTGCATGGGCGCCCACGAGGGCATCCCCTGCGACGGCGAAAAGGTCATCAGCTCTTCCAACCGCAACTTCCGCGGACGCATGGGCAACCGCAACGCCGAGGTCTTCCTCGCCAGCCCCGCGACCGTCGCAGCCAGCGCGGTGACCGGCACGCTCACCGACCCGCGCGAGTTCGTAAGCTAGGAGGCGGCGCCATGCAGAAGAAAATCACGGGACGCGTCTTCAAGTACGGCGACGACATCAACACCGACGTCATCTTCCCCGGCAAGTACACCTACACCGTCAGCGATCCGGCCGAGATGGGCAGGCACGCGCTTGAGGACCTCGATCCCCAGTTCGTCAAGCAGGTGAAGCCGGGCGATGTCATCGTCGCCGGTAAGAACTTCGGCTGCGGCTCCAGCCGCGAGCAGGCCGCAGTCTGCCTCGTCGCCGTCGGCCTGGGAGGGGTCATCGCGCGCAGCTTCGGCCGCATTTACTTCCGCAACGCCCTCAACCAGGGGCTGATGATTGCCGAGTGCCCCGAGGCCGTCGACGCGCTCGAGGCGGGTGACGAAGTGACGATTGACCTGGAGAGGGGCGAGGTGATCACCCCGCGCGGGACCTTCAATTTCCCGCCGCCGCCGCAGGAGGTGATGCACATCATCGAGGCCGGCGGACTCGTGCCCTACGTCCGCGGCAAGCTGGGCATCGGCGAGTGACGTAGTCCCCGCCGACGGCCTTGAGGCGAGTATGTGCGACTGCGTCTAATTCAATTTGACCCACTGCAGGTTGGTTCTTATAATCGAGTTTACACAATATCTGGATAACGTGCTGAGGTAGTAAAATGCCGAATGCCTTCAGGTTTCTTGCCGTAGGTGCACTTGCCGTGACGGTCCTGCTGAGCGGTTGCGCCACCGCGCAGAAGCAGGAGATTACGGCTTCAGAATACATCGACCATGTAAAATTTCTGGCCTCCGATGAGCTGATGGGCCGCGGCAACGGGACGCCGTCGCTGGACCAGGCGGCACGCTACATCAGGACCGAATTCAAGCGCGCGAGTCTTTTGCCGGGCGGGGACGCCAACTACTACCAGTATCTGACGATCACCATCGGCAGCCACATCGGGCCGGGCAACGCCTTTGCTCTCGGGACGGGCGGTTCGGAGATCGCCTTCTCCCTGGGCGAGCAGTATGTGCCGGTAAGCTTCGGAGAGAATCCGTCCGGAGGGCTGCCGCTCGTCTTCGCCGGCTACGGCATCACCGCTCCGGAAGCGGAGTACGACGATTACCTGGGCATCGACGCAAAGGGCAAGGCGGTGCTGATCCTGGCACTGGAGCCGCAACGCGACAAAGCCGACAGCCGGCTCGACGGCACCGCCGACACGGCGCACGCTCAGATCCAGACCAAGGTGCTCAACGCGCGCAATCATGGTGCCGCAGCCGTGGTCATCGTCCGCGGACCGCTTCACCATCGTGAGCTCGAGGCGGCCGATATCGATGAGCTGCCGCGCCTGAGCGAGGCCTTCAGCGTCGAAGGCATGGGAATCCCCGCGGTGCTCGCCGCTTACGAGCCGCTGGCAAACGCCCTCGCTCCCACCGGGACCGATCTCCGCGCGCTGCAGGAGGGCATCGAGTCCGACTTCCAACCCCGCTCCGCCGAGATCAAAGGGGCCGTCCTCACGCTCAACGTCGACGTCAAGCCGGTCAAGCGGCGCGTCGCCAACGTCATTGGGATGATCAAGGGCGTCGACGCCGAATTAGGGGATGAGGTGATCGTCGTGGGGGCTCATTACGACCACCTCGGCCTGGGCTACACCGGATCGATGGCACCCGGCCTCGCCGGGCAGATCCACAACGGCGCCGACGACAACGCCTCCGGAGTGGCCGGGCTGATCGAGATCGCCGAGCAGATCGGCCTGCATCTGCGGGAGCCCCGCCGCACGATCTGTTTTGTCGCCTTCGCTTCGGAGGAGATGGGGCTGCTGGGTTCGACCTACTTTGTCAACAATCCGCCGTTCCCGCGCGAGAAGATCATCGCGATGCTCAACATGGACATGATCGGGCGCCTGCGCGACGGCCACTTGCTTGTCGGCGGAGTCGGCACCGCAAAGGAATTCAACGGGCTGGTGGCCAATGTGAACCGGCAATACGGCTTGAAACTGGCTCTGGACCAGGGAGGCCTGGGGGCCGGAGACCACGCCGCCTTCACGGTGAAAAAGATACCGTCGCTGTTCTTCTTCAGCGGTGTTCACGCCGACTACCATCGCCCCAGCGACGATTGGGAGAAGATCAACGCCGAGGGCGGCACCACCGTCGCGCGCTTCGTCGCCGACATGGTGCGAGCGATCGACGGCCTCAAAAAACGCCCCGCCTACGTCGAGGTCAAGGCGCCGGAACCTCCGCCGGGACGGCAGGCCCGCGGCGGAAACCGGCCCTGGTTCGGGTCGGTCCCCGATTTCTCCTACCAGGGCGAGGGCTACCGCTTCCAGTCGGTGATGCCCGATAGCCCGGCGGCGAAGGCGGGCCTCATGGCAGGTGACATCCTGGTGGAGTTCGGCGGCAAGCAGATCAAAAACATTTATGACTACACCGCCGCTCTGGGAACCTTCCAGCCCGGCGACACAGTCGATGTGGTGGTGCTGCGCGACGGCAACCGCCTGCCGGCGAAGGTCACGCTGCTCAAGCGCCGGTGATCACCAACCGCTGTTGAGCAACAGGTCGCTTGCATTGCCGAAGACGATGCTGTTCTGCATGCGGATGAACCACTTGTTTGTCCTAATGTCGAACACGGCCAGATCGACCACGCCGTCGCCGTCGTAGTCTCCCGGTACCGGCGTCGCCCCCGGCTTGCCGAACTTGACGTTGAAAACTCCCCTGACCCGCCAGCGGTTGTTCCCGGGGCGGAAGATCGCGATGTCGGTCCTGCCGTCGCCATCGTAATCCGCGGGCACGGGCACATCGCTCGCCCGGCCCCAGCGCACGTTCTGCTGGTTCTGGATCAGCCACCTGCCGACGGACGGCCTGAACACCGCCAGGTCGGTCGTGCCGTCACCGTTGTAATCGCCGGGCACCGGTATGTCGCCCTCGCGGCCGAACTTCACACCCGCCTGGCCGCGGATATACCACCGGCCCTCCGAGGGGCGGTAGAAGGCGATATCCGTGTCGCCGTCGCCGTCGTAATCGCCCGGCACGGGCACGTCGCCCTCCTCGCCCAAATTGCGGACAATGAACTGTCCCTTGACTACCCAGCGCCCGTTGTTTGGGCGGAATACGGCCAGATCGGTGGTGCCGTTGCCGTCGTAGTCGCCGGGCGCGGGGATGTCGCCCACCTGCCCGAACCGCTTGCGCAGGATCTCATAGGCTTGCCAGTAGCGGGAGGCGGGGTTGTAGGTCGCCGGATCGCTGTCGCCGTCGCCGTCGTAGTCCGAGCCGGCGGCGCGCTGGATGTTGATCGGCCCGTAGAGCCAGGTCTCGCGCAACGGCACGGTGTCGAAGGACCGCTGCCCGCCGAAGATCAGGGTGATGTTGCGGAGGCTGTCGTAAGCCATCTGGTGGAACATCACCTGGGCTCCGCCGCGCACCTGCCGCCACTGGGCGCCGTCCCATTCCCACGCGTCGCTCAGGATGTTGAGGCCGTCATGGCCGCCGTGAAGCACGGTGATTTTCTTCGAGCCGTCGTAGACCAGTTGGAAACCGCTGCGGGGCGGGGGGCCGGCGTTGGCGGCGAGCGTCCAGTTGCCGCCGTCCCACTCCCAGGTCTCGAAGCCGTTGAACAGCACGGTCCGCTCTCGCGCCTCGTCGAAAACCATCGCCAGGCCGTTGCGCCGGGAGGGTCCGACATCGCTCTTCTTGGTCCAGAGGCTGCCCGTCCATTCCCAGGTGTCGGTGAGCGTGGCGGCGGGTCCGATGCCGCCCAGGCCGTCGAGTCCGCCGTAGAGGACCGTCACGCCGCGCTTGCTGTCGTAGGTCATCACGTGGCCGTAACGCGCTGTGGGGCCGAGCAGCGTCTTCAGCGTCCACCCGCGGCCGTCCCATTCCCAGGTGTCGTTGAGAGGATCGCTCGCGCCGCGGCCGCCGAACAGCACAACGCGGCTGCGCTTGCCGTCATAGGCCATGGCGTGATCGCGGCGGGGATTCGGCGCATCGCCCTCGAGCCGCTCCCAGCCGTTCAGCCCCCAAATCCACGTGTCACCCAGGGGGATATCGGCGTGCGCGTTGCCGCCGAAGAGCAACACCACGCCGCGCTTGGCGTGGAAGGCCATCGCGTGCTTGCGCCTGCGCGTCGGCTCGACGTAGCTCAACTGCGTCCAGGACTCGTCGTCCCACAGCCAGGTATCGCTGAGGTAGCTGGTGCCGTCGCTGCCGCCGATCGAGATCGCCTCGTCGCGGCTCGAGTCGTAGCAGACGACATGTCCCGAGACCGCCTCCGGGTCGCCTTCCGCGCTCGCGTGCGTCAGAGTCCAGGCGCTGCCGCCCCATTCCCAGACTTCGCCGGCGCGGCTCATCAGCAGTCGGCCGGTTTTGCCGAAATGGAACATCGCCCAGCCCGAGCCCCCGGCCGGGGAGGTGTCCGCTGGTGTGGTAGACTCCCCGCCGGCCGCCTGAGTCCAGGCCGCGCCGTCCCATACCCAGGTGTCAGCCAGATCGCTTGAGCCGTCTTCTCCCCCGTAGAGAATCGCCTTGTTGCTGTTGGGATCGAAGGCCATCGCGTGGCCCCAGCGCGCCGGCGGGCTTTCCGTAAGCGTAATTTCGGTCCAGGCCGTGCCGTCCCAGGTCCACGTGTCGCCCAGCGGGCCGCCTGTGTCCCTGCCGCCGAACAGCACAGCCACGCCCCGCGCGGTATCGAAGACCATCGAGTGGTTGCTGCGTGGCGAGGGCCCTGCCGGCGAGCTGGTTGTCCAGGTCTCGCCGTTCCAGACCCACATGTCCGCGAGGTAATCGGGATCGCTTCTGCCGCCGAAAACCAGAACCTTTTTGCGCACGCTGTCGTAGCACGAAGCGTGTCCGGCGCGGGCCGTGGGCTGGGAGGAGGAGAGCCTGATCCAGCCCTTGCCGTCCCATATCCAGGTGTCGCTGATGAACGCCTCGCCGTCCCAGCCGCAAGTCAGCATGATCTGATCGTTCTCGCCGTCGAACGCCGCCGCCGGGTCGATCCGCCCCGATACCCGGTCCTGGGAGAGCCACCGGAAATACCTCTCCTGCGCGGCGGCTGAAGGCTGGATCAGGAGCGCGAGGCCGATTAGCGCAGCGGTCGTTATGAAGGTCCTGAAATGATTCCCGACTGATATCCCGTTCATAGCTGCCTCCGTTTCACGTGCCTGCCGCGGAGGTGGCCTGAGGTGGCCTTCGCTGGGGGGGATTCTCTGATGCGGCCGGGGTTGAAAATGAATTGAGGAGCATATTAGGGTGGGTTTTTGTGGAAGTCAATGAACTGAATATATATAGGTTATATTATAACAGTATTTATAATTAACAAACAATTATTTGGCGTGTCTGAGGCCCGCGGCCTTACGACTGCTCAGGCACCACTAGCTTGAATATTACAGCAATGATCAGCAGAATCAGCGCTGCAGGCGTGAGCCAGGCAAGCCGCACGGCGAAGCCGATGCCGATGAAGTGCACGGTCAGCACCGCGAGCACTGCGAAGGTGATGAAGCAGGCGCGTTGCAGCGAACGCAACGGCCAGATCACCGCCGCAGCCGCACCCAGCAGGACCACGAGCACCAGCAACGCCATCCACACCGTGGGATCGGGTATGAGCCAGTATCCGGCCTTGGGGAAGCGAACCACAGCTTTGCTGATCAACTGCTCGAGGTTGTTGTCGACCGGCGCAACCAGCTTAATCGTCAGCCCGCCTCCGCCGGCGAGGGTGCCGGGGTAGAGCAGGAAGCGCTTGTCGCCGCCGCGCTCGGCGGGGAGGAATAATTCGGTAACTTGCTTGTTCGCCGCGCTGATTATCAGCCTCGCCCCCGCCGCCGCCGGCCCGTGCTCCAGCTCGATCAGAACGGGGCCGCCGTAGGAGGCTATCGGAAGGCGGTAGTCGACCTTGAAGCCGTCGCTGCCCGGAGCGGCAAACTGCTCGAGATCGGCCGGCAGCTTTGCCTGGAAAGCGAGAAAGAGCCCGGCCGCGGCCACCGCAGTGACTACCCATGAAACAGGGTCGCGGAGGAAAGCGACGAGGCGCTTGATTATGCCGCCTGCGCGTCCGCCGCTCATTGCCCGCTCACCTTTATCCGCCTGTTGAATGTCTGCCAGCCGCCCTCTTCAAACCAGAAAACCTCATCCCGCACCCGGCTCGCTCCGCGGACCATGTCGATCGTGAGGTCGTAATATTTCGCCTGCGCCGGGGCGAGTATCTTCATCTCGAGGCTTACGATTTCCCCGGGCCCAACGGGCCCTGGAAGCGGCGTACGCTCTCCCCAGAACATGCTGCTGTTGAACTGGCCGCCGGGGTGCTTCCAGTGGTAAGAGAGGAAGAAGGGCTCACCGTCGTCGAGCCAGGCGTTGCGGCCGTTGTTGAGGATCTCCACCGGCACGCCGACGAGCTCGCCGGCGGGCATTTCCGCGGGTAGGCTCGCCCGCCAGACAACGAAGCTGTGGTCGAGTCCGCTCGCTTTGGCCTCGCGGACATTGACATCCTCTATGCCCGACGGGCAGGATGTTGCCAGCAGCGCTGAGGCCGCCAGCGCTATCAAAATCATGTAAGATGGCTTCAATCGGCGGATCATCGAAAGTGTCCCCTCCCAGCGCATATTAGTGGCGGGAGGTGGTCGACGCAAGCGGGTGGTTATGAACAAGGACGCAATCGAGGCTTTCGAAGACCGGCTGCACGAGCTTCTGGAGGACAACCTCAGCGGTTCGCGGTTGATAGCGATCCGCTCGGCGGCTTTGATGGAAGAGGCCGCCGCAAACCCGGAGTTCTCGCGCACCGCGCTGATCAAGCTGCTGAAGGACGCCTGCCGCAGCCTGGAGCGGATCCACGGCAGCATGCGCGTCGTCACCTCGCTCTGCGACGACGTGGTGCTGGTTCTCGACACCGCGCCGCCGGAGGATAAGTTGCGGCGCAAGCTCGAGGAGTTGTTCAACCGCTGGAACGATCTCTACCGCGATCGCGTTGAGCGCAGGCTGCTCTCCAACGCCGTGCCCCTGCTGGCGGAGTGCGGTGTCCTGGTCAGCCACAGCCACAGTTCGACCGTGCTGATGGTACTGCAAGGGCTGGCGGAGAAACGCCCGGGGTTGCGCGTGATCCAGTCGATTTCCTCGCCCAATAACGAGGGCCTGCTGATGGCGCAGATGATAACCGAGGCGGGCATCGAGGTCGAGCTGATCGCCGACGCCGGGCTGCTCGAGGCGGTCTCGAAGGCGGAGGCGGTGGTCGTCGGCGCCGACGTGGTCGGCCTCGACGGCGTGATCAACAAGACCGGCACTTACGGCCTGGCTCTCGCCGCGCAGAAGTTCGGCAAGCCGATCTACGCCGTCTTCGACACCAACAAGCTGCTGCCGCCGGGCAAGTCGGTGCGGATCGAGGAACGCGATCCGGCTGAGCTGGCGAGCCCGGAGAACGAACGAATCCGCGTGCGCAACGTCTATTTCGAATCCACCCCCCTGGATCTCTTCACCTCTTTCGTGACGGACGAGGGCGTCTTCGATCCCGATCAGATGAGGATGGTGATCGAGAACATTGTGGACGGCGGTTAACGCCGGGATCAGCGGATCATCCTGCCCAGCAGTTCATCCATGCGATAGCGGGTTTTGAACGCCTCGTATGTCTCCAGGCGCAGTTGTTCCATCTCTTGAGGGTGCTCGAGGAAGCGGCGGCAGTTGTCGGCAAGCAATTCATGAGGCACCGAAGCGAGCGGCAGGCCCTCGTAGGGGTTGTCGACGGATTCCTCGCTGACGACAAAGCAGGCGTTGTTGAGCAGGAATGAGACGCGCACCTGCTCGAGGATCGCCGTCTCGTAGTAGTGCATGTTGAGTACGATCTTCGAGCGCGCGATGTAGTCGTCGCGCTCCTTGCCGTAGATCGCCGACAGCGTGGCGATGCGGGCGCCGGGGATCTTGCTGAGGTGGTCGAGAATCGCCTGCCGGCGCGCGTTAATGCTGCCGTAAAACAGCACGTCGATGTCCTTCTCCACTCCCCGTGGGATGATCTCGAGATCGGCGTGATAGCCGACGGGTAGAAATTTCGCTGTAATACCCTCCCCGTCCAGGAAAGCGATGTTCTCCCGCGAGTAGTCCCAGACCTCGAGCGCGCCCTCTAGGATCTGCCGGGCGTTTTCGGAATACCAGCCGCCCTGCGCGCCGAGCTGCTCGAGCTGGTAGGGGACATAGCGGCAGGCGGAGAGAGCGTCGCCGTGCTTCAGCAGGTGGTAGCCGATGACGATGTTGATGCGCTCCGGATCGAGCTGGTTGGCCTTGATGACGCAGTCGTGCCCCAGCGATCTCAGCGCCGAGCGCAGCAGGAAGAGCAATTCGCGGAAAATCAGAGAGCCCTGATAGCCCTCGGGAATCATAAGACAGACCTGGTATTTGCCGGGCATGACGGAAAAGAGGATAGGTTGACGTTGCATCTGTGTCCAGCACTTCAACCGATAGAGTTCTCCAGAGTCTGAATCGCCCGAGCCCATGAGAGCTGCCCGGACCGGGAAAAGCATGGTCGACTTACACAATGAAGTTCAAACATTGGTGCCTGCATGAAAGGGTGGCATACGTCAAGTAGTTTGTACAGCTTTCAGGCCGCTAAGTCCTTTCGCTGGAGACACTTCGCGGCGCTTGGCGTAAGAGAACCCGACGGTTGTGACATCACTTAGCAATCGGGAACACGAGAACGAAACGCGAATAAGTGTTGATATAATTGCACTTATATATCATTTTACGCTTGATATGGTCGTAAATTCGGTTAAAATAACTGTTGAGGCAACCGTCCGGGGCGCAGAAGGGGAATGGCAATGAGCCGGGAAGCCCGCCCTGGATAAGGGTTCTTCCAAAGATTCCATTAATTTCGTGCCGACAGGCGTGTATTCCAATTGCGGGTCGCACGTATCCATATTTATCGGAATCGTGGAGAAACCGGCGAATTAATCCTCTTCACAAACAAAGGAGACCGCAATGCAAAAGGAAACAACGCGTCGCGAATTATTCAAGATCGCGTCGGTTGCCGGCGTATCCGTGATCGGCGCCGGGCTCACCGGCTACGCTCTCGGCACGCCGGTGAGGGCCGAGGAAGCGACATGGCCGTGGCCCTTGACCAAGAAGCTCAAAACCAAGGTGGCGGCCCAGAAGGCGTACGAGAACTACTACGTAAAAGGCTGCATGTACGGCACACTGGTGGGCATCGCCAAGGACGTGGCCGACAAGCTCGGCGCGCCCTACAACCAGTTCCCTTGGGATATGGCCCACTACGGCGCCGGAGGAGTCGAGCTCTGGGGCTCGACCTGCGGCACGCTCAACGGCGCCGCCATGGCTCTGGCACTCTTCGTGTCCGACACCGCCCTGCGCCGCAAGATGTGCAACCAGCTCTTCAACTGGTACGAGTCGACGGCACTGCCGAGCTGGTCGCCGAAGAAGCCGCTCAAGCCCGTCCCCAACAAGCTCCCCAAGTCCAAATCCGAGTCCCCCCTCTGCCATGTCTCGGTGTCGCGCTGGGCGGAGAGCTCCGGCTACGATGCCTTCAGCCCCGAGCGCGCCGACCGCTGCGGCCGCCTCTGCGGCTCGGTAGCGCTGTTCGTCGTCAACATGCTCAACGAGGCTCTGATCAAGGGCAAGCTCAAGAGCAGGGGCGAGATGAGCACCATCGCCACCGGCTGCCTCGGCTGCCATGGTTCCGGCGACTCGGGCCTCAACGAGCCCAACATTCTCAGCCGCATGGACTGCGAGCCCTGCCACGACGCGGAGACCGACCACACCAAATTCCCCCATTGATAATAGAAGAATCGCGAATCTCAATTGAGTGACCAACGCCGTTCCGCCAAGCCGCGGAACGGCGTTTTTTTCTGCCGGCGGAGCAATCCGGGTGAGGGTCTGCGGCGCCGAGGCGAACGCGGATCAAACGGCGGTGCTAAGGGAGATATGTGCTTGTATATCAACAAAATGCAGGCAATCGATTGATATAAGATTGTGATTGACTACCCCCCGGGTTGGTCGTACGCTTCGCGCTTGTACCCTTGCTCAGGAGGCCCATACGCAAAAACGGGAGTACTGGGGAAGCCGGATCGGCCTGGTGCTGGCGATGGCCGGTAGCGCCGTCGGTCTCGGCAACTTCCTGCGCTTCCCCCGGCAGGCGGCCCTCAACGGGGGCGGCGCCTTCTTGATTCCTTATTTCACCGCATTCATTCTGTTAGGCATCCCTCTGATGTGGGTGGAGTGGGCGATCGGGCGTTACGGCGGCCGGTACGGCCACGGCACGGCGCCCGGCATGTTCACCCGCATGTGGCGACACCCGGCGGCCAAGTACCTGGGCGCGCTCGGGCTGGCGATACCGCTGAGCTTCGTCGCTTTCTACACCTGCGTTGAGGGCTGGACGCTGGCCTACACCGCCTTCTCGGCGATCAAGTACTACTGGGGCGTCGACACCTTCGCCGAGATGAGCCGCTTCCTCGGCGAATTCCAGGGCAAGGCCGACATCTCCGCCGGCCATCAGTTCTTCAACGGCATCTGGGTGATGCTGGGCTTCTACATGCTCACCCTCGGCCTGAATATCTACGTGCTCTGGCGCGGCGTTTCCAGGGGGATCGAGAAGCTCGCCAAGATCGCCATGCCGTTGCTCTTCCTCTTCGCCGTGATCCTGGTGGCCGTGGTCATCTCGATGGGAACCCCTGATCCCGCCCACCCGGAGAACTCCGTCGCCGCCGGCTTCGCCTTCATCTGGAATCCTGACTTCTCGGCGTTGCTCAAGCCGACCGTCTGGGTGGCGGCGGCCGGGCAGATCTTCTTTACGCTTTCGATCGGCATGGGCTCGATCCTCACCTACGCTTCCTATATTAAGAAGGACCAGGACGTCGCCCTCACCGGCCTGGCGACTGCCAGCACCAACGAGCTGGCGGAGGTGGTCCTCGGCGGCTCGATCGCCATCCCGATCGCCGTCGCCTTCTTCGGCCTCGACGCCACACGCAGCATCGCGGCCGCGGGCTCCTACGACCTCGGCTTCCAGTCGATGCCGATCGTCTTCCAGCGCATGGGCGATCTCGGGCCGCTCTACGCCGTGCTCTGGTTTGCCCTGCTCTTCTTCGCCGGCATCACATCGTCGATCGCCACCGCGCAGCCGATCGTCGCCTTCTTCCAGGACGAGTTCAGATGGGCGCGCGGGAGGGCGGTGATGCTGACCGGCGCCTTCATGCTGGCCGGCGGCCTGCCGTGCCTCATCTTTCTCAAGCAGGGATTTCTCGACGAGATGGACTTCTGGGCGGGCACCATCGGCCTGGTCGTATTCGCACTGATCGAGATCGTCATCTTTGCCTGGATCTTCGGGATGGGGAAGGCGTGGGAGGAGATCACCCGCGGCGCCGACATCAAGGTACCGAGAATCTTCCGTTTCATCATCAAATACGTCACGCCGGGCTACCTGCTGATCATCCTCGTCGCCTGGAGCGTGATGGACGCCTGGCCCGTGCTGATCTTCGACGGCAAGGCCGGGGGCGATATCCCATTCCTGCTCGGCGCCAGGGCCCTGATGCTGACCACGCTGGCGATGTTCCTGGTGCTCACGGGCATCGCCTGGCGAAGGAAACGGAATTCGGGGGTGACGATATGACACTCTCGGTTTTCGGTTGGCTGTTCATGATCCTTGCCTGGAGCGCAATCATCGGCCTGTCCGCCTGGACGATGTGGAAGATCATCTTTCCCAGGAAGGAAAGCAGGTGGTAGGCACCGGCGGGTTACGCTGATTTCCCGGCTCGGGATGGCGGGAATTTAATCCTGTCAGCGTTCCAGAGCCCTCAGAGCATCCAGGCGTAGCCGATCTTCATGAAGAACGTGCGGTTGACCTGGGTGAGGCCGTAGTCGATGTATCCGCGGTAGTTGTCGCTGTAGCCGAGGAACAGCACCGTCCTGGGATTGAGCTTGTAGGAAAACAGCAGCTGGGTGAAGAGCCGCCGTGAGAGAGGATCGATCTCCTCCTCGTCGTCTTCGTTGATGTAGAGGGCCGTGTCGCGGCGGATGTCGACGTACTGGAAGATGGCGCGGAAGAACATCCTCGGGTTGAACTGGTAGACCGCGCGGGTCTGCGTCACGTTGGCGAAGTAGAGGCGCCCTTCGTCGACGCTCATGCGGTTGATGCTGTGCTCCAGGTTGACAAATAAATGGCGGCCGAGGTTGATCGAGACTTCTGGCGCGAGCGATATCCTGAAGCCTTCGCGCACGTTGCTGTAGTCGATCTCATCGCCGATGAACGCTCTGAGGGCCAGCCTGAGCTCGCTGAAAGGCCTGGCTCCGAACCTGAAGGAGTGCCGGTTCTGCACGGCCGAGAGCTCTTCGTAAACCTGGCGGCTGCGCTGGAAATTGTAGACCAGCGTCGACTGCATCGCCCCTTCCATGAACAGCATCGTGCGAAATTGGCGCTCGAGCAGGCCCCCCTTTGCCTCGTCCATCTGCGAGTAATTGCCCTCGAGGAAGACCATCTGTATCAGGTCGTCGCTGCCGCCGTACCAGGTCCTGCCTATCCCCGTGGAATATCTCTGGTAGCCGACCCGGGGAATGAAGCCCAGGTCGGCCCTGAAGCCCTCTCCCATGCGGGAATGCGCGAGCGAAAAGTTCCAGTCGCGCGTGTTGTGCTCGTATTGCAGCTGGTGGGCCCAGTCGCTGAATACTTCCAGGGGCTGTTCCTGCTCGAGAGCCGTATCGCGTTCGTACTGCGTGCTCGAGCCGAGAGCCTGGAAGGTGACGGTGTCGGTGTCGGTCAGGCGCAGCTTGCTGTCGAAGCCGAAGAGGCGGTTGTAGTAGTCGCCGCCCTCGCGGTCGGTGAAGAGCACGCCGATGGTCGAGCTGTTCATCACGTCGCGCCTGTAGCGGAAGACCGAGGAAGTCGTCTCTGTCTCGTAGAGTTCCGAGGAGGAGCCGTTGGCTCCGGGAAAGACGAGGTTCGTCACGTCGTCGCGCGCGACGTAGACGCCGAGCGCATTTGCCCCTTCCTTGCCGGTGAGCTTCACGCCCCAGCTGGGGTTGGCAATCGAGCGCGTGTAGACGGCGTTCATCTGGGTGTTGAAGAAGTCGGCGCCCTCGAGAAAGAACGGGCGCTTCTCGTCGTAACGGATCTCGAACGTGCGGTTGATGTCGAGCTGGTAGGCGTCAGCCTCGACCTGGGAGAAGTCGGGATTCACCGCCACGTTGAAGATCATGTTGGGAGTGATGCCCCAGCGCGTCGTCAGGCCGGCCTCGAACTTCGATGCCACCCGGGTCATCTCGCCGCCCTCAGGAAAGTCCTCCCAGTCCTCGGCATTGATGCCGGTTATCGTCGGGTTGAATTCGATGTTCCTGCCGGGGGTGATGCCCGTGAATCCGGAGATCTTAGCCGCCTGGCAGACCTCGCAATTCCGGCCGCGGTCGTTGGGGACGTTCTGGATGCTGTGGTGGACGTTCCTGGCGTAATTGCGCGAAACGATGAATCCCCACTGCTGCTCGTCGCCGTTGGCGCGGGGGAAGCTGAGGGCGTTGAACGGTATCGCCATCTCGACGGCGTAACCCCAGTCGGTGATCCGGCCTGCGGAGTCCCAGATCGCGTCCCAAGAGGGATCGCCTCGCCAGCGCCCGTGGCTGCTGACGGCGTCGTTTCGCATCACGTCCCGCTGGATCCCGATCGGATTGCACTCGAACTGAAATGCGCGCAACTCGTCGTTGAAAGTGTCCAAGAGGATGCCCACATTGTCGTCGCCGTAGATCGAATCGCGGTCGGAAAGATGCGCCCGGATGGCGGCGGGTTCGGGATCGTAGGCCTTGAAGGCGACGTAGAGATAGCTGTGGTTGTGGATCAGGTAAGCTTCGGTTTCCACCGGCGGCTTTACATTTTCTCCGGGGGATGTCTCGTATTTCAGATCAACGCGCAGAGCGTTTTCCCAGACCGAGTCGTCGAGCACGCCGTTGATTTCGATGGACTCGTTTGTCTCCGGAATCCGATAGGCGTAACGCGCTTCGTCCCGTTTTTCTCCCGCCTGGACATTGATGCCGGCCGCTATCAAGATTGGGATCAGCAACAATGAAGACAGAACAACATTCAACTTCATGGTACTGCGGTTCCTCCCCCGAGTATCCGAGAATTTCTTTTTTAGTGCTACCCGAAAACCAAGCTCTACAGTAACACCGGGCACCACGGATTATAGCAGGGATAATCCCAATGAATAGCCCGCAGATGTGCAGCAGAATTGATTCAGAATTACATAAATGAAAAGCACACAGGTCAGAGGCTGAATTTACTCTGCCGGTGCGCAGTGAGTTTTATCGTTTAGTCGGCTGCGGTTACTGCTCTTCAATCTTCTTCGCGGGGAATGCATTATCGCCCTGCCGCAGCACCAGGCCGGTCACCTTGCCGTTTTCATCCTTTGTGAAGCTGATTTGGGAGTCGATCACCTTCAGGAAGAACTCATCCTCCGCCTCGGGGAAGATCTCGACCCGGGGCTGGCCGGTCGCCTGGGCGAAGAGGCTGCCGCCGTCGAGCGTGATGGTGACACTCAACTGTGGGTTGAGTTCGTACTTGCCGACGTACTTCTCGAGCGTTTCCGCGGGAAGCTCGATTGACTTTCGTGTGACGGGAAGCGCGAAGTTCACGCCCTGAATCAAGCGCTCGAAGGCCACCACGTCCCCCAACGGCTTCTTATCTTGCGGCTCGGGCCAACTCTCCGGGACTCCGATGGGGATGATGCAGATGCGCTCGAAGTTGTCGGGGATCCCGAACACCTCTTTCTCAGCATCGAACGGAATGGCATCGGTGATGAACACCGTGCCGTAGCCGAGGGCGCGGGCGGCGATGATCAGATAACCGGCCGCCAGCGTGCCGTCGTAAAGGTTATAGGAGGGATAACGGCTGTTTTTGTCCACCAGCACGGTGACGTAAACCGGTGCGGAGAGGTAATCTGCGATCCTGGCAGCGGTTTGCTCGCGCCGTTGCTCGAGCTGCGCCTCGTCCAGATCTCCCGATTGCCGCAGCCTGGCGACGCTCGATGCGACGATTTTCTCCTTGAGCCTGTCCAGCTTCTCACGGTCCTGCGTGACCAGGAATTTCCAGGGCTGCTGATTTCCCGCCGTGGGAGCGCTGTGAGCGATCTCGAGGATCCTCATCAGGTACTCGTCGGGGACCGGATCGGGCTTGTACTTCCGGATCGAGCGACGGGTCTTGAAGATATCGAACAGGTACTCCTGCTCCGCAGAGAAGGTCATCTGCGGCACTTTCTCGCGCGACGGCAGGGTGGTCAGCTTGAGATTCGCGAACGTGCCGGCGGAGCCGTTGCCGACCCACAGCCCGAGCGAGCCCGCGCTCAGGCCGCCGAAGAGTTCATCCACCACCAGGCATGGCTGCTCGGCATCGTTGATGTAGACCTCGGCCTTCCTCCCATCTACGATCACCTTGACGTGGAACCAATCCTGCGGCTCGAGATCGGCGCCGGATTCGTATTTCTCCGGGAACTTCTCACGCAGGTGATACCAGGTGTAGCCGGGGTTGTAGATGTACTGCACCGTGTGGCCGCGTCGCACCGGGTCCGCGACACGCGAATTCTGCGGGCGGAAATAGACGGCCTCGTAGATCTGATCCGACCTGACCCGAAATGCCAGACCCGTGAAAGAAGGTACGGCGGCGATGTCCAGCTCGATCACTCCGTTCTGGAAGCGGAATTCCTTGAGCCAGGCGATCCGTTCGCCCTCGCCCTCCTTCAGCCGCAATGCGGTGACGCCCTTGTAGTCGATGATCTCGAAGCCGGTGTGGGGCATGTTCCACTTGGCGATATCTGTCACCTCAAAGCGGACCTCGTCCACCACGACAACCGGAGCCCCGGACGGGAGCGCAAGGGCGGCCAGCAAACCCCAAATCAGCACAGAATTGGTAAACATACCAGTCCCCCGATGCAGGTTATCTCTTCTGCGGGCGCTCCGTCCTTCGCGTTCGGAGGCGCCTGTGCTTATTTCAATTCATACGCGGTGAGCCCGAAGCTCTGCAGCGACGGCACGATCAGCAGGTCCTTCTCGGGCACATACTCGATGTCGGCGGTGTTGTAGCCCTTTGCCGTCCGGTCGACGATCTTGGTTATCTCGCCCGACGGAGTGATGCGGAAGATCCTGCCCTCGTAATGCGACACGAGATAGTTGCCGTGCTTGTCGACCTGGATGCCGTCGATCAGCCCCGGCCGCAAGTCGGCGATCACGCTGATTTCCTTCGTCGCCAGATCCACGGCCTTGAGGCAGCCGTCGCCGTTGTTGCCCACTATCAGCCTGCCTTCGTGGCAGGCAAGGCCGTTGGGCTGGCCGATCCCTTCGCCCTGCAGCCAGACAGTGAACTCCCCTCCGGCGTTGCTGTAGATCGCACCGGAGCCGGAGTCGGATACATAGATGGTGCCGCCCTCGGCGATGGCGATGTCGTTGGCGAACCTCGGTTGCGGCAGGGCGTAGCGCTTTACGATTTTGCCCGTGGCGATGTCGATCTCCGCAACGCCCATGCGGTCGACCGCGAAGAGCTTGTCGCCGCTCACAGCCAGCCCCGTGGGCCGCACAAGGCCCCTGGCCCAGTAAAGCTCTTCTATCCTGCCGTCGAGTGAGATCTTCGAGACGAACTGCATGCCCCCCGCCCCGTAGGCGTCGTAATTGGTGACGTAGACGGCATCGGTGGCCGGGTCGTAGGCGGCCGATTCGGGCATCTTCAATCCCAGCGGGATGTCCCAGAGCTCGCGCATGCCGTCGGCCAGGTAGATAGCTTCGCTGTCCTGGCACATGAACCCCCAACCGCCGAACACCTCGGCTACTGCGAAAAGGAGCTCGTTTCTGCCTTTTTTC
>DATKUA010000043.1:0-4726 GCA_035530855.1 Acidobacteriota bacterium | reverse complement strand
GAAAATCTTGGGTGGAGATATCCCGCCGTTGGCGGGATCGGGCGGATTCCGCCTTAGGCGGACAAGTTCATTCGCCCCTACTATTAATTGGCCGATCGAGTTGTATGATTCACCGCGGAGTAGGCGAAATTTAAACAATTCAACCCGGCGGGCGCGCTTATCGCTTGACATATGCTCTCAATATGGGTACATTTGATACCATTATGGATGCAATTGATCCTTTTATGGGTGCAAATGGTAGAATGACGAGCACGCGGCATGACGATATAGCTTCCGCTCTTTTCGGCGGCACCAGAATTTCCGTTCTATCTTTGCTCTATGGTAATCCCGAGGAGGCCTTCTATTTAAGGCAGATAGTGCGGGCCGTAGGCAAGGGCATGGGAGCTACGCAAAGAGAATTAACGAATCTGACCTCGAGCGGCATCGTTGTTCGACGCAGGATGGGCAACCAGGTTTATTATAAGGCCAACATAGAAAACCCGATATTCATCGAATTGAGGAATCTGATTCTGAAAACAACGGGAGCATACGCAATAATCGGCGATTCAATGGAAAGAATAGCGCAAACTATCGATGTCGCTTTCATATACGGCTCCTTCGCCCGCGGAGAAGAAACTGTCGGCAGTGATATAGATATAATGGTGGTTGGGGATGTCGATGTTCAGGATGTTGCTTCGGCATTGTACCCGCTTCACGAGACGCTGGGACGCGCGATAAATCCGACTGTTTATTCCAGAGAAGATTTTACAGACAGAATTTCGAAGGGTAACCATTTTCTAATGACGGTTTTGAAAGAACCGAAGCATTTTCTCATAGGTGATGAGAATGAGCTTGGAAAGCTGGGTGAACAACGGCTGGCTGAAGAAGCACGTGACAAGTCATGATGAAATCATGGAATTGCTTGCGGTGGTCAGAAGAGAGGTGGATTTTGCGCGGGCCATCTCGCGGGGAGCGGAGGCGGGCGAAGAAGGGGAGTTCAGTCACTCCTATGATGCGGCAAGAACATTAGCAAAAATAGCCCTGAACGCTTGCGGTTATACGGCGAGCAAGGGGGCCGGCACGCATTACTACACCATAGAAAGCCTGAGACTGACAATCGGGCTTGACGCAGATAGAGTCATTTATCTTCATTCCTGCACTGGCAAGCGCGGCACCAGTGTTTATGACAGGGTGGGGACAATCTCGAAGCGCGAAGCAGAAGCGCTGTCGTCATTCACCAAAAATCTACTGGATCTTACACTGAAATGGTTGCATGCATCGCATCCGGAATTGATGAGCGGCAAGGCTTGAGAGATTCTTCAGGTTTTCTTCAATCGATTCTCTGAAAGGAAAGTGGAATCCCGGGGCAGTGGAGTCAGCTGCGCCATGAGTCGGCGCGGGTGACCTGTGGGATTTCAGGAGCTATAATTCAATTTCGTCTTTGATGAGTAGGATAAGACATGCGGGATGATTACCAGATGCCGGAGCTTCCGCCGGTTGCACCGCCGTTGGAGGGGGAGACGGAGGAGCCGAAGCCGGCTCCCAAGCCGCCGGGATTTCTTCGATTGTGGTGGCGGCGGCGGGGTCGCCAGACGCTCTTCTATCTCACCGTCCTGACCACGCTGTTCGTCGGTTACAACGAGGTGATCTCGTTCTACGTGTTTAAGCACGGCGGCCTGCCCACTCAGTTGACTTCGCCCTTTGAGGTTCTTCTGTACCCCCCGATACTGTTCTGGACGCTGGCCTACGCCGCGGCGATTCTGGGTTTTCTGACCGCACACGAGATGGGGCACTACCTCTTCTGCCGGCTACACGGCCTCAAGGCGACTCTGCCTTATTACCTGCCGAATCCGATCATTTTCGGGACCTTCGGAGCGGTGATCCGCATCAAGTCGCCGATCCGCAACAAGCGCCAGCTATTCGACATCGGCGCGGCGGGTCCGCTGAGCGGCTTTGCGGTGGCCGTGCCGGTCTATCTCTTCGGGCTCGCGACGTCGATCAGGCTGCCGCCCGGCGCCGACATCGGCGGCGGAATTTTCTTCGGCGAACCGTTGATCCAGAAGCTGCTCAGCCTCTTGGTTTTTCCGGGGATCGGCGAGCACGACATCATCGTCGTCAGCCCCCTGGCATTGGTGGGCTGGTTCGGCTGCCTCGTGACGGCGATCAACCTGCTGCCGGTCTCCCAGCTCGACGGCGGGCACATCCTCTACTCGTTCTTCGGCCGCCGCCATCAGTACGTCTCGCTCCTGGTCGTCATCGGAATGATAACCATCGCCCTGGTGACGCAGTATTTCGGCTGGCTGATCTGGGCCCTGCTGGTCACCCTGCTGGGCTTGCGGCACCCTCCGTTGGCGAATGAATCGGTGAAGCTGGATTTCGGCAGGCGGGCGTTGGCGGTGGTCGCGCTGGTGGTGTTCATCGCCTGCTTCACCCCGGTGCCGGTGGAGGTGCCGGAGTTGTTCGATGAGGGCGTCGGCGAGACTGGGATGAGGTTCGTCGATCCCCCCGCGCCGCATTACGGCGAGGCGGCGCCGTCCGGGCCCGGACTGAGCCATTCCTGATTGATTCGCGCGAATATCTCCTGCTTCAAGGCGGCGAGATCGTCTTGCGTGAACTGAATATCTTCCAGTAGAGATTCCTTCAGGTATATCAGCGACAGGCGCCGCGGGCGCACGGCGGGGATCCGCCCGAGGGACAGAGCATAGAGCAGTAGTTGCTTGCGGTAGGCCTCACCGTGACCCGGCAGGGCGTACTTGTAGTCGACGATCCAATGCCCTCCGCCTGGGAGCTCGGCGATCAGGTCGATGGTGCCGGAGAGGTAGAGGCTTATCCCCTCGTTCTCGAGCCGCACGGTGAACGGCGTCTCCCGTTGTGTCCGGAGGGCGGCGATTTCTGCGGCGTCGCCGCTCGCCAGCCACTGCGCGAGATTGTGCGCCGCTTCGGCGGTCTCGCCGTCGATACCCAGGCTGCGCAGGCGCCCGGCGATTTCGTCCTCGGCCGGGGGTGAGGTCAAATTGATCTGCTCCAGCAACAGATGCACCGCCCTGCCGGTTTCCACCGGTTTGGCGGGAGCGATGCCGGCCACCGCCTCATCGGCGTAGTCCCGCTCTTCTTCGCCGGGCGCTTCACCGGCGCTCTCGGCAAAGCCGATGTCCGCGGCAAGCAGCTTGAGAATCCTGTGGACGTTGCAGGTGAAGACGCACGGTTTGTGGCCTGTCGGGATTAAAGCGCGGTCGATGATCTCGCCGGCCACGGCGTCTGCGGCCGACTCCGGTACGGCGACCGGCTTTGCCGCAGCTATCTCGGGATGGAGGTCGGCCGGGGCTTGAGCTCTCCTGGCGATCTGCTCGAGCTGGGAGCCGTTGATCAGCGAAATGGCTCCCTGCTCCAACCCGGCTTCTTCGAGCGCTGCGGCGAGGCGCTCCTGCCACGGATTAACATACTGTTTCCGGGGTTTCTCTTCGCTGCCGATGAGGACGATGTGCTCCTCGGCGCGGGTCATCGCCACGTAAAGGAGCCGCAGGTGCTCGGCTTCGGCCTGCTGGTTGATCGAGGCGGCGGCACGGTTCCAGCCGGGCGACGGGCATGTTTCGCCCGTCTCGGGATCGATTGATCTGACGCCGAGGCCGGCATGGCGGTCGTAGAGGATGGGGCCGTTCGGCTGCTTGCCCGAATACTTGAGTTGGGGGATGACGACGGCGGGGAACTGCAGGCCCTTCGACTTGTGGATGGTGAGGACGCGGACGCAGCCGCCCGCCGCGACGCCGAGCTTGGCCTGGGATTCCCTGTCGGTTTCGCGGGCGAGCATTCTGCCCGCGGCGTCGAGAACGAACTGCAGGCCGGAATTCACCCCGCTTGATTCGTAATCGCGGGCCATCTCGATCAGCTTGCGCACGTTGGCGGTCGACTGATCCCCCCCGGCGCGCGACAGCAGCACAGCCTCGTAGCCCGTTTCCTCCAGCAGTTCCTCGATGATCTCGGCGGTGCCGAGGCGGTCGAGGAGCCCGCGGTGGCGCAGGAAGAGATCCTTGAACGAAGCGAATCTCCCGGCTTCCTCCTCAGGGATCCCGGCGGGCGGATCGCCGTCGAAGAGCTTCGTCCCGTCGAGGCGATCCTCCCGGGCGAGTAACAGGAGTGTCTCGTCGGAGAGGAGGCAGAAGGGTGAGCGCAGGACCGCCGCCAGGGAGTAATCGTCCTGCGGGAACCAGAGCAGCTTGAGGTAGGAGATGATGTCCCAGATTTCGCGCTGACGGTAATAGCCCCGGCCGCCCTCGACGGCGTAGGGGATGGAGTGGCGCCGCAGGGCGTCCTCGTAGACGGTCAGGTGGCTGTAGGTGGTCAGCAGCACGGCGATGTCGCCGAAGACGAGGGGTTCGCCCTTGCGGTTTGCCGCCGAGCCGTCGGTCAGGCGCAGGATCGCCTTGACGATCGCCACGCCCTCGTTGGCGGCATCGTAATCCTCCAGCTTGATCCACTCCACCGCCGCCGCCCGCGGCCTGTGGAGTTGGAAGGCCACCATGTCGGCGGGCTCCATCTGAAAGCGGTTGGCCTTGCGCTCCCGCTCGAAGAGATGCCCGAAGAGTGGATTGAAAGTGCCGATCAACGAGGCGTTGCTGCGGAAGTTGGTTTCCAGGGGCAGTTGTCGGCCGCCCTCAGCGGAGACCTTCTCAGCGATGTCGACGAAGCTGGTGACGTCGGCCCCGCGGAAGCGGTAGATGCTCTGCTTGCCGTCGCCGACGACCACCAG
>DATKUA010000042.1:0-48044 GCA_035530855.1 Acidobacteriota bacterium | reverse complement strand
TTGAGCAGATGGCGCGTGAGCTGCTGCTGCTGGAGAGCTCCGACTGGCAGTTCCTGATCAGCACCTGGAGCGCCCGCGATTACGCGGAGGCGCGCGTCGATCGCCACTACTCCAACTTTAAGCGACTGCACTCGATCGCCGACCTGGCGCTCGAGGGAGAAACGGTGCCGGGTACCGATATGGCATTCCTGCAGGAATGTAGGACTACAAATTCGATATTCGAGATAAACCTCGAGAATTGGTCCGGACCGCTAAACCCTGACCAATAACGGGAGAACAGAAATGCCGAGCACAACTGCAGATAAGCAACGCCGGGTTCTTCTGGCGAGCGCCGAGATCGTGCCGTTCGCCAAGGAAGGCGGTCTCGCCGATGTTGCGGGAGCGCTGCCCAAAGCGCTGGCCGAGGTGGGAGTGGACATCCGCGCCGTCATGCCGCTTTACGGAGGCATCGACCGCGACAAGTTCGGGATAAAATCCCTGGAGTCGATCCCGCCCCTCGAAATCCCCATGGGGCCGGACACGGAGACGGCCGCGGTCTACGCAACCAAGATTCCCGGCAGCGACGTGCCGGTCTACATGATCGCCAACGGCCGCTTCTTCGACCGCAAGGGCGTCTACAACGATCCCGAAACCGGCGAGGGTTACAGCGACAACGCCTTCCGCTTCATCTTCTTCCAGAAGGCGGTGATCGAATTGCTGCGGCATCTCAACTGGACTCCCGAGGTGATCCACTGCAACGACTTCCACACCGGGCTGATCCCCTACTACGTCCGCAGCCGCCGCGGCGAATTGAGAGAACTCGAGGCAACCCTCTTCAGCATCCACAACCTCGCCTACCAGGGCGTCGTGCCGCTGGAGATCATGCCGGTAGCCGAGATCCCGCTCGAAAAGTTCTACCCGATGTCGCCGTTCGAGTTCTACGGCAAGGTCAACATGATGAAGGTCGGTATCGTCTATGCCACGCTGATCAACACCGTCAGCCCGACCTACGCGCGCGAGATACAGAGTGACGCCGAGTTCGGAGCGGGGCTGGAGGGCGTTCTCCGCTCGCGGGCCTCCGACCTCTCGGGCATCATCAACGGCATCGACTACTCGGTCTGGAATCCGGAGATCGACAGCCTCATCCCGCATCAATTCTCGGCTGCCGATCTTAAGGGCAAGGAGCTCAATAAGCAGGAGCTTTTGAAACATTACAACTTGCCGCAAAGGAAAGGGCGGGTGCCGTTGATCGGCATCATCAGCCGCCTGGCCGACCAGAAAGGCTTCGATATCCTGGAGGAGAGCCTCGATAGGCTCATGGAGCAGGATATCCAGATGGTCGTGCTCGGCACCGGCGTGCGCAAGTACCACGAGTTGTTCGAAGCGGCCGCGGCGAAGTACCCGGAAAAGCTGGGCGTCAGCCTAGCGTTCGACAACGCCCTGGCCCACCTGATCGAGGCCGGCAGCGACATGTTCCTGATGCCCAGCCGCTACGAACCCTGCGGCCTGAACCAACTCTACAGCCTGCGCTACGGAACCATTCCCGTCGTACGGGCGACCGGCGGTCTTGCCGACACGATAGCGGATTACAACCCCGAGAGCGGCAGGGGGACTGGCTTCTCGTTCAAGGAGTACTCCGGGCACGCTTTGTTTGGAGCCGTGCAGCGGGCCGTTCGCCTGTTCGCCGACGGTAAATCATGGAAAGCCCTGATCGGCAACGCAATGACTGCAGACTTCTCCTGGAAGTCTTCAGCCGAGAAATACCTCAAACTCTACAACCGGGCCGTGCTGGAAACCGCTCGGTGAATGTGGGGGAGAGATGATGTACAAGATACTGATAGTGGACGATGAACAGAACCTGAGACTCCTTTACAAGAAGGAGTTCGAGAAGGAGGGCTACGAGGTGATCCTGGCCAAATCGGGAGAAGAGGCGCTCAGGAAGTTCCAGGAGGCTGCGCCCCATCTCGTGATCCTCGATATCAAGATGCCCGGTCTCGACGGCGTCGAGACGATGAGCAAGATGCTGAGCATCGACAACAAGACGCCAGTGATTCTCAATACCGCCTATGCCTCCTATCAGGACAATTTCACGACGTGGGCGGCGGATGCTTACGTTGTGAAGTCGTCCGATATGGGTGAGTTGAGGAACAGAGTGCGTGAAATCCTGGCTGAGCGTTACGGCGGGCAGGAGTAAGCTCCCAATCCCGACCGCACGGCAGCCCGTTCTCGAGCCGCTGCGAATCGCCGGGGCCCTGAAGCCGCTCCGGAATCGAACGACCGGAAATTTCGAGCCGTGAAAAAGAGCATACTGGATGTCCTGCTCGAGCGATCCAAGGCCTCTGTCTACATCGACGGCGACAGGAAGATCGTCAAGATCAAGGGCGAGACCGACGGTCTCCTGAGCGTTCCGGCCCGGGAGGCCCTGGGCACCGACATCGCCGGCCATCTCGCGCCGGCGTACCGCGACACAATCACCGGCATCATGGAGCGCTGCCTCAACTCGGGGCGGAGCGAGTCGGTATCGCTGCGGTTCCTCGCCGGCAGCGATCCGCGCCAGATCCTGTTCGTCCCGAGGGATTTCAGCTCATCGAACTGGCCCGAGGGCGCAGTCATCCAGTTGCAGGACATTACCAGCGGAGCGCGAACCTTCGATATCAGCTTCCTCTCTCACGAACTTTTCAATTCGATTCTCAATGATATCGGAGAGGGCATAATCGTCCTCGACCCTGCGCTGAACATCACTCACGTCAACGATTTCGCGATGCACCTCCTGGGACTGAAGCGCGAATCACTGCTCGGCGAACATTTCAGCATCCTGCCCGCCCCCCTGCTGGAGCTTCTGCCGAAAGACGACACCGCCCGCATATTCGAGCAGGGTTTGGAATCGCACAAAGTCGTGCATTTGACTAAACCGAACGGCGATGAACTCAGCCTGCTGCTCAACTTTTACCCTGTCAAGGACGCCGATGGCTTGGTGACTCATGTCGTCGAAACCCTGCAGGACATCACTGAAGAGCAGAAGACGGCAAAGAAGATCCAGGCGATCAACCGCAGGTTGCAGGAAAAGGTGCGGGAGCTCAGCGTCCTCAACAAGCTCAGCGTCGATTTTAACGTCTGCACTGAGGGCGACCAGCTCTATCCGCGAGTCGTCTCCACGATAGTCTGCGGTCTCGGTTTTCGCGACACCGTGGCGATCCTCTCGCTAAGAGACGCAGAGGGCGGCCCGTTCCGCCTTAGGGCCTTCTTCGGAGAGGGGGAGGATTTGGCCCGCCGGCTCATCTCAAAACCCGACCCGGTCGAGCCAAACACTTTGATTATCACCGAGGATTCTCCGCATCTCGGCTTCCTCAAGGAGCTTGGCCTCAAAAGCGCCATCTACTCTCCGATTTTCGTCGAAAGCGAAGCCATCGGCTATCTCAATGTCTACCATCGCAGCGAAGACCCGCTTATCAGAGATGAGGAAACACTACTGCGCATCCTGAGCGAGAACCTCGGCCATTTTATCAAGCGCATCCGAGCGGAGCGCGCGCTGAGGGAGAAGGTGCTCACACTCTCGATCCTGAAAAGCATCAGCGATGCGTTCAAGTTCTGCAAGAACTTGTCCCAGCTGGCCTATGTTTATCTCACGGGCGTCACCGCCGAGCAGGGGCTGGGCTTCAACCGGGCCCTGTTGTTTTTGCTTGATGACGACGGCAAGCAACTGCATGGCACGACGGCCATCGGCCCGGCCACACCTGAAGAGGCGGATCGGATCTGGAAGGGCATGCAGCACGGCAGCGAGGAGTTCGCCCGCCTGCTTCTGGATTTCAGCAAGGTGGAGGCGCTCCAGGAAACCGAACTAAACCGGCGGATTCGCCGGATCTCACTGCCTTGTGACGGCGAGAGCTTCTTTTGCCGGGTTTTCGACGATGGTATCCCGACGATGATGAGCATGGCGCAGAATCCCGCCGAAGCGGAGCGCAAGACCCTGGAGACCGTCGGCATCGAATCCTTCGCGGCCGCGCCCCTGTTTGTCGCGAGCCGACCGACAGGCCTCCTGCTGGTCGATAATTTCGTCACCGGAAAACCGATCAGCGACGGCGACCTGCGCTTCCTCCATCTGATGACCCTGGCCGCTCAGGGCAACCTCGAGAACATGCGTCTCTACGAGGAGTTGGAGACGAAGGTCGAATCGTTGAAGCGTTCCAACGAATTGCTGCAGGAACACCGGACCCGCCTGGCCAAGCTCCAGCAGCTCGGAGCACTCGGGGAGATGGCCGCCAGTGTCGCCCACGAGATCCGCAATCCGCTCGTATCAATCGGCGGCTTCGCGCGCTCACTCTGTGAAGACAAGAGAGACGGCGACCCCGACCTCCCCTACCTCAAGATCATTGCCGAAGAGGTTTCGCGGCTAGAAAAGGTGGTCTCCAACCTGCTCAACTTCGCAAAGCCGATGAAGGCGAAATTCCAGTCGGTCTCACTTCGCGACGTCATCCAGCAAGCGATCGCCATCGTCGAGCCGGAGTTCGCTGATGACGGCTTGCGAATCGTCACCAGGCTCGACCGCATCGTGAGCAAGGCCTGGCTCGATCCACATCTCATCAGGCACATGCTGCTCAACCTGATAAACAATGCGCGCAGGGCAATGAGCCCCGGCGGCAAGCTGACCATATCGTCAAAAATATCGGGCTCCACTATCCGCATTGCCGTCAGGGACACGGGGAAAGGCATTCCCAAAGATCAACTCGAGAAAATCTTCGAGCCATTCTTCACAACGCGGTCAAGCGGCACGGGGCTCGGCCTTTCGATTGTGCACAACATCGTGAAGACTCACGGTGGCTCGATCACCGTCAAGAGCAGGGTCGGCAGCGGTACGACGTTTCTGATAAGCTTACCGCGGGTGGAGGCGAACGGCCTGGCGAGCGTGGAAACCGGCGAGGACACAGACGAGGAGGTCCAGCCGGACAAGCGAGGCTGGCCTCTTGAGTGATGCCATGATTACAAACCGGGGTAATCATCCAGGGAGTTATGAATCTTGATCACCGCGCTGAAAAGAACGCTTACGCTGATACTGGCCGGCGGGGAGGGCAAGCGCCTCTATCCGCTGACCAAGGACCGCGCAAAGCCTGCCGTGGTGTTCGGCGGCATCTACCGTATCATCGATTTCACGCTCTCCAACTGCCTCAACTCCGGCCTGCGCAAGATTCACCTGCTGACGCAGTACCGCAGCCATTCCCTGCAAAGCCATATGGCACTCGGCTGGAATATCTTCAGGTTGGGGGAATTCATCGATATCGTCCCGCCGCAACAGCGCGGGGCCGATTCGCTATACCGCGGCACGGCCGACGCGATCTACCACAACATCTTCCTGCTCGACGACGACAAGCCTGACTACGTGCTGATCCTCGCCGGCGACCATGTCTACAAAATGAACTACGAGCGTTTCCTCGCCCGCCACATCGAGAAGAACGCCGACCTGACAGTCGCCTGCGTCAGCGCTCCGCTGGAGAAGGCGAAAGACTACGGCGTCGTTGCCTCCAACGAGGACGGCCGGATCATCAACTTTCTCGAGAAGCCCACTGAACCGCCGGCCTCACCCGGCCACGGAGACAGGGCCAATGTCTCCATGGGCATCTACGTGTTCTCCACGGAGGAGTTGGTCAGGGCGGTGATGGCCGACGCCAAACGGGACACCGCGCACGACTTCGGCAAGAATATCATCCCCGCCATGATCAAGGGCGGCAAGCGCGTCTTCGCCTTCGACTTTCTCGACAGAGAGCAGAAAGTGGAGGCTTACTGGCGCGACATCGGCGACCTCGACAGCTATCACCAAGCCAACATGGACTTGTGCGACGTCGACCCGGTGTTCAACCTCTACGACACTGCGTGGCCGGTCCGCACCTTCATGAAGCCTTACCCGCCGGCCAAAACCGTGTTTGCCGACGAGAAAAAGGGCGGCCGCAGGGGAATGGCGTTAGACAGCCTTGTCAGCTCCGGAGTCATCATCAGCGGCGGCACAGTGCGCCACTCAATCCTCAGCCCAAACGTGCGCGTTCACTCCTATGCGCAGGTAGAGGATTCGATTCTTTTTCACGGCGTCGACATCGGACGGCACTGCCGTATTCGCAAAGCTATCATCGACAAGGACGTCAAGATACCCGCGAGGACGGAAATCGGCTACGACCTGGAAAGCGACAGGAAGCACTTCACGGTCAGCCGCGGCGGCGTCGTGGTCATCCCAAAAGGGCACCGGTTCGACTGAGCACGGTCCCCTTCAGCAATTCACCCTTCATGTGCCACAGCCCGACGATCGCGCCCGAAATAAACCAGAAGGTAAAGTACGTCGAGACATAGAAGTAGTCGACGAATGCGTGCAGCAGCATGGCGAGCAGCCCCAGAGTCAGCCCCAGGGATAGAACCGACAATTCACCGTCCCGGGCCTTCGAAGCATCCCAGCCCTTCTTCAGCGCGCCGAAGACAACGCAGAGGAAGGCAAGGAAGCCGAAAATCCCGATCTCCGCAAGCAGCAGCAGAAACATGTTGTGCACGGGATGGGGAAAGTCGCTGGTGATGCGTTCCACAGTGTTGTCGTACTTATCCGCGGTCTGCGAGTAATTGTTCAAACCCACGCCGAGCCAGAGGTTGTGTTCGACCATGTTGAAGGCGACGCGCATCAGCGGCAGCCGAATGTGGGCGGTCTCGTAGCGATCCTCGATGAAGCGCGACTTAATCGGATTCTCCAGCATGACCAGCAGCAAAGCCGCCACCGCGACACCGGTCAACATCACGCTGCTGACGATCCCCAGCTTGCCGGCACGTTTGGCCCAGACAACGATGAAGATAAATATAGTTGCCGCGCCGACAAGCATCCCGCCGCGCGAAAGCGTGGCGACCATCGCCGCCACCCCCAATAAGAAGACGCCTGTCAGCAGGAAGCGTCTCAACCACGAGGCGGCGACCAGGGCCGCGCCCAATACGAGGGGCAACAGTGTCGCCAGGTACATCGCGAGGCTGTTGGGATGGCCGAGTGTCCCGGACGCCCTGCTGACTTGGGACGCGCCGGAGACATCGGTCATCAACTGCTGCTCCTCTCCCAGGAAGCCGAGGCCGAGGCTGGAGCCGGTTACGAACTGCATGAGCGCCAGAACCGCCTGGACCGCGACGCTCAGCACAAGGCCGAGGACGATCAGATTGAGGTCGTCCCGGTTATGAATATTGCCGACCATGTAGAAGAAAAACAGGAGGCAATAGACAAGCGAGACAAGCTCCCACTGAGTGAGCTGCGGGTATTGCGCCTGGGCGATGCTCAGCACGCAGAAGAGCCCGAAGATTGCCACCGGTAAGAGAAGGCTGCGGGAGAATCTAAAGCTCTCCCGCCCCATCATCACCCGCCATATCCAGTGACCGTAAAGAGCCAGCAGAGGAATCAGAGCGAGGCTGATGTAATAGCCGATGCTCGACATGTAGATCTCGGAATAGACCGTGGTGAAATGAATGTCCAATTGCAGGCCGATGGTGAAGGCCAGCAGCACGAGGTTGAAACGGCGGTCGTTGCGGAAGATCACAATTAGCGCCGCCGCGATCAAGGCCAGGATGCCGAAGACGTACCATTTCAACGGCATCAGCCTGGCAAGAACCACCCAGGCGGCCGGGATGCAAATAAACGGCAGGAGCAGCAGCAGGAACAGCAGCGGATTAAGCTTCTTGGTTCGCATATCGGAGCCGGGAGCAATGCCGTTGTGTAATGCGCTGCTTTTGTCTGTCATTGCCGGGTTGCTCTCTTCCGCACCGCGGAGTCGCTAACGGAACAGTCGATGTTTCTTAGTATCGAATTTGTTTATCGTTGCGAGCACGGGCAGGCCCAGAACCCTCTCTACCCGCTCCGGGTTTGCGAAGGTGCGGTCGACGGCGTCGAGGAAGATCACCAGCGCCAGGCCGAAGAGCAGGGCGATCGGGACGCCGATCAGCAGGTTGAACCTGAGGTTCGGGAAAACGGGAGTGGTGGGCACGCTGGCTTTGCTGATCTGTTTCACCCGGCTCAACCTGGTATCGGTCTGGCCAGCGTAGAGGCTGTCCTTGTACTTGCGGTCGAGATCCCTGATGAGCTCCTGCTTGGACTTTATCTGCTCCTCGAGGTTCGTATACGGGGCCTCGACCTCCTGCAGCTTGATCAACTCGGTCTTGATTCTCTCGATCGAGCTCTCCAGTGCATCGCGCTCGGCTTCCAGCTTCCTCAATTCCGTCTGCTCGCGCTGGATGATCTTTCCGACCTCGCCACGAAGCTCTTTACGCGTCTCTTCGATCTGCAGCTTCAGATTGACAACGTCGCGGTGCTTCTCAGTGTACTTCTCCAGCAGCGCGGCCAGTTCCAGGCGCTGGTTGATCATCCGGTAATTAAGATCCTCGATAATCCTCGCCGCGGCTATTTCAGGAATCGGGACGAGCACATCCGGATTATCGCGAAGGAAGTCGTTGATCTTGTTTATCTTGGCTTGCTTGCTGAGAATTTCCTTTTTAACATCGGTAAGCCTCGAATCCCATTCCGAGAGGTTTCTGATCTTTTGATCCACCTGCTCTTTGTATGCGACTACATTTTCGTCCTGCTTCAGTTCGCGGAAATCGGCCTGCAGGTTCTCCAGCTCGCTCCGCTCGAACTCTATCCTCTCCTGATAGAACTCGCCAGCCCGGGGCAGCGTGTTGACCTCGATGTTGTGCTCAATGTAATTCCGGGCTGCCGAGTTAGCCACCTCGGCCACGAGTGCCGGATCGTTGCCGCGAAAACTGATTGTGATCACCCACGAATCACGTGACGGCTCTACGTGAATATTTTCGCTCAGGATCGCAACCGCCTCCGCCCGCCTTTCTTCCTCGGAGAGCTGTGCAGGAACCCAACGCTGCACCAAGCCGAGCTCATCGACCACCTTCTCCAGCACCTCGTGGCTGCGCGCAACTTCCACCTCGGAGTTGATCTGCTGTTCCTTACGCATCAGCATGTTGCCGGTGCTTCGGTACTGCCCTTCGCTCAGCCCGATGTTTTCGTAGTTCGTGTCGTCGATCTTCAAATCGGTCATTGCTTCGTACACGGGGGGAACGATCAGGGAGAGAGCGACAATCAGCACGATAATGATGACCGGCACGCCGATAAAGATATGGAAACGTTTGAAAATGGAGTGGAAGAAATCCCTTGCCGTATATCCACCCCGCCCCCCGTTCAGCCTGCCGTTGATCACGTTCGCCATATCACCTGTCCTACTTTATTGTTGCTCGCCGGCGCTCCCGGGCTCCCGCTCGCTCGAGCGCTCGTCGAGGGGGCGGTCGGTCCCGCTCTCGAAAACTCCGGCCGGTTCGACTGCTATCCATAGCGGCCTGGCCGCGCGCACCTCTCGGCCGAGGAGACTCACCTCGATCTCCAGTTCCGAGTACCAGCCGAGGGAGACGTGCTGCGATCCTCCGATCGGAATCTCGTCGCTGTAGAGCACTCGTCTTCCTCCGGCCCCGATCACTTCCGAAATCGTGAAGGACCACTTGACCTTGCCGGGATATGACTCCGGCCTGACGCTGACCGCATCGATTTCCCCCGTGAGCACCCGAAAGCGGACCGCCTGCCCCTCGCGCATCGAAAGGGGACGCGGCGTGCGGAACATCAGGATCTTCGGCCCTCTTCCGAATGAATCGTCTTCCTGCTCCAGACCAATCCTCTCGTCGCTCACCAAACCCAGATCGACAATCGAAGCACCGTTCATCGCGAGACCGAAATCCGAGCGGGAGATGTTGCGCACACCCGGTTGCGGCCGCCACACCCCGCCGGCCTCCTGAGCTGCGACACCGGCAGCAGAGAAGAGGATCACAACCAAGCTGACGAAAAACCTCATCATTGCCAACGCCAGTTGTCGTTGAGCAGATAGCTGAAATTGAAGCTCGACTGCAACGGCATGACGTCGCGGATGTACTGCTTGACGATCAGGTTGAGCTTCGCGATGCCGCTGCGGGGCACGATCACCACGTCCCCGTCGCGCAGGTAGATATTTGCCACCTCCCTGCCGCTCTTCATATAAGCCGCAAGGTTGATGCTGGCCGCAACCGCTCCCCCTGCTTCGCCGCGGGTCACCAGAATCACGCTCCCCAGGTCGCCGGTCTCTTTCACGCCTTTGGCCCGCATCACGGCCTGGAGCGGTGTCAGCCTGTCGCGGAACTCGATCAGAGTCGGCTCCATGACCTCGCCCCCGACGTAAACTTCCTTCGGCCTGCTGCTGGCCACCATCACGGTGATATCGCCCTCCTCGGTGTAGATCTTCTTGGTGGCCGTCGAGAGCAGGTAGATCGAGAGTTCCGGCTCCTTGATGAAGTCCGCATAACCGCTGTTAACCATTCTCTCAAATTCGCTGAATTCGACGCCGTCGGCTGCCAGCTCGCCCAGCAGCAAAAGAGAAACCCGGCCGTCCGGCCTGACATAGGCGCGCTGATTGAGCTGGGGATTGTAAGTGAAGCGAAGCTGGAGCTCGTCGCCGGCCCGCAGAACCCTGCCGTGACCGCTTTCCTCGATGTACTTGAGGTAGACTTCCCTGACTTCCACGCTGAGATCGGATGAAGTTTTGCCCGCGACCAGCAAATCCCCGATAACCGGCAAGCTGATCTTGCCGTCGGAGCGAACGGTGGTGGGGTTGAGATCCAATTCGGGATTGTAGAGGAAGTGCACTCTGATCGAGTCGCCGGGCCTCACCAGGTAATCCTCTTCGGCCGGGCTCGTGGCGAAGGGATCGTAATCGCCGGTCGCTTCCGCCGCAGCCTCGATTTCAGGCGGCTTCCTGCCGCTGGAACAGGCGCTTGCGAGCACGAGCGCGGCGATGACAAACAAACAAAGAACAGCTTTCGGCGCTATGCCTGCTTTCACTTTGCTCTCCAACGGCTCTACTCCCGGCGGTGCAGTTTACAACCGCCTGTATATGGCTTTCGGTATCACAAGCTTGCGCTTGTTCAGTACCACACCGAGTACATTGGCGTCGGCAAACATCAGATGGTCGCGCGCCTTCGCGGCCACCTCCCAACGGGTCGTCTGGGCGTCTATCACCAGAATCGTGCCGTCGATGATGGGAGCGAGGCTGACCGCGTCGCTGAAGGGGAAGATGGGCGCGCAATCGATTATCACTGTTTTGTAGAAACCCTTCAGTTCCTTGAGGAATTTGCCCAGGTTTTCGTGCTCGAGAATTTCGGAGGGATTGGTTTGAATCAGATCCGTGTTGCCCGCGGTCATCAAGTGCAGGTTCGGCACGAGCCGCAGCGGGCTCGCACGGAAGTACTCCATTCTCTTCTCGTAATCGAGAACTGCATCGACAATCCCCGGCGCCGGCATGAAGTCGAAGATTCTATGCACGTCCGGATTGCGGAGATTGAGGTCCAACAGGAGGACCTTGCTGTCGCGCTTGTCACTGGCGAGGTTGGCGGCCAGGGAGACGGCCACGGTGGTGACTCCCTCGCCGAAGCCGGCAGCCGTGACCAGCACCAGCCTCAGGTCTTTCCTCTGCTCCTCGCCGATCCGCTTGATCACGTGAAAGAGCTTGCGGTACTCCTCCGACATGTTGGATGTCAGGTTGAGGTCGTAATCGCCGGCATAATCTTCCGGCGGGGCTTCGAAGGTCTGCTCATACTCGGACACATAATCGCTGTGCCCTTCACGCTCAGCCTTCTTCAGCGCGTCCCAGAGTTTTCCCATATCTAATCGCCACCCTCAGGGCAAGCACAGAGCCATGCGCCTGTTCACTGTCCGGTGATCGCTTGCTCCGCAGTGATCACAGGCTGACTATTTGCGCCGCCCCCGCTATCGACAGAATCGGTTTTTCCTCGATCCAGTTGGAGAAATCCCATCGCGATAAGCATCAAAATCATCACCAGCAGCATTGCTACCCGCCCGAACTGGGGCACGAACCGGCGGAAGAACGAACCTCGCTTCCTTCCGCTTTCACTGCCTTCCGACTCCCCGGTTTCCCGTTCGCCCTCCCTGGGGGAGAGACTGATGCACTGTTCCGCCGCGGCGTCCAGGACCCGCTCGCTCACTTCCCTTTTGCCTTCGGCGTAGGCAAGCAGCAGGCAGGCATCGCAGATGATGTTGACCAGCCGCGGGATCCCGCCGGAAAGGCGGGCAATTCGCCCGACCACCGCTTCCGGGAACAACTCGTCGCCCCTGACGCCGCTGATCTGAAGCCTCTGATAAATATAACGCTCGACTTCCCGGGGCGTCAGGGGAGCCAGTTCGCAGGTGACAACAATCCTCTGGGCCAACTGGCGCAGTCCCTCGCACTTGAGCTTCTTCTGGAGCTCCGGCTGGCCGCAAAGCAGAATCTGAAGCAGCTTGTCGCGCGGCGTCTCGAGGTTGGAAAGCATGCGCATCGATTCCATCACTTCCGGGGCGAGGTTCTGCGCTTCGTCGATAACCACCAGCGCCGTCTTGCCCTCGAGTCGCGTCTCAACCAGAAACGAGAAGAGATCCTCTATCAGCTCAACCTTGCTGCGGCCCGTGATCGGCAAGCCGAAATCGCTGCAAATCATTTGCAGCAGCTCGACGTAGGTGACATCGGTGTTGAAGATATGGGAGAAGACCACGTTGGGGCTTATGTTCTCCAGCAGCGTCCGCAGCACGGTGGTCTTGCCGGTACCGACATTGCCAGCGAGCATGATGAAGCCTTTGCGCTCCTTGATCCCGTAAACAAGCGCCGCCAGGGCATCCAGGTGCGTCTTGCTCTGGAAGAAAAACCTCGGATCGGGTGTCATCGCGAACGGCGGCTTCTTCAGGCGGAAAAAAGGCAAGTATATACTGGTCTGACTCTTCTGACGCATTAGCCCTTCCTCTCTGCTGCGGCACCAACCACGCCCGGGGTATCAAGTGTCGTCGTACTCCGTCCCATACGTGGTAGTTAATATGAGTATATATACCATATTTGGGGCAGAGATGCAACTCGATTATTCGCATAACTTCAATAAATTAAGAGATTTGGCCGCGATTGGGCTTGCCCTGCTGCAACCTCGACCTTAGAGGCAAGGTCGCTCTCTCCATATTTGTCATTATCAAGAGCGCCTATCTTGTTAAAGAGATGTATCCGCTATATTCTTTTTCAGGAATTGAATAGGATGATGCGAAATTACCGAAACCAAGTCGGCAAGCTGGGAGTGCTGCTGTCACTCCTGCTGCTAGCAACGGCTCAGGCATGCCAGCCAACTCCCGAAGCAGTCTACATCGGAGCCGTGGATAACACGGGAACCAAACTAGCCATAGAATTGGCGGTCGAGCAGATAAACACCGCCGGCGGGATTAACGGTGCCGAGTTGCGGGTGATCTTTGCCTCCGCGCCGCAGGGGCAGTCCATCGCCCACCAGGCGGTGGCGATAGCCGATGAATTGGCCACAGATCCAAGAATCGTCGCCGTGGTCGGGCACGAAAACAGCACAGAGAGCCTGCCTGCGGCCCATGTTTATAACCGAAACGGCGTTGTCAACATCGTTCCGGGGAGTAGTAATCCATTGATCACCGACGTCGGCCCCTGGATCTTCAGGCTGAGCATCAACGATGAGCTTCACGGGAAATTTCTGGCCGACGTGGCAATAGAAAAGCTTCAATTCGACGACATCGCGGTTCTTTTCACCAATAACGATTACGGCAAGATGCTCGTGAATGCCTTCATGAACCAATTTCGGCAGAAAGGCGGGCAAATCAGCTATGTTGCCTTCTTCGAGGTGAACGACACAGGGATTGTTGCCAGGATATCCGAGCAGATAATCGATGCCGATATCAGGCAGATATTTTTTATCGGAACAATCCCTGATATAACCGCAATGCTCAGACGTTTCGACGAAGCCGATTTCACGGCCACGGTGTTGTCCAGCGACACTACATTCAGCGTCAACTGGAGCGGCCCCATCGCGGCGACTCGGGGAAAAAGCAGAGTATTCTCCTCCACATTCTACAACCCGTTATTGCAAAGCACTGCCAATATCAACTTCATGGAGGCATTCTCGAAGAAATACGGCCGCGAACCGGAACCCAACGACGCGCTGTTTTACGACTCCGTAAACCTGCTGGCTGAAGCCATAAAGAATTCCGGAGCGACAAGGGAATCGGTAAGAGAGTATATCGTAGGCGTCGGCACTAAAACGCAGCCGTTCGAGGGTGCCTCCGGCACGATCTCATTTACCCACGGCGGGAACAACCGACGCCCTGTGTCGATACTCGAGCATGGCGACGTGCTTTCCGTGTTCGAGAGCCGGGTTATCCCTGATGCGCAGTCAAGTGAGCCGGCAAGCGATAGATGAGACCTTATATAAAAATAGCCATAGTTGCCGGTCTGACCACGCTGCTCGTGGCTCTGAGTGCGCTGCTGATCTACACCATTCTGCAAACCTTGACTCTTTTGGGCCGCCTCCAGACTGTGATCTCATCCACGGAGGCGACAAGCCGCATCTCTTCTGAAATCACCAGTCACCTGCTGCAGCAATACCGCCTGACAAGGCACTATCTGGATAACCGGAACGAAGATGACAAGAGCGAATTCCTCGAGCTGAGCTTCAAGATTTACAGACAATATTACCAGCTGGAAAAAAGCAGCGAGTCTACAGGCGAGATTCAGCAGATGAACGCCGTTAAAAGCGAGCACTTCAGTTTTGAAAACCTGGCGATGCGGGTTTTTATCGCCGTCGAAGTGGGAGCTCGTGAGGAAGCCGAGGAATTGATGCATCAACTCGACTCGCGCGCCGACGCTCTTGGCAACCGGCTGGCTGTGCTTAACGAGATCGCCGGCAACAGAAGCCTTGAAACCGGTAAGAACCTCAACAGTGCGTTGATACAATTCGCGATTGCAATCGGCGCGATCATCATCTTGATTATGCTGGCGACGTTTGCGTCGTGGTTCCTGGCTCGGCGAAAAATTCTCACTCCGGCCAGCGAACTCATCCGCGGCACTAAACGGGTGGCGGCCGGAGACCTGGATCTCGTAATAGATGTAAAAATAAGGAACGAGCTCGGTATGCTCGCCACCTCGTTCAATGACATGGTGGCCCGCCTGAAAGCAAGCCGGGAACAAACGAAGGAGAAGGCGGAGACCCTCGAACAGCTGAATCGCGAGATCACGGCTCTCAACGAATCGCTCGAGCAAATGGTAGATGAGCGGACTGCTGAGCTGCGCGAATCGGAAGGGTTTCTCCAGCAGATCATTTACAAATCGCCTGTGAGCATTGCCATCTTTGACCTTTCAGGAAACTGCAGGGATTGCAACAACGCTTTCAAAAAGCTTGTCGGTATCGATGATCAGGACTCGCTGGTGGAGACGGTTAGTATCGGACGGAGTAGAAAACTTGGAAGCCAGGAAGTTTTCATTGCCTTCAACGGCGCCGTGAAAGGTGAACACAGGCGCACCGAAGCGATGTTGCACGAGGTTTACGGCGCGGAGCGCTGGTATGTACACAACTTCTTCCCCATCTCCGATGCGGAGGGAGATGTGGAGAAGGTCATCCTTTTCAGCGACGACGTCACCGATCAGAAGCTCGCCGGGGACAGAATACACGCTAAGAATCTGGAGCTAGAGAGTTTTGTCTATACCGTTTCTCACGACCTGAAATCTCCACTCTTTACGCTGTCCGGACTGCTGAGAATGCTCGCAGCGAAGCACGAGGGCGAACAGGACGAAGAGCATCGCCACCTGATGACACGCATCATCGTCAACCTCAGCAGGATGGAAAAGATGATCGATGATCTGCTGGCGTTGAGCCGCGTAGGCACCAGAAAAGCCGACTTCAGGGACATAAAACTGAATCCCTTGATCTCCGGCGTCTTCCTCGAGGAAAAATTACGCTCAGGCACCAAAGATGTCGAAATCGAGATCGATACGCTGCCTATAGTGCGGGCGGACGAAGAGCAGATGACCCGCCTCTTCCATAATCTTCTCAATAATGCGATAAAACACCGCGATGCCAAGAGGCCGTTGCTGATAAAAATAGCATGTGAAGAACATGACGGTTACTATGTGTTTACTGTCGAAGACAACGGCGTTGGCATTGACGGCGCATTGACGGGTAAGATATTCGAAGTCTTCTTCAGCTCGGCACAGGAGGGCATAGAGGGCAGCGGAGTTGGGCTGGCGATCGCTAAACGGATCGTGGAGGTTCATGGAGGGCGAATCTGGGTGGAATCGGAGAAAGGCGTCGGAAGCAGCTTCCGCTTCACCCTGAAGAAGCACCACGGCGATGTTAACGGGAACGGATAGAGCCGGTTCAATGGCTTGACTCCATTAATCCTTCTTCCTATCCTTCTCACCTAAGAAATGCGAAGTTGAATCAGAGTGCGCCAACGCCCACGCGGCGGCCTGCTCGATACGATTGGTTTCGAAAAGGAGTAGCTCTTGAATACTGACAAAGACAACCAAAGTATTGTCTTACCCGAGAGCGAGTCACGCAGTCTGATTATCCACGGTCATGGCGTTTGCCCCTACGCCAAGTGCAGCTACTGCCCACTGTTCAGCGAGGATGAAACCAAGCCTTTCGATCTGAGGGAATTCGAGGATCACATCCGCTCGGAGGCCCGCCGCTTCCAGCTCGAGGACATCAATTCAGTTTTTATCTCGGAGGGCAACACGATCAGCCTTGAGCCGAAAACGCTCAATGCCATCCTTAAAATCCTTTACTCGCATTTTCCGTTTCTGGAGACGATCTCGGCCTACGGCAGCGCCGGGGCTGTGCTCAACCGCACGCCGAAGCAACTGGCCTCGTTCCGGCGAAACGGCCTCAGCCGCATTCACATGGGCCTGGAGAGCGGCAGCGACGAAGTTCTCCAACTTCTCAACAAGGGCGTCGACACGAAGGGGATGCTGGAGGCGGCGACACTAATCAAGAATGCCGGCTTCGAGCTCTACCTTTATGTGTTGATCGGTGCGGGCGGCACCGCCCTCAGCGGGGAGCATGTCAAGGCTACCGCCGAGGCCGTCAATGAAATTTCTCCAGGTTCCGTCGACTTCCAGACCCTCGTGCAGATTCCTAACACTCCCCTGACGAGGGAAGCACAGCAAGAGCGTTTTTCATTCCTCTCGCCTCACGAATCAATTCGGGAGATTCGCGATCTCATCGAAGAGATCGAGACCAACGTGGCAATCAATTGCACCCACGTCTCCAATCACTGCCACGTGCGCGGCATCATCCCGAATGAGAGAGAGAGATTGCTGCAAGAGCTTGATTACAGCCTTTCCCTTGATGAGTCGCTCTTCGCCAATTCGGGAATCGCCAATATCGAACTCCCGAACTGATGGGCTCGCCGCCACCCTCTTTTCACAATTACTCCGCTGCTGTGCTACAATCACGCGCACCTTGGGAGTGCTGATGACGCTTGAACGACAGTCACAATTGATCGAACGACTCGTTGCTTACCTAACCGAGCATGGCGGTCACTCCTCCGTGGCGGAAATATGCAGTGAAGTCTTCGACATCGCCAATTGCTCAGATCCGATAGCAAGGCGCCTCGTCGCAGCTGCGGTTGCGGGAGAAAGCCGCATCAGCATGCTCAGCGAAGGGGGTGTGCGCCTGTCGCGCGCCCGCAATAACGATCCATTGATATCCCGGCTACGCTACGCCGTCATCGATCTTGAGACCACCGGCCTGCCGCCGCCGAAGCACAGGGTTACCGAGGTTGCCGCAGTCCTGGTGGAAAGGGGTAAGATCACCGACGATTTCTCCACCCTGATCAACCCCGGCGTGCCGATACCCCGGCGAATAATCAGCATGACGGGCATTACAAACGAAATGGTGGTAGACGCTCCGGAATTCGAGGAAGTTGCGGACGCGCTTGTCGATATTCTCGGAAAGCGCGTGCTCGTAGCTCACAATGGATCGTTCGATGTCAACTTCCTCAACTCTGAATTGGAGCGGGCACGGGGAACGCGCATCGCAAACCCGACCCTTTGCACCGTCCGCCTGACCAGAGCCCTGCTGCCCGGACTCGAAAGCTACAAGCTCGGCTCAGTCGCTAATTACTTCGGCGTCGACATCGAGGGGCGGCACAGAGCCCTGGGGGATGCCGCCGCTACCGCGGCTATCTTTATCCGGCTATGTGAAATCGCGGAAGACAACGGGCTCGCCAAGCTCAGTCAGCTGATGAACATTGCCGGGGTAAAGCTTACGGACCAGAACTCCAGGAGAAACTCCGGCAGCAAGAACAGGAAATGAGCAGAAAAAAGAATCCCGCGAAAACGCTGAAAACTTAATTTCCAACGAACGTTGGTGTCTATATTGACGTCTATGAAAATGATAATAGGGAGGTAGTCTATGTTTCCGATAAAATCGATAAATTCCGAGCGCCCGAGGGCGGAGGCAAGGGCGCAGGTTTTCGATCGAGATTTCAAGTGGATCGTGGGGATTGTTGTCCTGACGCTGGCCGTCCTGATGGCACTGGCGATCAGAGCCGATGCTCAGGAAGAAAAACGCGTTCTCAATTTGAGCCTGAACCAGGCCAGGGAGTTGGCGCTAAAGAAGAGCTTTGATATTCAGATCCAGGCCCTGAGCACCGAAAGCGCCTACGCCAACCTGCTCGGCTCTTATGGCATCTATAATTTCTCTCTTACCGAGAGTTTCCAGTACAACAAAACTCAAGAGCGGGGCATCACATCCTTCAGAGGCAGCGCGACCAACGCTCAGTCGCTCAACAGCATGCTGAGCCGCAAGATCTTCACCGGTGCGGATATCTCGACCTATCTGAATATGCGCCGGTCGGGCTCCAACTCGATCACCTCCTCGCTGAATCCGCAGTTCAATAACTCCTGGAATATCAGTGTAAACCAACCGATCCTCAAGAATTTCGGCAAGACGGCAACAGAGCGCCAGATAATGATCAGCCGCAACTCGCTGAAGATCGACGAGGCCTCGTTCGAAAGCCAGGTGATCAGGACGCTTGTCGACCTCGAGGGGCGCTACTGGGATCTCGGGAGTGCGTATGACGCCCTCAAGGTGTCGGAAGACGCGCTGCAGCTAGCCAAGGACCAACTTGAAATCAACCGCATCAAGGTGGAAGTAGGCTCCTTGCCCGAAATCGAGATCACAGCCGCTGAAGAGAGGGTCGCCGCGCGCGAAGCCGAGCTGGTCGACGCCAGGGCATTTCTGGAGCGCGCACAGGACAACCTCAAGCAAGCGATAGTCTCTGAGGAGTGGGAAATCACCATCGTTCCGACTGACGAGCTTCACGAGCCCACCCCCCAGGAATACAATTTCAGGGATTACCTCGAGCAGGCTTACAAGAACCGTCAGGAGTTGAAGCAGCTCGATCTACAGGTCGAGAACAACAACATCTCGATCTCCTTTGCCCGCAACCAGCTTCTGCCACAGGTCGACATCGTAGCGGATGTGTCGCTTTACAGCTTCGGCGGCACTTTCACACCTAACCAGTTCGCCCCCGCGCCGCCTGAGGGTTTACCCCTCGGCTTCACTTCAACACTGCGCGACGTCTTCTCGGGCACAAACCGCGACTGGACTGTCGGCGCCCGTTTCGTCTACATCTTCGGCAACGATGCCGCCCGCTCGACGCTGATGACAAACCGCGTAATGCGCCGTCAGAACGAGCTGCGAATCGACCAGACCCGTTACTCGATCGCGGTGGAGGTCCGCAACGCCATCCGCGAACTCAGAAGTTCCACCGAACAGCTGAGGGCCCGCCGCAAGGCGTTGACCTACGCCGAGAGGCAGCTCGAAGCTGAGCAGCAGAAATTCCAGGTGGGAAGCACGACCAACTTCCAGGTCCTTCAGTATCAGAACAACCTCGTTTCGGCCCGGTATAACGTGATCGTGGCCCTGGTGCGCTATAACAAAGCCGAGATCGACCTGGAAAGGGCGACGGGAAAACTACTCGCCAACAGAGACGTCAACATCGAGACGACATCTAATGGGATTTCAGGCGCCGTAATGCGCTGAACCAACAGAGCATAGCTTATATTCCGGCCCGCCCGCCCTGCTGCAGGCGGGCTTTTTACGTTACGCAGACGCGGCGCTATACTTGTTGCTAGACCGGAGATCATCTGAATGCCGAGGATTATTACCCTGCTTACCGATTTCGGACTGCGCGACCACTACGTATCTGCGATGAAGGGAGTGATTCTCTCCAAGCTGCCCGAAGCTTCCCTGGTCGACATCAGCCACCAGATTGAGCCGCATGACGTGGTCGAAGCCGCCTGGGTGCTGGAAGGCTGCCGGGGTGAATTCCCTCCGGGCACCGTGCACCTCGCTGTCGTCGACCCGGGAGTGGGAAGCCAACGGAAGGCAATAGCCTTATCGGCTGCCGGCCACTATTTCGTCGGCCCCGACAACGGCATCTTCACCCTGGTCCTTGAAAACGAGGGAAGCACCCAGGCCCGAGAAATCCATGAAGAGAGCCTCATTAGCTCCGACCCAAGCGCTGTATTCCATGGCCGCGACATCTTCGCACCGGCTGCGGCCGCGCTCGCAGGAGGATTCGATTTCTCCAATATCGGTGCCGCAGTCGCATCTCCGGTCAGACTCGCTCTGCCGGAAGCGGTGGCCGGGACGGCGCTCGTCTCGGGCGAGGTGATGCATGTCGACCGCTTCGGCAACCTAGTCACGAATATCAAACCCAGCCTGCTGGTGAATGCCGGAATAGAACCTCGAGCAATGACGGCGGAGGTGGCCGGCAGGCGCATCGAGACTTTCGTCGAACACTATGCCTCCGCCCCGCCTGGAGAAACGGTGCTGCTCACCGGCAGCAGGGGCTTGCTGGAAATTGCCCTCAGGGACGGCAGCGCAGCCAGGGTGCTCACTGCCGGCCGCGGCGCCAAGGTGGTTATCAGAAAGGCCGGATAGGTTTCGGCGGCTCATTCGTACTGCAGCAGCCTGCGTTCTCCCTCCAACTCCCTGATCTGAGTGACGTCCTGCATCACCTCCAGAGTGCCGAGATATTCGCCGTTCGAATCCCGCACCGCAAAGTAACGGATGTGGACGAAGCGGCCGCCCATCTCTAGCCAGAACTCGGCAACGTCCTGCCGCCTTTCGCGGAAATCCGAGAGGACGCGTTCGACTATCTCGACGCTCTTGGGCGGGTGGCAGTGCTGAACTCTGCGCCCGAGTATCGTGGTGTTGCGGGCGAAGATGCTGTCAGCGTGCTGCGTGAAAAACCGAACCCGGTCGTCGGCATCGACGAAAGTGAGATCGAAGGGAAGCACCTGCATGATACCGCGCAACTGTTCCGGAGACAGGCTGCCCGCCGGAAAGACCATTGCGTCATCGGCCAGCGAGACCTCTTCCCCCCTGGCAACCGACGATGCCGGGGGTTGATAGCCCTGCCTCGGCTCGACCATGCACCAGCCGATCTTGGGCGACTCGACGAAGATCTCTCCCCACTCTTCATCGCTGAACTTCTCCAGGCACATCGGCAGGAGGATCTCTTCCTCTTTGTGGATCATCTCTTCCAACGCAGCCAACGCCGGCTCGGCCAGCGACTCAAGCGTGCCGGCAAGCTCGGCCGCGGAATTGAACTCCCGCTTGAGGCCGTTGGCCAACTCCTTCAGCAAGCCTCTGGCCTCGTCGTCCTTCGCCCACATAACCTGCGTCGGCCCGGCGACGCCGTGCCTCTCCAGATACGGGAAGATCAAGTTCTCCTTGCGCCCGTAGTGCTTGCCGACATCCATCAGTTTGTTGACCGTCTCGCTGATCGCCAGACGTGTAGCTTCCACATCTTCTTTGCTGCTCCCGCCGTCCAGGCCGGCGTAGATCTTCCTGACCTTTTCGGCCCCGTTGCGGATCGCAAAGTTCTCCACCCTAAAGGTGTCCACGGGATGGCCCGGCAGCACTGCGCGCTCCTGCGGATTCTTCGTGATCTCCCGCAGAACCTGGCTGTGCAGGTCGCACATCAGGCGCACTTCATCCACCGGGATGCCCTCGTTGATGATCTGTTCTTCCATCTCCGCGATTTCGGTGGCGTCTGTCTCACGCACCAGCCTTGCCAGCTCTTCTTTCACTTCCTGCGGATCAGCACCGGCATGAAGCCGCTTGATGATCGATTTCATCGTCTCGACCCGTCCTGCCCTGTTATCGTTTCTCTCGTTCATTTCTCAAACCTCAAGTAGTTTTATAACTACCAGGAAGGCGGTTTACCGCCTCCTTGAATATCCATAACTTATACGTAAAAGGTGGGGCTGGTATTTGATCTTGGTCAAGCGCCCTGAATCGGGGCCTCAGCCCGGTCCGGCAGCGATTAGACCTTTGAGAGCCAGTGAGCTAGTGTGCTTTTGATCGTTTCTTTCAGCGGAATCCGCCGCTGCCAGCCGCACAGCGCGGTTAATTTCTCATGTGAGCCGTAAAGGACTGGAACTTTTGCCGGGCGCAGTCTGGCGGGATCCTGGATCACTTCGATTGCGGCGCCGGCCTCCTCGAGTAGAAGGTCGAGCAGGTGTTTGATCTCGACCGCCTCCCCACTGCAGACGTGATAGACCTCGCCGCTCCCGCCCATCTCGGCGATATCGGCGACCGCCCGCACCGCATCGCGCACATCCACGAAATCGCGGCGATCGCTCAGGCGTCCCACCCGGACACGAGGCTCCCTGCCGCCTCTGATGATTGCGGCCACTTGCGAGGCGAAGTCGGGCAGGACGAAGCCGAGGTCCTGCCCGGGTCCGATCATGTTGAAGGGCCGCACCTCGACCGTCTCGATGCCGAAGTGCATTGCATACTGGATCAGGTGGTGATGGCTCGCCGCTTTGCTGGCCGCGTAGGGATTTGCCGGCCGCAGGTGAGCGGCCTCGGTGAGGGGCAGATCGGCGGTGCCGACCGCGCCGTACACCTCTGCTGAAGAGAGGAACACGAAGCGCTTGCCCCTGCCGTGATGCCGCACAGCTTCAAGCAGGTTCAGTGTCCCTAATGTGTTTGTGCGGAAAAACCTCAGCGGTTCCTTGAAACTCTTGGCGGGAGCGCTCTCGGCGGCGAGGTGGATGACCACGTCCGCCCCGGCTCCCCGGACCGCGCGGTCGAGACCGGTCTTGTCCGACAGGTCCCCGGTTATCAATTCAACCCGATCGCGGACCTCCGCAAGCCTGGACAGGTCCTCCCCGGCTGGCACAAGGCCGATGACGCTTCGACCGCGTTCCAGCAGCTCGCGGCAGAGTTCTGAGCCGACAAACCCGGATATCCCGGTGAGGAAATAAGTGCTCCCGTTGTCGGCCAATTGTCTATTGCTCCTCTGTAACTCCCGGCTCGCTATTATAGACCACATCACCCTCGAAGATGGTCATTAACACCTTTGTCCCGGGGATCTCCAACGGCGGCACCTTCATGATATCGCGGTCGAGGACCACCAGGTCGGCCCGCTTGCCGGGCTCGATGCTGCCGAGCCGGTCCTCCTGGAACGCCGCTTTTGCAGCCCAGATCGTGAAGCCCCGCAGCACCTCTTCACGAGTCATCCGCTGTTCGGGATTGTATCCGCCTTCCGGCGTGCCGTCCTCATGCTGGCGTGTAATGGCAGCGTAGATCCCGAGCATCGGGTTGATGCTCTCGACGGGGAAATCGGAGCCGCAGGGAATATACGACCCGGCGTCGAGCATACTGCGCCAGGCGTAGAGGCCGGCTGCCCGCTCGGCGCCAACCAGCTCGATGACCCAGGGATTATCGGAGGTGCAGTGGGTGGGCTGCATGCTGGGGATCACTCCCAGCTGGGCGAAGCGGGGGATGTCGTCGGCGTCCACCATCTGCGCGTGCTCGATGCGGAAGCGATGATCCGGAGTAGGAACGCGGCTCAGCGCTTCCTCATATGCGTCCAGGATTATCCTCGCACCGCGGTCGCCGCAGGCGTGCGTCTCCAACTGGAAACCTGCATTGAGGCAGCGCTCGGCCAAATCGGTCAGTTCATCACGGCTCGTTATCTGCAAGCCGGTATCGCCGGGCCTGCCCTCGAAAGGCTCGAGCAGCGCTGCGCTGTGCGAGCCGAGCGAGCCATCGATGAAAGCCTTGATGCTCCTGATCACCAGCCGTCCGTCGCCGTATTCCTCCGTGCCTGCGGCCAGCAGCTCATCGAGATTATCGAGCGTGTTGTCGTAGCTGAAGTAAATCCTGAAAGGGAATGCTCCGTCGTCGATCAAGGCCTTGACCAACGCGGCCTCTTCCGGCCCGTCGCCCATGTCGTGAATCCCGACCAGGCCGACGGCCAGCCACTTCTGCACCGCCTTTGTCAGGAGCTCCTTCTGCTTCTCGAACGGCGCTTCGGGGATGTGGCTGTTCACAAGGTTCATCGCCGTGTCGATGAGCACACCGGTGGGATTGCCGCGGGAATCGCGGATGATCGTGCCGCCGGGAGGATCGGGAGTGTTGCGGTCGATGCCCGCGATGCGCAAGGCCTCGCTGTTGACCCAGGCGGCGTGGCCGTCCTGCTTGAAGAGCGAAACGGGATTTTCCGGCGCGGCTTCGTCAAGCATCCCGCGCGTCGGGAATTCCATCCCCTCCCAGTCGTTGCTGTCCCAACCCCAGCCCGTGATCCAATCACCCGCCGGGATCATCGTGGCCCACGCAGCCACCATCTCAGCCACCGCCGCGGCGCCGGGGGCTCCCATCGCATCGATACGGTCCAACCCGAGCGAATACAACATCATGTGAGCGTGAGCGTCGACCAGGCCCGGAACGACGGCCTTGCCGCCGAGATCGATGCGTCTGGTCTGCGGCCCGGCCAACGCGAGGATCTCCTCATCGCCGCCAACAGCGATAAACTTGCCGTCCTTTATCGCCGCGGCCTCGGCCACGCTGAACGCATCGTCGACCGTGTAAATCACGCCGTTGAAGAAAACGGTATCGGCTTTGGCCGACTCACCGCCCGGCGAACAGGAAATCGAGGTCAGGCAGATGGATGCAACTGAAATCGCGATAAACAGCACCGTGGACAGAACATATCCGTCTTTAAAAGGCATAACGTCCCCCTTTTACCTTTTAGATTCAAAGAGCAGTGCAGCCTCTTGTTAAACCTCTACTCCGTAGTCTATTCGATACTATCCTCTGCAGCTTCGGCGATGTCGCGCTGGTAAACCACTTCGCCGTCGAGGACTGTTTTAAACACTTTCGCGGAGAGCAACTCCATGGGCGGCACTTTCATTATGTCGCGGTCGAGGACCACCAGGTCGGCCTGCTTGCCCGGCTCGATGCTGCCGAGCTTATCTTCCTGAAACGCTACCTTGGCGGCCCAGATGGTGAAGCCTCTGAGCGCTTCCTCGCGGGTCAGACACAACTCCGGCTGATAGCCGCCCTCGGGCGTGCCGTCCTCGTGCTGCCGTGTGACGGCCGCGTAGATGCCGAACATCGGGTTGATCTCCTCGACCGGGAAGTCGGAACCGCAGGGGATGATCGAGCCGGCATCGACCATGCTGCGCCAGGCATAGAGGTGCGACGCGCGCTCGGCCCCGACCAGCTCGATCACCCACGGGTTGTCGGAGGTGCAGTGGGTGGGCTGCATGCTGGGGATCACCCCAAGCTCTGCGAAGCGGGGGATGTCGGCTGCATCAACCATCTGAGCGTGCTCCATGCGGAAGCGGTGGTCCTGCGTCGGCACCTTCTTCAAGGCCTCCTCGTAAGCGTTGAGGATCACCCGCGCTCCCCTGTCGCCGCAGGCGTGGGTTACTAACTGAAAGCCCGATTTGAGGCAACGTTCGGCCAACGAAGCCAGATCCTCCTGGCTCATCAGCAGCAGGCCCCGATCGCCGGGGCGGCCTTCGAAAGGCTCCAACAGTGCGGCGGTGTGCGAGCCGAGCGAGACGTCGATCAAAACCTTAACGCCCCTTATCACTAGCCGTCCGTCACCGTACTCTTCCGGCCCGGCGGCCAGCAGTTCGTCGAGGTTCTCGACGGTGTTGTTGTAGGTGTAATAAACCCTGAAGGGGAAGGCATCCTCGTCGATCAGCTCTTTTACCAGCCTGACTTCCTCGGTGCCGTCACCCATGTCGTGCATCCCTGTCAGCCCGACTGCGAGCCAATTGTCAACCGCCTGCGACACCAGTTCCTTCCTCTTCTCGAAGCTCGCGTCCGGGATGCAATTATAGACAAGGTCCCTGGCGTTCTGTACGAGGATACCGGTCGGCTCTCCGTTGTCGTCATGCACTATCCTGCCGCCGTCGGGATCGGGTGTGTTGCGGTCGATGCCGGCGATGCACAGGGCCTCCGAGTTTACCCAAGCGATATGGAAGTCCTGTTTCACCAGGTAAACGGGATTATCGGGCGCGACGGCATCGAGCATCGCGTGCGTTGGAAATTCCATCCCTTCCCAATCGTTGCTGTCCCAGCCCTGGCCCTGGATCCACTCACCCGGCGACACGGTGGCAACCTTCTCGGCGACCATCTCTGCAACCGCCTCAGCGCTGGGCGCTCCAATTGCGTTGATCTGGTCCAAGCCGAGCGAATACCACTTCATGTGAGCGTGGGCGTCGACCATCCCCGGAACGACAGCCTTGCCTCGGAGATCGATGCGCTCGGTCTCCGGCCCGGCAAGCGCGAGGGTTTCCTCATCGCTGCCGACAGCTATAAACTTGCCATCGCTGATCGCCACGGCCTCGACAACGCTGAAGCCATCGTCGACTGTATAGATCACGCCGTTGAAATAGACGGTATCGGCTTTGGCAGCCCCGTCTCCCGGCGTGCAGGAGATTAATAGCAGGCAAATAATCGAGACTAACGCGGCAGTCAGCGAAACCATAGATAGTTCACTCCCGGTGAAAGCAAGCATGGAGATTCTCCTTTTTTCTTAATAACTATAATAAATCCGGCTTGCTAATCTAGCACAAGAAGCTCTGGGGGGTCTATTATTTGTTGTCGTAGGCTACCTGCCCATCGACCATGGTCATTACGATCGCGGCCTCGAGGATCTCGGCCGGGTCGACCTTCATGATGTCGCGATCGAAGACGACCAGGTCGGCCCGCTTTCCCGGTTCGAGGCTGCCGAGCCAGTCCTCCGCGAATGCGGCGTAAGCGGCCCAGATGGTGAAGCCTTTGAGCGCCTCCTCGCGAGTCAGCACTTCCTGGAATTGCTCGGGGTAGTAGGGTTCCGTGGGGGTGCCGTCGGGGTGCTTGCGTGTCACCGCGGCATAGAGGCCCAGGCGCGGGTCGATCAACTCAACGGGGAAATCGGAGCCGCAAGGGATGATCACGCCGGTATTGAGCAGCGTCCGCCAGGCGTAGGCGCCCTTGATTCGCTCCATGCCTACGCGGTCAATCGCCCACGGCAGGTCCGAGGTGCAGTGAGTAGGCTGCATACTCGGCAGGACACCCAGCTTGGCGAAGCGCGGGATGTCGTCGGGGGCGATGATCTGGGCGTGCTCGATTCGCATCCTGTGATCCTCTGTCGGCACCGCCTTGAGCGCCGCCTCGTAGGCGTTGAGCGTGATTTGGTTACCGCCGTCGCCGATCGCGTGAGTGCTGACCTGGAAGCCGGCCCGGAGTGCGCGTGTGGCCTGGTCGGTCAACACCTCCTCGCTGTTCACCACAAGCCCGGAACTGTCGGGACGGTCGCTGTAGGGCTCAAGCAGGAGGGCGCCGCGCGAGCCGAGCGCACCGTCGGCGAAGCACTTTATGCTGCGGACCACAAATTTGCCGTCGCCATAGTTCTGCTGACCCTGGGCAAGCAGTTCATCCAGGTTGGAAAGCGAAGCGCTGAGGTTGAAGTAAACCCTGAAGGGGAACCTGCCTTCCTCGATCAGCGCTTTGTACATCTCGATCTGCGCCGGGCCGCCGCCCATATCGTGGACGCCCGTGAGCCCCACCGCGAGGCAGTTATTGACAGCCTGCACGGCGAGTTCCTTCAAGCGTTCCGGCGAGGAGGGTGGCACGTGCCTCCTGATCAGTCCCTGCGCTGCATCCACCAGGATGCCGGTGGGATTGCCGCGCTGATCGAGAATTATTTCTCCGCCGGGGGGAGCCTGGGTGCCGCGCGTCACGCCGGCAATCTCCAACGCCTTGGCGTTGGCCCAGGTGGCGTGGCCGTCGATCCGGGTCAACGCGACGGGATTCTCCGGCGCCGCCTGATCAAGAATCGTGTGGCTCGGGAAGCTCTTTTCCGGCCAGTCGTTCTGGTCCCATCCCCTGCCCGTTATCCAGTTTCCTTCGCCGACTTCCGCGGCCTTGGCCCCGACCATACCGGCGATCTCTTCAGCGCTGGTAGTCCCGACCAGGTTCAGCTGGTCGAGGCTCGATGCATAGCCCGTGAGATGGGCGTGGGCATCGATCAAACCGGGGACGACGGTTTTGCCTTCAAGGTCGAACTTCTGCGTCTCGGGTCCGGCGAATGCGAGAATCTCATCGTCACTCCCTGTGGCGAGAACCTGATTGCCCTTGATTGCCACAGCCGATGCGATCTTCCAATCGTCGCTCACCGTGTAAACCGTGCCGTTGTGCAGGATGAAGTCAGCCTGCTCCTCGACGCGAGGCTGGCAGGCGACGAACGGTACGACAAGCAAGGCCAACGCAGTCAGTATCAGCAAAAAGCGAGTAAGATAATTGTTGTTCATCACACTTCCCCTTCTGTTCGGCGGAGGACCGAGATCATGCGCCATGAGCGCTTTGTGTTATCAATAGGGAGGTCAGGATTGAATGCGCCATAGCAATTGACCATCTCTAATCCACCCGCGCATTCGACCAACGCCTTGAACTCCTGGTAGAGATAAACACGCTGCCGACGATCAAGCAGAGTCTCCTGCACGTCGTCGCCACGGGTGATCGTAACCTTCTTGGTCGACCGTTGGGTTTGAGAGACCGAATCGAGTTGCTCCTGTTCGAAATGGAGAATGCACTCGAGATAGAAGTCTTCGCCGTAAATTTCCCAGTTGTTAAGGGGATTGTCCAACGGGAAGCCATAATCCCTGGGATGGAACATCTCCAGCAGCAGGATACCGCCGGTGTCCAGAGCCCGTGCCACGGAGCGCAGATGGGAGATTATTTCCTCGTTTGTGAGGATGAAGTTTGCCGAGGCGAGCATGTTGATCACCAGACCGTATTTCCTCTCGACCGTGAACTCGCGCATATCTTTTAGCCAGATATCCGTCTTGATTCCCTCAGCCTCGAATTTTTTCTTCGCGTACTCGATCATTTCGGGATCGGAATCGAAGCCGTCGCACTCGTAGCCGCGTAGGATGAACTGGCGCGTGTGCTCGCCGATGCCGCAGCCCATGTCGAGCACCAGGCTGTTGTCGCACTTGGTGTACTTCTGCCAGCAGAGTTCGACGAAGGTCACCTCAGCCTCGTAATCCCGATAGCTGTAGGTAAGCTCATGCAATTCCGGAGTCAGATGATCAGACATGTACCCCCACCCGCGTTTTATAGCCCTTCGGTTATATCTCAGCCCTCGCGGCAGCGTCAAGACGGGCGGTCGCGAAATTTATTGGTTGCTATCATTATACAGCTTTTGTGGAGCAATCTCATTCAAATGCCGATGTGGATCGCCTCGGAGCGGCTGTCGCCCAAGAAGTAAACGATTCGTTCCCCTACACTGCGGCCGCCGATACCACCTTGGCGGCATTTTGTTATTCACCGCTTGATTGTTGACTGTTATTTCCCAAAAATAGAGTCCGGTAATCTGATTGATATCCGCCTTCTTCACAATTGTTCGGTTCTCCGGGTGACAAGGGGGGAAAAATGCTCGATCGTTTGTTCCAGGTAAAGGGAAGCGGTTCCACATATTTCCGTGAAATTCTCGGCGGCGCGGTGACTTTCATGACGATGGCCTACATCATCACCGCCCAGCCGACATTGATGCGCATCCACGCGCCCAATTGGGCCGGGCAGGACGACGTCTTCTTCTCGATCATGATCGCCACCTGCCTGATGAGCGCCTTCGCGACGCTGGTGATGGCCTTCGCCGCCAACTACCCGATCGCGCTGGCGCCGGGCATGGGGATCAACGTGCTCTTCGCAATGGTCATCGGCAGCGGAGTGGCGTCGTCGCCCCAGGCAGCTCTGGGAGCGATCTTCATCGCAGGCTTCATTTTCCTGCTCATCTCGATGTTCAAGATCCGCGAGAAGATCATCGCGCTGATCAGCGTTTCGCTGAAATCGGCGATAGCAGTCGGCATCGGGCTGTTCATCCTCGTCCTCGGCGTCCTCTACGCTTTCCCCAATCCGATCAGCGGGTTGCCGCCGGCCGATTACAGCATCCTGCGTTTGGACGCCAGCTTCGGCTTCGACGGCACTATTTTCCTGGTTTTCGTGATCAATTTCGCGATCATCGGCGTGCTCTACCTCCTGCGCGTACCGGGTTCGCTCTTCCTGGGGATGGTCGCCGGCGCGGGCGTGGCGGCCGCCTTCGGTCTGATCAGCGTCGAGAGGCTCACAGCCCCGATCCCGTCGATCGCTCCCACATTCCTGAGTATCGACATCATCGGCGCGCTGACGTTCAGCCTGCTGCCCTACATCGCCATCTTCCTCTTCATCGATATCTTCGACACGATGGGTACGTTGATCGGTGTGGCCCAGAAAGCCGGGCTGCTGAAGCCGGACGGCACTCTGCCGCGCGCCAAGGCGGCCCTGATGTCCGACGCCATCGGCACCGTCGCGGGCTCGCTGATGGGCGTCTCGACCGTCACAAGCTATATCGAGTCCAGCGCGGGAGTGGCCCAGGGAGCGCGCACCGGCCTCGCTTCGGTGGTGACAGCGATCCTCTTTCTGTCGGCGATTTTCTTCACGCCGTTGTGGGCGGGATTCTCCTCCGCGGTGATCATCGGGCCGGTGCTAATCGCCGTCGGCCTGCTGATGATGACCGAGTTGCGCAAGATCGACTGGGCTGACTGGACCGAAGTGGTGCCCGCAGTGCTGACAATCGTGGTCATGGCCGGGATGAAGACGATCCACGACGGCCTCGCCGCCGGTTTCATCGCCTACCCGCTCTGCAAGCTGATCGGGGCGAAGACGAAGGAGATCACCTGGCTCAACTGGGTGATGGCCGTGGTCAGCCTGGGGATGGTGATCCTGGTCTACACGGCGATGTGAGGAGCGGGATAATCATCGCGCAGATCGTGATTAGTCGGGCTTCAGCCCGACGCTACACCTCGACGATTCTCTGATGAAATTATGTTATGCCCTTTTCGCCCGGGCGATGAGGTCCTGCTGCAGTTTCTCATCCTGGTAGCGCTGCGCATCCTCGAGGTAATCGGTGATCACCTCGTGCTCGAGCGGATCCATCACCTCGCGCAGCCACTCCAGCCCCTTCGACTTCAACGGCACGAGGGCGTGCAGGTTGAAGCCCTTTTCCCCAGCTGCGGCGGCGGCTCCCTGCTCGCGATCGACGAGGACCGCGACGTCGTGGCAGACGATGTCTTTCAAGCCGCGTCGCCGCATCTCGTGCTCCACCTGGGCGGCGGCGATCAGCTTGGAGTCGAAGCGGGTGACGAGGTCGTCCACCAACACCACCCTGTCTCCGTCTGCGAACTCACCTTCGACGAGGGCGTGCTGGCCATAACGCCCGATTTCCGCCTGGAGTTGCTCGAGGGTCTTGACTCCCTCGATCTTGCGGGTCATCGCGGCAGGAATGCCGCTGGCCAGCGAAGCAGCCACGGCGATCGGGATGCCGGCGAAGGCGATGCCCACCAGCCTTGCGGTATCGGGCATGCTGCTCTTGATCAACGCCCCCAGGCTCGCTCCGGCAAGCCGCAGAAGCTCGGGAAAACTGGAGATCTCGCGCAGTTGGATGTAGAACGGGCTCCAGAGGCCGGAGATCAGCTTCCAGCCTTCGGGCCGATGGCGGAACCAGGTCCGCACCATGCCCTTCTCGTACAAAGCGATTATCAGCTCTTTGCCCGCCTCGCTGCTCATCAATTCCCCCTCAAGCCGGATAAACCGACTTCGCTTCCTCGATCTCGCTCTTCCTGCGGTTGTCGTCCCAGCCGAGCTCTACGGCCATCAACGCCGCGCAGGCCTGCAGGCACTCCTCCCCGGGGTTGCCGGCAGAGCCGAGGTCCGTGCGTCGCAGGGTCACATCGGCCAGCTTGACCGCCATCTCCTCGCGCACGGCGTGGCTCACCTCGGCCATCAGTACTTCGCTGGAACCGGGCAACTTGTGTCCCAGTTCCGGATTATCTTCGATCTTTGAGAGTATGCCCTTGTGCTCGGATCCGTAGCTGTGCACCAAGTGCTTGACCACTTCGCTTTCGAGGCCGTTCGGTTTCTCCGCGACCACCCGCTCCAGGTAGTCGCTGAATCTGCCGATGTGGCCGCCGACCAGCACCCTCTCAAGCGTGCAGCTTGCGCTCGGCTTACGCTGCAGCTTCCTGAACACCCGGCCGACGGTCCTCTCGGCCACGTTCCGCGCCGTGGTGTACTTCACGCCGACAACGCTCAGCAGGCCTTCGATGTTGTCGGTGCGGGCGTGATCCCACATCTTGTGATGGCTTGTTAAGTTAACTTCGCCCGACTTGCTGTCGACTTTTTCCATCGGGATTATGCCGGAGTGAACATAGCCGATGTCGTCGAGCCGCAGCTTCGCGCCGGGATAAGCGCGATTAACTTCCTCGACGAAAGCGGCGATCATCTCCTCGCCCGGGGACCAGCCGTCAGGGTTTCCGTCGAACGGCAGGTGTTGGGTGCCGGCCAAGGTATATTGCCGCCACGGTGTAAGGAAGAGGACGCGCGAGCCGCGGTACACCCCGCCGGCCCCTTTGTATTCGAAGGGGCTGCGCACCCCCACCGCGTGATCGCCGAGAATCGGGCGTTTGATCACGAAGTTCATCGCCGTGGAGAGCTTGATTCTCCGCTTGCCGGCGGAGGAATCCGGATGGCTTCGCAGCAGCGAGAGAACGCTGTCGATACCCGAGCCGACCGTGTTCAGCACCACCTTCGCACCGATCTCGAACTCGCCGCCGCCGATCAAGTCGCGCGCGCGCAGGCCGACCACGCGATTCCCTTCGGTGATGTAGCCGTTGGCCTCGACGTAGTTGGCCGCCAGGGCTCCGGAGCGTGCCGCCGACATCACGAAAGCCAGCTCGAGCCGCTCGGAGTTGTACATCTGGGCGTCGTGCCAGACGGCTCCGCCCGTCACCGGCCCAAGGCCCTCAATCGCCTCGCCGAGGCCGGGAGCGAGCTTGAAGCACTCCTGCCTGCTGACCACGCGGCCCCGCGGAATCTTCTTGCAAGGGTCCTTGATCCTGCGGTTGAGATCAAAGCTGATGATGTCGTTGAGCAGCATGCCGAGCCGCATGACCGGTTTGCTCTTCATCAGCTTGGGATAGGTCGGCATCAGGCATGGCAGCGGATGAACCAGGTGCGGTGCCATGCACAGCATGAACATCCGCTCGCGGACGGAGGTGCGCATCCTCGGGATGTCCAGCGACTGCAGGTAGCGCAGCCCGCCGTGGATAATCTTGAGGCTGCTGGAGGAGTTGCCTGAGGCGAAATCCGCCTTGTCGATCAGCGCCACCGAGAGGCCCCGAGCGGCTGCTTCCCAGGCAACCGCGGCGCCGTAAATGCCTGCACCAACTACAACGAGGTCAAATGTGCGTTCGGTCAGTGCTGCGATATCTCTTTTCACGAAGATTCCCGCTCTCTAGAAGAATCACTTGGTTGCGATACCTATCAGGTGCGCTCCCCAGCGCCTAACCAGCGGTTTGGGCACCAGTTTGAAGAAATTGACGAAGAAGAGGTTGTAGATCAGGCCCTTCACCCCCTTCTGCAGTCTCGATTTGACCGGAAAGCGCTCGCCTAGCACCCTGGCTTTGCCGAAGCCGGAGAGCATCTGCTTGAATTCCCTCGCTGTGTTGAGATGAAACGCCGGCGCGTCGGTGTGCTCCAGCGTTACTTTGGCGACCTTCGACATGAACACCAACCAGCCCTTGCGATTGTAAAGCTGGCCGAAGAACCGCCCGCCAGGCTTGAGCACGCGCCTGGCCTCGTCGACCATCCGCTGGGGATCGGCCGTGTACTGGAGCGCGCCGTGGGCGTAGACCAGATCGAAGGTATCGTCGGGAAATTCGAGCGCTTCTCCGTCCCCCACCATGAGATCACCCTCGAGGCCGTTGATTTCGAAATTTGTCTTCGCGAGATCGATTGCCGTCGGCACCAGATCGATGCCGGTTACCTGCGCGCCACCGCGGGCGAAGCGGGTCAGGTCGAGCCCCACGCCGCAGCCCAGCTCGAGGATCTTTTTCCCACCGTAGGCTTCGAAATCGATCAGCTTGAGAAGATAGCGGTTCTTGTCGTAGCGGTATTCCGCCAGGTCCTCGTAGAAGCCGGTGCTGCCCGGCGGATTGACGGTCATCTCCACGTCGTGGATCCGGCCGTTCCAGTAGTCCCGGACGGCGGCCTTCAACTCCTCCGGGCTCTTCTCTTCCTCTTCAGCCATAGTCCTTTTCCGATCTCCAGACGCCTGGTGCAGGCAAGCCGTCGGCGAAACGCCTCGGCTGCCAACCTGGCAATCTTACGGAAATCGTAGGGAATGGCAAGGAATTGATAAGCCGGATTACTGCAGCGACTCAACGTAGGCCTTTATCCCCCCCAGGAGTCCCCGGGCGATGCGGTCGCGGTAGCCGCCGGTAAGCAGCAGTTTGCCCTCGACCGCGTGGTCGATAAAGGAGATCTCCACGAGCACGCTGGGCACGTTGGCCCCGATCAGGACCACGAAGGGCGCGCTGCGCACCCCGCGGTTCTGGGCGTAGCGATTCACCGGCTTCGTGTTGCGGTAAAGATTCGTCTGCACGAAGCGGGCGAGCTCGCGCGACTCCTCCTTCTTGTTATTAAGCGTGATCTGCTTCAGCAGGCCGGTCAGCTTCGCCTGGTTGAGCTGCGAGTAGGCATTCTCCTTGCCGGCCAGTTCCTCCGCTTCCTTGTCGCTGGCGAAGTTCATGAAGTAGGTCTCGATGCCGCTGCTGCGGCCGCGCTTGCGGCTGGCGTTGGCATGGATCGAGAAAAACAGGTCGGCCTCCATCGAGTTCGCCATCGCCGTGCGCTGCTCCAGCGGGATGAAACTGTCGTCGTCGCGGGTGAGCTTGACCTCGATCCACGGCATTTCCTTCTCGATCAGCGACTTAAGCCGCTTTGCGACGTCGAGGACGATATCCTTTTCCCTCAGACCCTGGACTCCCTTGGCGCCTCCATCCTTGCCGCCATGGCCGGGATCGATGACGATGGTGTTGATCTTGGCCCCGAGCTGGCGGGAGATCGAGTAGGAGCCGTCGTGGTTGCGGTCGGCCCCCTCGACAGTGGGCTCTTTCTCGCCGGGAACCTTGCCCGCCGCCGAGAGGTAGGAGGGTCCGCTGCCGGCGCCGTAGAGATCGAAGACGATGCGGTAGGGCGAGGGCAGTGTGAAGACCTGGTAGCGGCGGAAGCTGTCGAAATCGAGGACGACGCGAGTGACCGAGGGACTATTCTGAGCCAGCCTGATTTGCTTCAAATAGCTATTGGAGATGGCGATCGCATTGGTGGTCAGGCGGCTTCCGGAGAGGTTCACGCCGTACAGATCGAAGTAGATGCGCCGGTTCGGTTCGGGAAGCTGTTTGTACTCGAAACCGGTCTCCCTGCTGAGCTCGATGACCACGCGGCCGTTGTTGCGGCCGAAGCTGGTGCGGATGTCGGTGATCGTTATCGGCTCGGAGCTTTGCTCGAGCGCCGGCTCGGGCTCCTTCTCGGCCGACTCCGCCGAACCGTCTGGCTGAGGCTGCTCGGTCCCCTCTCCTGGCGAACCGTCGCTCTCGCCGGTCTGTTCCGTGAGTGCCTCGATCCGCTGCCTTGCCGTCGATGTCTTGTAACCCTTGGGGAAGCGCGCGATCAACTCCTGATAGATCTCGAGCGCCTGCACCGTGTCAGAGAGGTTGTGTTCCTGGATCTCGCCGATTGCGAAGAGCGCCGCCTGCTGGAGATAACTCTCGGGGAAATCGCGCAGGACCGTGCGATAGCTGGCAATCGCCTTGTCGAGCGCTGAGCGGTCGCCGAAGTTCTCGTACATCTCTCTGTGGATGCCGCCGGTGATGAAGATGATGTCGTCGACGAGGGGATCGTTGGGGTAGGAATCGATTACCAGGCGGTAGGCGCTGACGACCCGCTGCCACGCGGCGGGATCGCTCAGCAGGGACTCGTCCGACTTGAGGTCGAAGTAGGCCCGTTGCGCCCTGTCGTAAAGCCTTACCGCCCCTTCGTCCAGCTCACTCGCAAGCAAAGATACCGCGAACACAGCGAGGATCAGGAGGGGGAGACTGATTATCCTCATATCTTTTTCGACTCTACCCGTATGTCTGCGATAAAGCCCGTGAAATCAACACATTATAGCATATGGGGGTTGGGGTGTAAAGGCGCAAACCGGATTCACGTGCATTCACTGCCCTACACGCCGCCTACCGCTCCCGCCCCATAATCAGCAAGGCGGATAGAACATTATTCATTGGGACGAATTATCGAAAACGCCGGCAACTGTTGGTATTATGTGAAAACAGGGAAAAATACAGGGGGTAATAATGTTCATTTCAAGAAGGGGTTTTCTCGGCGGCCTCGGTGCGAGCGCCGTCGGAGCCGCGGGGTTTACGAGTCTTGCCGCATCTGGCCGACCCGGCGTCAGCCAGGGCGGATCGTTCGCGCTGCTGAAGCGCGACCCGGACGCACCGGTTGCGGCCGATTTCGACCGCCTGCCGCTGAGCTGGTACAAGCAGACGATGCAGAAGCTGAAGGACCGCGTGGCCGCCAAAGGGATCAAGGCCATCCTGCTGCAGAATTCGCTCAACATCGTCCACCAGACCGGGCTCTTCCACTCCTCGACCGAGAGGCCGTTCAGTGTGCTTGTGCCGACTGATGCCGACGCCATCTTCTGGTACCACCCGGGCCTCGACCGCGACCTGGTGACATCGTGGTGGTCGACCGACAGCGAGTACTACTTCGACTACCTGCACGCCGACGGCGCCTTCCCCAACCTCGGGACGGTGCAGCAGGGCGCCACTGTCGACCTCTGGGAATGGACGCTGAAGGGCATCAAGAAGCGCGGCTTTGGCGAGGGGGTGATCGGCATCGACAGCGAGCTGACGCCCTCGGCCATGGCCACCGTGCAAAAGGTGCTGCCGAAAGCCGAGATCGTCAACATCGCCGGCGACTGCCTCGACCTGCGCATCCACAAAACTCCCGAGGAGATCGCGCTGTGCCAGCGGGCGATGGATTACTTCAGCAAGATCCACGCCTTCGCGCGCGACCTGCTGCTGGAGAAGGGCACCGACCTCTACGACTTCGACATCGGCCACGCGGCGGTCGAGTACGGCATGCACTTGATCATGAATGACATCGACGTCGACGGCCGGCCTCACAAGGCGGTGGGCATCGGCGTCGGCGTCAGCTGCCGCTCGGGCATAGCCACCGGCTATCCGCATCCGAACCAGGAGTATTGGAAGAAGATCGAGAAGGGCGACGCGTTGCAGATATCCGGCGGCGTGAGTATCGGCGGCTACGGCGGTGAGTGCTACCGTTACTACCAGCTCCTGCCATGGGATTCGCACCGCGAGAAGGTCTGGCAGGTGGTTACCGATTGCGTCAAGATCCAGGCGGAGGAGAGCAAACACGGCGTCACCTGCAGCTCTGTCGCCTACAAGATTCACAAGCACCAGGTGAAGAACGGCGTCGGCAAGCTGGTCTACCACCGCCCGGCTCACGGCCAGGGGATGGAGGGCCACCAGGCGCCGTGGATTGCGGTGGGCGATTACACGATGCTGGAGGAAGGGATGACCTTCAGCGTCGAGCCGGGCCTCTATGATCCCGAGCACGGCTTCGGCTACAATCCCAGCGACCTGCTGCTGGTGACCAAGGACCGGGGGCTGCTGATGAGCTCCGTGCCTTACACCAGGGAATGGATGGTTCTCAATTTATAGGCGGAAATCCGCGGAAGATGTAACAGGGAGCGGTGCGTGTAAAGCCGGGCCGCTCCCTTGTTGTTTGCGCGTTCCTTACTTACCGCCGACCATGGCTTTGAGTGCCGCGACCTGCTCCTGCGAGCCGAGGACGACCAGCGTGTCGTCGCCTTCCAGCTGGATGTCGCGGGGGGGATTGTAGATGTAGTCCTTGGAACCGGGCTTGCGGATACCCAGCACGAGAACCCCCGCTTTCTCCTTCAGCATCGCCTCGCCGAGTGCGCGGCCGCAGATGCGGCAGCCGGCCTCGATGCGCGCCTCCTCGATGCGCCAGTGCCCTCCCCCCTTGTCCTTGAGCATCATGTCGAGGAAGCCGACCGCCGCGGGGCGGATCATCTCGCTCACCATCCTCATCGAGCCGATGAAATTGGGGCTGACCACGCCGTCGGCGCCGGCGTAACGAAGCTTCGCGATCGACTGCTCGGCCACCGCAACCGAGACGATCCGCAAGCCGGGATTGAGGCGCCGCGCTGTAATGATCGTGAAGATATTGTCCTGATCCGAAGGCAGGGCGGAGATCAAACCCCGGGCGCGCTCGATGCCGCAATCGATCAGCACCGCATCGTCGGAGACATCGCCGACGACATAGTTGATCTCTGGGTCGTCGCCGGCAAGCTTATCGAGAGCGTCCTTGTCGGTGTCGACCGCCACGAAGTGATTGCGCGTGCTCTTGAGCTCGTTCGCGATGTAGCGCGCAATAAGCCCGGAGCCGCAAAGGACGTAGTGGCCGCTTAGTTTCTCGATCCGCTTGTTCATCTTGCGCCTCCTGATTAGATCGCGCAGCTGCCCCTCGACGAGAAAGGCGGTGATGGTCGAGACGGCGTAAAGCATCGTCCCCATGCCGCCGAATGCCAGGAAGACGGTGAGCACCCGCCCCGGCAAGCTCAGTTCTCCGGGAATCTCGCCGAATCCGATGGTAGTCAGCGTGATGACCGTCATGTAGAAGGCGTCGAAGGGGGTCATGCCCTGCGCCTGCCCCTCGATCACCCAGTAGCCGATCGTTCCGGCAGCGAAAATGAGCAGCAGCAGGATGACTATTCTGAGCAGTTTGTTCTGCAGGAGCAGCTTCATGACGGACGCCCTGTGGTGGAATGTGTAACTTATGGACCGCTAAGCGTAACTCCGCGCCGTGCAAGAATCAAGCGCACGCAAGGGTATTCACCCCGGGCGCTTCGTTGATGCGTCACAGCTCAATCAGCTCTATCGCCGGTATGTCGAGTCCAGCGTTAGGACGAATTCCCGGCCGTCCGTCGACATTTCGATCGTGAAGTGGATTTCATTTTCGCTAACCGGGGTCCAGGTCAGCCGCTCGTAAATGGTCATCCCTTCCATGTCCGTCGTGCCGTCCAGTACCAGGCTCTTGCCGTCAACCCAGTCTCCCCGGTACTGCCCCACGATGGCGCCGGAATTGCCGAACCAGTAGGTGACATAGTTGCCCGCAGCAGGATCGTAGGTCGTTATTCCCAGGCCTTCGTAGTGACCATAGTCGGGCATCTCGCCGGTGTATTCATGTGCCAGCCAGAAGTCGCCGAGCATCCAGTGGAACAAGGCTTTACCTTCCGACTCGCCGCCGGGGCCCATCGGGCTCGGCATCACTTTATCCAAGGTCTTCCAATCGCCGACGAAAAAATTGAGTTTGTCGTGGTGCTCGCCGCGCTCCTGGCGCTCCTGAGCCACGGCTGTAAGGGAGACCGCCAGCAACAGGGCAAATGCCCATACAAGTTTCCTCTTCATTTTTTCTTTCCCTTCTGCGAGATTTACTCACGCTTATACGAGACTTATTATCGAATTGTCAACGCGGGCACACCGTCCCGATTGACAAACCAGGGTAAAAACGCGGCAACAAAAGTTCGCGGAAATGTTATAGAATTCTGTCACTATCGCCGGAATCATTCAGCCCGCCGCAGTTGACGGTTTGACGCGTTCAGGATCTTGAAAGAATGAATATGGATCAGGCCGACAAAGTCGAAGCAGTCCACGAGGGGAGTTCGGAAGGCGGTTTCATCCGCAACAGCATCTTCCTGGTATCCATCGAGGTGTTCGTCAAATTCCTCGGCTTGATACTCTTTCTGCTGATGGCCCGCGTCCTGGGCGCGGAAGACATCGGTCTCTACGAAAGCTCCCTTGCTCTGGCCGGCATATTTGTCCTGGCTGTCGGTTTCGGCTTCGACCGCCTGGTGCAGCGGGACGTCGGCCGCGACATGACACTAATCTACTCCCGTTACCGGGAAATAAACGTAATCAAGCTGTTGTTCTTGATAGTCTCGCTGCTGGTCATCTGGCTGATTCTCCTGCTGCAGGGCGAGCCCCAATCGCAGCTGGTTATGATGATCTCCCTGTTCGCGCTCATCATGCCCTTCTCCACTTTCAATAACGCGCTTTTCCGCGGTATCGGCAAACCGGAATACGAGGTGGCCGTCCGCCTGATCTTCTCGCTGCTGAACCTCGGCCTGGGAGTTTTCGCGTTGTACTCGGGCTGGGGTCTGCTCGGCGTGATCAGCATGCAGCTGATCAGCATCATCGCCTCGATCGTCGCCGCCTTTTTCATCATCGAGAGAACCTCGCGGAAGGTCGGCTACACGTGGCGTTGGGATGCTTTGCCGCGGCACATCAAGAGGGCGGCTCCATTCGCCGCTCTGCTGGTAGTGCTGTTTTTAGGCAATCAGATAACCGTCGTGATGCTCTCGGCGCTCGTCAAGAGGATCGATGTGGGCTACTTCGCAGCTCCTCGCAGGCTGTTCGACAGCCTCACGCTGATCCCTATGGCGGCGGTCGGATCGTTCCTCCCCGTCATGAGCCGCCTCTATTGCACCTCGCTCGGCCGCTTCACCCGCACGCTGCGCTTCACGCTGAAATACATGTTCGTCATCTCGGCACCGCTGGTCGTCGGGACGATTATCGTGGCCCGTCCGCTGATGGTTTTCCTCTTCAAGGAACAGTTCGAGCCGGCGGCCTCGGCGTTGCAGTTGATGATGCTGGCGTTGGTGTTCAGCTTCTGGAACACCACTGCAACGGCGTTGCTGATCGCGCGCAACCGCGAGGGGATGCTGATCTGGCTGTTCGCGGCCGGCGCGGCGGTGCATATCGTCGGCAATCTGATACTGATACCGTTGCTTTCTTACAACGGTGCATCGCTTGCGGTGGCTATTACCCAGGGAATCCAATTCCTGATCTTCTATTTCGCCACCCTCAAGCGCTATACCAACAGCCTGGGTTTAGCCTGGATGCTCGCCGGGCCGGCATTATGCACCGCGCTTATGGGGGCATCAGTCTACTTCGCCCTGCCGCTCGGGCTGTGGCCGGCGATCCTCATCGGCATCGTGGTTTACCCGGCGGCGTTACTGATCACGCGCTCCGCCAACAGCGGCGATTTGCACAGTCTACAGCGGATCCTGAGCGTGCGCGCCGAGATTCGCCCTGACGCCAGGGAGAAATAGATGGGAGAAACCGGGCAGAGAATCGGCTACCTCGGCAGGATTCTACCTGCCCTCTCGGAGACCTTCGTCACCCGAGAGATCACCGCGCTGAGGCAGGCCGGGGTGACGGTGAAACCGTTCTCGATATTCCGTCCCGATCCATCCTCGGTGCATCGCGAGGCCGAGGAGATTCAAGGGCAGGTCGAGGTGCTCAACCGCCCGGCAAATCCCTTATTCTGGCTGGCTCATTTCTATTTTGCGTTTCGGCACCCACGCCGTTATTTCGGCTCGCTGTGGCGATACGTCCTGGCCTCAGGTGAACCCTTTCGCAGCCGCATGCGCGCGCTGCAGCAATTTCTTGTGGCGCCTTTCGCCGCCCTGCGTTTCCGCCGAGCCGGGGTGGAGCACATCCACGCCCACTTCGCCCACTCTCCCGGGGGCATCGCAATGATGGCGGCGCGGCTGCTGGGGATAACGTTCAGCATGACGATTCACAGCTACGATCTCTACGTCGAGAAATCGCTGCTGCCGCAGAAACTCGCCTCGGCGGCCTTCATCGCCACCGTCAGCGAATACAACGTGCGTAATCTCACGGCATGGTACCCGCAAGAGACCCGCTCGAAGCTGCACGTTGTTCGCTGCGGTGTCGATCCGGAAATCTTCGTTCCGCGGCCGCAACCGCGCAGCGACAAGCCGGTGATCCTGGGCATCGGACGGCTCGTGGAATTGAAGGGCTTTCACACGCTGATCGAGGCGGTGGCGATCCTGCGCTCGCGCGGGATCAACGTGCAATGCTATATCGCGGGCGAGGGACCCGAGAAAGAGCGGCTCGAGGCGATGTCAGCTCAACTCGGGCTGGAAGCCGGCGTTCATCTGCTGGGGAAGGTGTTGCAGAGCGACCTCCAGCAATATTTCCGCCGCGCCGCCGTCTTTGCCCTCCCCTCCTGCGTGCGCGAGTACCAAGACAACATCCCCGTGGTGCTGATCGAGGCGATGGCGATGGAAATACCTGTTGTGTCGACGAACATTTCCGCCATCCCGGAGCTTGTGCGTGACGGCTCAACAGGCCTTCTGGTCGAACCGGAAAATCCGACTCAACTGGCGGATGCCCTGGCCACGCTGCTGACCGAGCGGGAATCCGCGGTGGAGCTGGGGCGGGCGGCGCGAAAGCTTGTAAGCGACGAATTCAACGTTCACGTCAGCGCCGGCAGATTGAAGAGGCTGTTCGAGGCCTGCGCCGGCGTTGACGCTGCAGGCGCTACCGCGGATACTGAATCCCAGTGAAAGTCAAAATCCTGAAAGCCGAACCTTCGCCCCGAAAAATCGCGGGCGTCAGCATCAGGCCGTTCCCCTATCCTTTCCGGGCCGCTCTGGCCGTCTGCAGCGATATCGACGACACAACTCCCGCGCTCTTCACCGCAGTCCATCGTCTCCTGAACGGCAACGATGAAACCGAATTCGGCCCCGGCCTCGGCCTGGAGATTGCCGACTCGCTCTTTGTCTGGTCGCACAATCCCTCCGTCCTCAGCCTGCTCGACGAGCAGGATCAGCCCACCCCACATGCCCCGGTGCTCGCCGGCCTGGCCCGCCTCGGCTGGCTTGATTCCCTTCACGCTTTGGGCGACTTCAACGCTTCCCCCCGCTTCAATCGCAGCCGCGCGCGGACAGCTTACAAGGCATTGGAGGAGCTGGGGATCAGGCTGAGAATATGGATCAATCACGGCAACTCCAACAATACGCAGAACTTCTACGCCCGCCTGGGGCCCTCCTTCTCCGGGGACGATCCGGGCTCCGCCTCCTGCCACCACGACCTCGCCGCCGACTACGGCATCAGCTACTACTGGTGGCACGAGCTGACCGATCTGCCTCTGTCGGCCGTGCAGCCGAACCGAATCAGGCTGGACGCCCGCCTGCTCTCCAACAGCACCAAAAACGCCGTCAAACGCCTGCTTGGCAACTCCGACATGATCAGGCCGTCGGCCGGCTTCAGGGAACTGGCTTTGCCGCTTGAGCTACGCGACGGCGGCGGTATCTGGGCCTTCACCCGCTTCAGCTCACACCCCGACGGCATCTGGACGCGTCCGGGCCGCCGCACACTCAGGCACCAGCTCTCTGCGAACTTCCTCGACAGGTTGACCAGATGGGGTGGATACGCCCTGGTCTACACCCACCTCGGCCAGCCGCAATGGGACGGCGAATCGCCGCCCTTCGAAGATGCCGATCTGCAAGCGCTGAGGGGGCTAAAGGAATGGCGGGACAAAGGTCTGATACTGGTAGCCGCCACATCGAGGCTGCTTGATTGGTGGGTCTTGAATCGCTTTCTCGACTGGTCGGTCAAATCCGCGCCCGGCGGCTCTACAATATCAATTCACGGCGTCGATGATCCGATCGAAGGCTTCCGCGAATTGGCCGAGAGTGAGCTCCAGGGTCTCGCTTTCTACGCCGACGAGCCGGGCAGCGTGCGCGTGGAGCTCAAGGGCCGACCGATCGATGGTTTTAAGGAATTCGAGCCCGATTTCAGCGGCAACGGAGGAATTTATCTTCCCTGGAAAGCCCTCGAACTTCCGCCTGACGACTTTATCTTTTGATATTGCAGAAATATCTGTTTGAAACATCAAGTTGCCACAGAAATCTGCCGAATATAAACTTGTCGAACTAAAACTCCGAAAGATGCCGCGCCCCAATGTCGAAAAAATTACTCGTAATCAGCCCTTGCCGCAACGAAGAGCGCTTTATCGAGCTGACGCTGCGCTCTGTGATCAACCAGACTCGCCGCCCCGATCGCTGGATCATCGTCGACGACTCCAGCACCGACTCCTCACCGGAGATCGTGACCCGCTACGTCGCCGAGCACCCCTGGATCGAACTGCTGCAGAGGCAGCGCTCCGGCAAGCGCCAGATGGGACCCGGGGTGATCGCGGCCTTCAATGCCGGCCTCGAGCTTGCCGGCGATTACGATTACGGCTTTATCGCCAAGACCGACTGCGATGTGGAATTCCCCCCCGACGCCTTCGAGAAGATCCTCGCCCGCTTCGATGACCAGCGGGTGGGCGTGACCGGCGGCGCGATCCACCTGGTGATGGGCGAGCGCCTGTTCTTCGAGCGCTACGCCCCCTACCACGTTTCCGGAGCCACCAAGTTCTACCGGCGCAAGTGCTTCGAGGACATCGGGGGCCTGCGACAGGTCTACGGCTGGGACATACTGGACGAAACCGACGCCCGCCGCCACGGCTGGCTGACCGAGACGCTCGACGAGATCACGATCAAGCACTACCGCCTGCAGGGCTCGGCCTTCGGCCGCATTCGCGGCCGCGTGATCTGGGGCTGGGGTGCTTATGCCTCGGGCGGCCACCCGCTCTTTGCGATCGCTCGAGGCCTGTTCAGGATGGCCGAACCGCCCCTGATCATCGGCGGGCTGGCCTTCATCTGGGGATTCTACTCCAGCTACTTCAGGCCGTCGGTCAAGCGCATCGGCGACAAGGAACTGTTAAGATACCTCAGGCGAGAACAGCTCTACCGGATGTTCCACGGCAACCGGCTGCCTCCGGCAGATGACAGCGAAGGCGGGGATAAAAAAATTGGCTGAAGCTGCGACAATCCGTATCCTTGGCGTGCCGGTCCAGGTGCTCGACATGCAGGGCATGCTGGCGCGCATGGAGGCGGCGATGGCCGCGCCCGGCTGCGCCGTCGCCTATGCCGTCAACGCCCACACGATGAACCACACATACAAGCTGCCGCTCTACCGCAACATGCTCGAGAGCGCGGATATCGTTTACGCCGACGGCCAGTCGCTCCTCATCGCCGCGCGCCTGCTCGGCGGCAAACTGCCTGAGAAACTCACCACCACCGACGTCTGGCCGCCCGCCTGCGACCTCGCCGAGCGCAAGGGCTACAGCTTCTTCCTGCTCGGCGGCGAAGAGGGCCTTGCCGAGAAGACGGTCGAGGTCACGCTTGAGAAATACCCGGGGCTGCGCTTCGCCGGCACGCATAACGGTTTCTTCGACATCGACGACGAGGGCGTCATCGAGACGATCAACCGCGCCGAGCCCGACATCCTCTGGGTCGGCATGGGCGAGCCGCGGCAATTCATCTGGGCCGAGAAGCACAAGCACCGCCTCAAAGCCCGGCTCCTGGTCACCTGCGGCGGGCTGTTCAAGTTCGTCTCGGGAGAGGTCAAACGCGCGCCGGAGAAGGTCCACCGCAGCGGCTTCGAGTGGCTCTACCGCTCTCTGCGGGAGCCCAAGTTGATCTGGCGCTATCTCACGGGCCTTCCCGCTTTCGGGTTCCGCGTGCTGGCCCAGCGATTCTTCGGACACCGCGAAGGGAACGGCAAGAAATGAGGATCAATTATTTCAATTATCACTATTTCACCGAAGGCAGCAGCCGCGGCGCGGCGGCGAAGATCCGCTCGATAGCCTCCTGGCTGGAAAAGCTCGGTCACGAGGTCGACCTGCATTTCCGCTGGACGGCATCCAAGGCCGGGGATGAGCCCAACGCCGGGCATCCCAAGGGTCTGAAGAAGGTCAAATGGCTGCGCCGCTATGCCCACGTGCCGCGCCGCCTGTGGCGCAACCGCAGGTTTTTCCGCGAGGAGAAGAAGATAATGCGGGAGTTTCAACCCGACGTGCTCCTCGCTGTTAATTCCTTCTGCTACTACTCGGCGTTGAAGGCTTCGCGCAAGCTTAGAGTCCCCTACGTGCTTTTCTGCGATGCTCCGCTCGAATACGAATACTCGCTGTTCCACCGGCAGTATTACAGTTACCCGGCGATCAGCCGTCGGATCGAACGGAAGAACGTCCGCTGCGCGGACGAGGTGATCTGCATCTCGGAAATCCTCAAGGGCTACATGATCCACAACGGCGTCCCCGCCACCAAACTGCACGTCGTTCCCAACGGCGTCGACCACTTTCAGTTCAAGCCCGGCCCGAAGGACGCAGAAATCGTGGCGCGCTACAACCTGGATAAGAAAGTGGTGGTCGGCTTCACCGGCAGCTTCAATTTCTTTTCCGACGTCATGGCGTTTACCGACATCCTCAAGAGAATCTGCGACCGCCACGCCGAGGCAACCTTCCTCTTCGTCGGCAAGGGTCCGGCGGGCGATGAAATCGAGGCGGCTGCAAAACAGAAAGGGCTGGAGAACAGGCTTGTCTTCACCGGCGCCGTCCCGCACAAGGAGGTAATCCGCTACCTCAGCGCAATGGACATCGTCATCAGCCCCTACCGCGGCGACTACCTCTTCTACGGCTCCTCGCTGAAACTGCTCGAATACATGGCCGCCGGCAAGCCGGCCGTGGTCACAGCCCTCGGCCAGATCAAGGAGCTCGTCCAGGACGGTTACAACGGCATGTTGTACAACTGGGATGACGACGAGGCAATGCTGCGTAAGCTCTCGCTGCTGATTTCAGCCGAAGAATTACGCCGCCGCCTGGGAGAGAACGCCCGCAGGACTATCGAGGCCGACTGGACATGGGAGAAGCAGGCGGCGAAGATAGCCGGCGTCCTGCAACAGGCGATCGAATCAAGGCGTTGAATCTATCGAGACTCTATTTACGTCTGCCGCGTTTGACCGCCCTGAGGTAAGCCGGAAGCCCGCCGAAGACACATCCCACCGCCAACGTCATCAACAGCGGACCCTTGTAATCACTCATAAAACGGACCGCGGCAAGAACGAATATCGCAAATGCAATTGCTACACCGGCAAAATATAAAATGTTGGTGAGATGCGTGCCCCTGAAGACGAGCAGGCAAGCGCAGAAAACCAGCAGCGAGGCGGCGATCAGGACCGCCAGCAGATATACTCCGGTGAAAATCCAGCCTCTCGGTACCAAGCTGCGTGAGGTTTCAGCCGGCAGATAGATTCTCGCCTCCAGCGGAATCAGGAACGGCGGCAGCCAGCGCGTCGATGTGCTGAATTCCGAGAAGGCTACCGAGCGGTCGGTGTTTATCCCCTTCACCCCTTCCAGCACTTCGGTGTGGGTAAGGACCCTGATGTCGGGCTGGGCGGCGACCCAGGCGAGCAGGTCATCAAAATCTTCGTAGGTCAGATAGCCCCTGCGCTTGTCGAATTCAATAAAATCGGACTCGTGAAAAAGTATAATGATCAGCGGCTGGGGCTCGGGCAGCCGGCGGGCGACCTCTACGACCACCTTGAGGCTGTGCAGATAGCAGGTAAAAGGTAGGCTGACCAGCCGCAATCCCTTCACATAGGGTCCATACCTGCCGCCAGCTATGATGCGGAAACCCGCTTCGTCCAAAGCTTTGAGAGTCTCAACATTATGGTCGTTGTAGGATGGAATAAAAATATCCATGCGCCTGCCCAGGCGGCGTTCGAGGTACTCCTTGCCAGTGCGGATCTTGCGCAGCTGGGTCTTGTAATCGACACCGGCGAATTCGCTTAAGCCCCCTTCCCACTTGCCGCGCACCGACTGGTGTGAGTAGCCGTGCTGCGCCGGCTCGACGATCCCGGCCTCGATCGCCACGACTATCATTGCGGTCTTCTCGTCCGAGAGCTCGAGGGTTTCCTGCGGCGAAGTATCGACAAACCTGCCGGCAACGGGAAATGGGACGACGCCGACCGTCAGCTTTAGACCATGTTTTGCGAAAGCGGCAAAGATCTGCCGTTCCGTCTCGGTATCGCTGCGGTCGCAGTAATCGTCGTAACGGAAAACCACAACGATATCCTTGCCGTTGCGCCCGGTAGTCTGATCGATATCCGAAATCCGGGCGGCGCCCGGGGCGGAAAGAGCCAGGCAGACCAGAATCTGCACCACTCCCGCTACCGTTTTCATCTACTCTCCCTCTTCGCCAATAAATCAGTTACCAC
>DATKUA010000041.1:0-10606 GCA_035530855.1 Acidobacteriota bacterium | reverse complement strand
GCAGACCATTTTCAATTAAACAGGGGAGAAAGATGAGGCACGTTACGCTAGCGCTGCTGTTGGTAAGTTGTGCGGTCAATGCTGCGCCGGGGATCACTCAGGACGAGGCCGGTTTCGACGTCCACAAGATCAGCGAGAGAGTGATCCTCGTATCGGATCGGGCGGAGGGCACTCCGCAACTGGCCATCGCCTCGGAAAAAGGGATCGTCGTTTTCGACAGCCATTGGTCGAACATCACGGCGGCCAAGTTCCGGGCGGCGATCGCCGAAGCATTCGGCCGCGACGACTTCGCCTACACGGTCAACCACGTGGAGAGGGTGGACTTCATCGGCGGCAATGAGACGTATAAGGACACGACGATCATCGCGCACGAGTATCTCAGGGAGGTTTTGGACAAGGAGCGAGTGGAAGCGGAGGTGAAGGAGCTAATCGAGATGTGGCGTTGGAAGGAGCGGGTATCGAGTGAGAGGCTGGCCACGCACGAGCCCGGATCGGACAGGGAGAAAGGTGAGAGGGCGTGGATGCTCACGTGCAAACGGCGGGCTGACGAGCTCGAGCAGGGATTCTCGCTCTTCCTGCCCAGCGTTTACTACAACGACAGGCTGACGCTTGACCTGGGGGATATCACGCTGAAGCTGATCTATTTCGGCAAAGCGGGCTATGACGGCATGACGGTCTTCCACGTGCCCGAGGAGCGGTTGGCGATAATAAGCGGCTTCATCATGCACGAACAGCATCTCGCTCCTTATCCGCAGCCAGATTACACCAAGCTGGACGTTTTCCGCTGGATCGCAGTGTTGGAAGAAATCCTCAGTGAAGAGGCCGGCGTGGAAAAAGTCCTTTGCGGGATGTACGAACGTGTGTGGTCAAGAGAGCAAGCACTGCAGCGCCTTGGTTACGTGAAGAAGCTGTGGGGAGAAGTGACCGCGCTCGAGGCCGAGGGGCTGACGCTGGCCGAGGTGCAGGAGAGCTTGTCGCTGGACGGGGCCTTCTCCTTTGTGAAGGAGTGGGGGGATTATCAGAAACATGGTGACGATTGGTTTCGCCCTCAGCACGTGACCCACGTCAGGCTCTTCTACCTGCAGCACAAGAAGATGGCCTCGGAGCTGGTTATCAATAAATATGAGAGCTCGGACATTACCTCGGCACTGGCGGAATACAAACGCCTGCTCGAGAATCCGGGCGACCTCTACTTCGATGAGCCTTCCTTCAACGGGATGGGGTATTACCTGCTGAGCGGTGGCCAGGTCGCCGAGGCAATCGAGCTGTTCAAGATGAATGTGGCGGCCTTTCCCGAATCGGCCAACGTTTACGACAGCCTGGGCGAGGCCTACATGAAGCACGGCGATACCGAGCCGGCGATCGCGAACTACAGGAAATCGCTCGAGCTGAATCCCGATAACGAAAACGCCAAGTCAAAACTAAGCGAACTCGGCGTGGAGAAATAATCCGTAACACGCTGCCATCCCGGGTGTTTGAGGGATAAACTGTATCGATCGGTTCGTAGTTTTTATAAAGATACAGGATGGAGAGCCATGTACAGCCCCGAGATGGAAAGACTTCTGCAGCAGATGGAGGCCTACAGCCGCGAGCACGACGGCGTCTACGCCATCCCGCGGGAGGAGGGCGTCTTCCTCAACATGCTGGTGCGGCTGAAGCGGGCGCGGCGGATCGTCGAGCTCGGCACCTCGTCGGGCTACTCGACCCTCTGGCTCGCCGCGGCCGCGGCGGAGCACGGCGGCGTGGTCGAGACCGTCGAGTTTGATCCGCAGAAGGTGGCTCTGGCGAGTGAGAACATCCGGCGGTCGGGGCTGGAGAAAACGATTCGCATGCACCATGCCGACGCGGCCGAGTTCCTCGGAGCGCTCGAGGGTGAGGTCGATTTCGTCTTCATGGACACGGAGAAGGAGGACTACCTGCGCCACTTCCGGCTGGCATTCCCCAAGCTGGCGCGGGGTGGGCTGGTGGCCGCCGACAACGCGGTGGACCTGGCCGACAACATGCGCGACTTCCTCGACTACGTCAAGCGGCTGGAGGGGGCGCAGTCGGTGACCGTGGGCATCGGCAACGGCCTCGAGTTGACCTGCAAGCTGTGAGATGCACAAAGGGGTCAGTCCTAGAATTCTAGGGTGCTGGATTGATGAAATCACGCGTAACATAATGATTTATATGGAGATGTCTGTTTTTACCGGTTCAGATTACCCTAGAATTCTAGGACTGACCCCTTTACCCAGTGATTGTCGACTAACCTTGCCCTCTGATAGTAGGGGCGCAGATTTATCGCGCCCGCATCATTTATCGCGCCCGAATCACCGACTCATGATAACCCTGAAAGGGTTCAATAATTGGTAGCCCGGGGTCAGCGAAGCGCCACCCTGGGTGCGGGGTCGTCATCCACACGGAACAACCCTGAAAGGGTTCAACAATTGGTGCACAAAGGGGTCAGTCCTAGAATTCTAGGCTTATAGATTTGTGGCGTAAATGAGGGCCATTCGGCAGAGACCTAGAATTCTAGGACTGACCCCTTTACCCATAAATGTACCCCCTACAGTGACCGTCGACCAACCTTGCCCTCTGATAGTAGGGGCGCAGATTTATCGCGCACGCATCATTTATCGCGCGCTGCGCGATCGGGGTGCATAAATGTACCCCCTACAGTGATTGTCGACAACCTTGCCGAATGATTGCTGGGGCGGTACGCGGCGGGCGGAATGGCATCCCCTTCCTTTGAGCTGCTGCCTTGACCCGGGAATCGCCGCTTTCTATGATGGGGCGAGCAGGCAATAAAAGACCGACAAGACGATGTTTCCAACATGGCTTCTTTGGCAAGGGAACTGTCTATTGCCGCGCGGTGGCAAAATGAGCGGCTTTGAGGGGGAGAAAAAGACATGGCATTCGGTCTGATCGAGCAGATCCTGATTCCTGTTTTCATGGTGTTGACGCTGGGCTATTTCGCCTGGGCGATTTTTCTGCGGCTGAGGATGGCCCTGGCGGGAGCCGCCGACGGCGAGAAGGAGGGCGCGGTGCGGGCCGCGGCGCGCTTCGTCCGCGAGGTCATTTTCCAGAGCAAGGTAATCCGCGACCGACCGCTGGCGGGCACAATGCACGCGCTGGTGTTCTGGGGCTTCCTCTGCTACATCCCGGTGACCATCCACCACTTCCTCCTGCCCTTCACCGGCGGCTACCTCTACGGGCCGGTGGGCGAGGGCTACCGCGCCTTCATGACCGTGGTCAGCGTGCTCGTGGCGGTGTCGATCGCGGGGCTGGCCTTCCGCCGCTTCGTCATGCGCCCGGCATATTTCGAGAAGAAGCTCTCGGGGACGTCGGCGATCGTCTCGACCTTCATCTTCCTGCTGATGGTGACGTTCCTGCTGGAGCCCTACCTGGCCGGCAACGCCCTGGCGGCGAAGGCGAACTGGTGGGTGCACGCGGCCTGCATCCTGCTCTTCCTGGTAGTGATCCCGCAAGGCAAGCACCTGCACCTGGTGATCGGACCCTTCGACCTGCTGATGAAGCGCAAGCGCTTCGGCCAGGTGCCGCCGTTCGTCATCGACCTGGAGGACTTCGACGAGGAGATGGCCTTCGGTCTCGGCAAGCCGGCCGACGCGAGCCGCGAGATGCGCTTCGACGCCCTGAGCTGCGTCGAGTGCGGCCGGTGCACCGAGCTCTGCCCGGCCAACCGGATCGCCAAGAAGCTCGACCCGCGCTCGCTGATCCACAACCTCGAGGCGCCCCTGATGGCGGGCTCCGAGGAGGCGGTGTGGGAGAAGCTGGTCGACGCCGAGGCGGTGTGGCAGTGCGTGACCTGCGGCTCCTGCGAGTACGTTTGCCCGCTGGGGATCGAGCACCTGCCGCTCATCCTCCAGTACCGCCGCAACCTGACACTGGAACAGACACAGATCCCGGCGACGATGCAGACGACCTTCCGCTCGCTGCAGACCAAGGGCAACGTCTGGACGGTCGACCGCGAGCAGCGCGGCGAGCAGATCGAGGCGATGGGGCTGCCGCTCTACGAGCGCGGCAAGGTGCTCATCTGGTCGTCGTGCTTCTTCCTCACACAGGAGTTCGCGCCGGTGGTCAAGCGCTTCGCCGAGCTCCTGGCCGAGGCGGGCCTCGATGCGGGGATCTCGCCGGAGGAGACCTGCTGCGGCGACCCGGCGCGCAAGTGCGGCGGCGAGGACCTGTTCCAGGAGCTCGCCGAGGGGAACATCGCCTGGATGAAGGAGCAGAGCGTGAAGACGATCGTGAGCCAGTGCCCGCACTGCCTGCACACGATCTCCACCGCCTACGCGCAGCTCGACCCGGAGTTCGAGGTCGAGGTGGTGCACCACTCGGTGCTGCTGGGGCGCCTGCTGCGCGAAGGGAAGCTGGCGAGCGCGGCCGCGGGCGACGGCCCTGTGACGATTCACGATCCCTGCTACTCCTCGCGCTGGCGGATCGGCGACGTCGGCGAGGTGCGCAAGCTGGCGCGGGGCGCGGGCATCGCGCCGATCGAGCTCGAGCTCTCGCGCGAGCGCTCCTACTGCTGCGGCTCCGGCGGCGGCGCGCACCACTTCTTCGAGGACGACGACGGGGTGCGGATCGACGACGAGCGCATCCGCCAGATCCTGGCGACCGGCGCCTCCACCGTCTACACCTCCTGCCCGTTTTGCTTCAACATGATCGGCGAGGGCCTGAAGAAGGACGAGGAGGCGGAAAAAATCCGCGTCCAGGACATCACCGCCCTGCTGAAGTAGGGGGGATTTTAATCCCCGCAGTGGGCTGCGAACATAACAAAGGGGTCAGTCCTAGAATTCTAGGGTGCTGGATTGATGCAATCACGCGTAACATAGTGATTCATAAGGAGATGTCTCTCTTTCGCGGTTCAGATTACCCTAGAATTCTAGGACTGACCCCTTTGCCCAGTGATTGTCGACCAACCTTGCAGAATGCTTGTGGGGGTGTGCTGAATTTATCCGCCTATGGCGGAGCGCCCCCGTCTTGTTTTTACCGTCCTTCGCGGGGTGCGGCGGACCTAAAGGACCGCCCAACATTGCCTACAAACGGTCCTTGCCAACTGATAGTAGGGGCGCGATTTATCGCGCCCGCTTCATTTATCGCGCGGGGCGGGATAGGGCGGCATAAAGGCCGCCCCTACAGTGGATGGCGAATATCCTTGCAGAATGATTGTGGGGGTGTGCTGAATTTATCCGCCTATGGAGGAGCGCCCCCGCATCATTTATCGCGCGCTGCGGGATCGGGCGGATTCCGCCTGAGGCGGACAAGTTCATTCGCTCTTACAGTGGCTTGCGACCAACCTTGCCGACTAATTGTAGGGGTCTCCGCCGCGGCGGATTAGCGCGCCTGCATCACCAACTTATGACAACCCTGAAAGGGTTCAATAATTGGTAGCCCGGGGTCAGCGAAGCGCCACCCCGGGTGCAGGGCCGCCATCCACCCGGAACAACCCTGAAAGGGTTGCACAAATAGGTCAGTCCCTGATTTCGATGGTAATGCCTGTGCGGGGGCGGAATCCACGGACTGACCCCTTTGCGCGGGGACTTTCCTAGCGGAAGGTGACCTCGGCGCCGAGGTCGCGCTCGTCGCCGGTGAGGAGGCCGGAGCCGGGTGGGACGCCGCGTGTGGACTCGACGGCGATGCGCGTCAGCCAGCGGTCGCCGATGCGGAAGCCGCCGCGGGGCGTGATGGTCAGCTCGCCGCGCTTGCGGGCGACGAGGCGCAACTCGAATGTTGAGACGCCGTCGTAGAGCCGCACGGCGTTGGGCACGACGGTCCGCAAATGCAGCGTCACGGGCGCCGCGGGACCATTGCTGAGCAGGTAGCACTCGCCGCGCAAGCTGGTGCGCACCCAGAAGGAATCGCGCTCGAGATGGAAGGCGCCGCGCTGAAGCAGGACATCCATGTCGCGGGCGGCCGCGCGGTAGCTCTGCGCTTCGAGCGGCGGCGTCTTCGCCAGCCCGGCCCAGAGCAGGACTGCGAGGGCGAGGAAGACGACCGACGCCCCGGCCCAACGGATTTGGTGGTCTCTATCGGTGTCGCGGCGGAGGGCGATCCAGAGAGCGGCGCCGGCCAGCAGGGCGATCCAGGGCAGCGCGACGGGCCAGTTCTCAAAGTGCTTGTTGTTTACCGAGGGGAAGAGAGCGGTGGCGTCGAGGAAGGGCGTGGAGAGCGCGGTGAGGATGTGCGAGGCGCGGACGTGGAAGTCGTGGTAGAGGAACGTGGGCTGGAGCAGCAGGACGGCGGTGATAATCAGGGAGACGATAATCAGCGCGAAGGTGAGCTCGCGCGCGCGGCGGAGTGCCCTGGGCAGCATCCAGGCGGCGGGGATGATGAAGGCCCAGATGATAGAGGTCACCGCACGTGCCGGCGGGCTGTGGCCGCCGCCGAAGCCGGTGAGACTGTAGAGCAGGTAGAAGGGCCCGGCGAGGCCGAGGAGCCAGAGCGCCAGCCTCCGGTGTTGCTTCGAAAGCAGCATGCCGATCCAGCCGGAGAGGGCGAGCAGGAACCAGGGCGCGAAGGCGAGCAGCCCTTCCTTCTGGTCGACCCAGTAGGAGAGCGCGGTCTTGCCGGCGATGGCGCCCGCCTCGAGCAGGCCGCCCGCGTGGCCGACCTTGAAGACCGGATTGCGGTCGAGGATGCTGCCGCCGGCGCCGACGTAGTAGGCCGAGGGGTTGAAGGTGCCGAAGAGGGCATAGGTGTGCCAGAGGAAGGCGAGGAGGACGACCAGCCCCGGCAGGGCGAGTGCGGCGGCTTTGCGCCATTCGATTCCCCAGCGCTTTTCGCGCACCATCCAGAGTATGCCGAGCGGCGCCGCGAGGGCGAGGTACTTGGGTCCGAGCCAGGGCAGGGTGCCGAGTGCGAGGCCGACGAAGATCCGCGGCAGCCACGATGGCGGGCGATCGGGCCAGAGGTGGTGGAAGGCGAATAGGCAGAGCAGGGCTGCGGGCAGCTCGGTGAAGATGTGGAATGAGAAGAAGAGCACGGGTGCGGTGATAGCGGCGAGGAGGGTCGCTCCGAGTGCAGTGCGGCGGTCGAGATCGAGTCGGCGGAGTGTGAGGAAGAGCAGGGCGATGAATGCCGCGGCGGGGAGCGTCATGCCGAGGCGGGTGAAGAAGTGGACGGCGGCGGGATTGCCGCACCAGAGTCCGATCGCCAGGAAGGGCGCGAGGTAAGCGGGCAGGCCGGAGGTGTGCATCGAGAATTCCTGGTCGTTGCCGCCGGCGCCTTTCTTCGTGTGGGCGTAGCCGACAGCCGGCCCCTCGTAGGAGTGCCAGAGGCGGTAGTCGCGGTTCTCGTAGTAGTTGTTGGAGAGCTCGACGTCGCCGTCGGCCAGCAGGCTGTAGCTGATGATGAGGTAGTGGGGCTCGTCGCCGTTGGGGTCGGGCAGGGCGGAGATGAGGCCCGAGGCGAAGAAGGCGTAAACTATGAGGGCGAGAACGAAGAGAGCGGCGGCTGCGCGGCCGTCGCCCAATCTCTCGAGGGCCGATTCAATACCTTTCGGTAGCCCGGCGGCGGCGTCGCTGCTTTGCAGCAAACTCCACCATCGCCAGAGCGAGCCGGCGGCGCCCAGGGTGAGCAACGGCAGGGCGATGCCGGCGTAGCCGATGAGGGGCTGGGCAAGTGCCAGGAGGCCGAGGAGCAACGGACGGAGTGCGCGGGCGGAATGCAGCCGCGACCACTCGAGGCCCATGGCCCGGGCGACGGCGAACATCCCCGCCGAGGCGAGCCAGACGAGCACGAGAGCGGGCCCGATCCACACGAGGGAAGTGGCGGCCGGCTGCAGAATCAGCAAGGGCTGCAGCCCGGCCAGCATGTAGCCGCCGGCGAGCGCGGTGCCGGCGCAGAGGGCGACGGCCCAGGCCAGCAACAGTTCGTTGAGAATAGCCAGAGTCCTGCGCATGCCCCCTCCGAGCCCTTGGTGAAGTCTATCGCCGCGGCGCGGAAACGGCAACCGACGCAATAGCTAATAAATCGCGATATAAAGGTTAAAATCCTTGACTTGGAGTGTCCGGTCCTTATTATCTGTTAGGTGGTGAGAAGGATAACGAAGAAGGTGGAATCTTGCCGAGATATCAGAGAAAAGCGGCAGTAATCCACCCGCAGAGAAACAGGTGATTTATGAAAATCCACGCCGGCGACGAGACGGAGGTATTCGATCTCGAATATATAGTGAACCGTGAGCATTCCGATCAACCGACCCAGACACACACGGGGACAGAGATAAAGCCGCTCCAACGGGGCCTGCCCAAGACGGTGGGTTCGATCTGCCCTGAGTGTTACATAAACATCGATGCGCGGCTCTTCGCCGAGGACGGCAAGGTCTGGATGGAGAAGACCTGCCCCGAGCACGGCTACTACAAGGACATCTACTGGTCGGACGTCGAGATTTACCTGCGCGCCGAGGACTTCACCTACGGTGAGGGCAAGGGCCTCTCCAATCCCAAAGTGACCGACGCCAGCAATTGCCCCCACGACTGCGGGATCTGCAACCAGCACGTCTCGCACACGGCCCTGGGCAACATCGACCTGACGAACCGCTGCGACATGAAGTGCCCGATCTGCTTCGCCAACGCCAACGCCGCCGGCTACATCTACGAGCCAAGCATCGAGGAGATCAAGGAGATGCTGCAGGCCTACCGCGAGATGAAGCCGGTGGCCGGGCGCGTGGTGCAGTTCTCAGGCGGCGAGCCGACGGTCCACCCCGACTTCTTCGAGATCGTCAAGGCCGCGGTGGAGATGGGCTACACCCACATCCAGATGGCGAGCAACGGCCTGAACCTGGCCGACGATGAGTTCTGCCGCAAGACCGCCGAGGCGGGGATGCACACCGTCTACCTGCAGTTCGACGGCACCGACGACGAGGTCCACCGCAAGACCCGCGGCAAGCGCGGCTACTACGAGAAGAAGCTGCAGGCGCTGGCCAACATGCGCAAGTACAACATCCACGTGGTCTTCACACCGACCATCGTCAAGGGCTTCAACGACCACATGGTGGGCAAGATCGTCGAGACGGCGATCGAGTGGGCCGACATCTGCTCGGGCATCTCCTTCCAGCCGGTGGCGATCACCGGGCGGATCAACGAGAAGAAGCGCCACGAGATGCGCTACACCCTCCCCGACATGGTGATCGACATCGAGAAGCAGACCGGCAAGATCCCGCGCGAGTACTGGTACCCGATCTCCTGCGCCAGCCCCTTCAGCAAGCTGGCGATGGCCATGCGTGGCAAGGAGACGATCAACATCACCTGCCACCCCCACTGCTCCCTGGCCACCTACCTGATCATGAACATCGACGACCCCTGGGGCACCGTAACGCCGATGCCGCAGTTCATCAACGTGCCGGGCATGCTGGAGGACATGAACAAACTGGCTTTCAAGGCGCACAAAGCGCGGTTCAAGCTCCTCAGCAAGATCTCGATGCTGAACACGCTGCGCAGGCACTTCGACCGCAAGAAGGCACCGAAGGGGCTGAGCTTCAAGCAGTTCCTCAACGCGCTCACCGGGCTGGTGGACAAGGACGTCGGGCGCGCGGGCCGCGGCACCCAGTGGAAGCTGATGCTGGTCGGCGGCATGCACTTCATGGACGGATATAACTACGAGACGGCGCGCGTGAAGCGGTGCGTCATCCACTACTCCACGCCGGGCGGGCTGATGTTCCCCTTCTGCTCCTACAACAGCGGACCCTTCAACCGCGAGCGCGTGGAGCGCGAGCACTCGATGTCGATGGAGGACTACAACCGGATTCACGGCATCGAGTAAGCGATAGTCACGGAATCTCGGCGGCCGCCCCTACATCGATTACGAGAGGTCCTTGCCGATTGATAGTAGGGGCGCGCTTTATCGCGCCCGCTTTAGTTATCGCGCGGTGCGCGATCGGGCGGCATAAAGGCCGCCCCTACAGTGCTTTGCGAATGACCCTGCCGATTGATTGTAGGGGGGTGCTGAATTTATCCGCCTATGGCGGAGCGCCCCCGTCTCAATTCATCCCGCCCCTGGCGGGATCGGGCGGCATAAAGGCCGCCCCTACAGTGCTTCTCGAATGACCCTGCCGACTAATAGTAGGGGCGCGATTTATCGCGCCCGTCTTTTCTTCGGCCCCCCTTCGCTGGATGCGGCGGCCGTGAATCCCGCCTGTGGCGGGATAGGGCGGCATAAATCCGCCGCGGCGGATGCCCCCTACAGTGCTTCCCGAATGACCCTGCCGACTAATAGTAGAGGCGCGATTTATCGCGCCCGCATCACCGAATCAGGACAATCCTGAAAGGATTCAACAATGGTAGCCTGGGGTAAGCGGAGCGCCACCCCGGGTGCGGGATCGTCATCCACTCGGAACAACCCTGAAGGGGTTGCCCAAAGAGGTCAGTCCCTGAATTCGATTGTAATGCCTGTGTGGGGGCGGAATTCACGGACTGACCCCTTTGCGGGACAGGGCGGCATAAAGGCCGCCCCTACATCGATTGCGAGAGGTCCATGCTAAATGATAGTCGGAGCGCGCGGTTTCTCTGGCGTTTTAATTTTTTAATGTTACAATTCTGTGTTTTGCATTGTGCAATGTTCGATTGGATTAAACTGTTCGTAAAACAGTGAAATTGGCTGTCTCGTCCGA